>JANOQG010000401.1:0-4696 GCA_031422255.1 Actinomycetes bacterium | reverse complement strand
CGACCAGCAGTGCCCTCCCGCCTGTTGTATACTGGCGTCCGAAATGACGTCCCTCGCGATGCGAACGCACATCGGTGCCAAGCGGCCCAACACCCTTGGCCGCAGCGGGGAAGACTTCTACGCGCTGAGGCCCTACGCCGTTGGCGATGACCTTCGGCGCGTGCACTGGCCATCGTCGGCCCGCCACGATGAGCTGCTCGTGCGGCAGAACGAGCTCCCGTGGCAGGGGCGCACCACCATCCTGCTCGACGTCCGAAAGACCGCCCACAGCCCGGAGTCGATGGAGCTGGCCGTGTCGGCGGCGGCAAGCATCGTCGCCGCCACGACCCGCCGAAACGATCTCGTCCGCCTCGTCACCACCGCTGGCGCCGACTCCGACTTCGCGCCAGGTACGGACCACGTCGAAGCCATCATGGAGCACCTCGCCCTTGTTCCCATGGCGCCGGTAGGCAGCCTTCGTCGCACCGTGGAGCTGCTGAGTCGCCGGTCCTCCGGAGGCGCCTTGGTGGTGCTCGTCGCCGAGGTTCCGATCGAGGACATTCGAGCCACCGCCCACCTCCGCAGCCGATACGGATCGCTGACCGTGGTGCACTTCGATCGGTCGGCATGGGACCTGGGCTCCCCGATCGGCCCTCCTCCCGCCTTCCCCGTGTTGCGGGTCACCCGCGACGCCGCGTTTCCAGAGGCATGGAACACGTTCGCTCGCGGTTCCACCCGACGCGGACGAGCCCGCATCGCGAGCGCCCGAGCCAGGGCCGCCCGATGAAGGCCCGCCACACGCTTGTCCTGTCGGCTGAAGTCGGCCTCGCCGGCATCACCTTGGCTTCGGTGCTCGGCATGCAGCGCCTGTTCGATGACGCTGGCTGGGTGGGGCCCCTGATCGTGAACGCGGTCGCGGCACACCTCGTCGCCGCGATGTTGCGGAGGCGCGGTACGTCGCTCGCGCTGTCCGGCCTCGCGATGGCTCTGGCGGCCTTCGTTGTCACGGCATGGACCACCCAGTGGTCGACCACCGCACTAGGGATCCCGCTCGGCGACACGCTCAGCAGCATGCGGGTAGCTCTGGCCGAGGCGTGGTCGGCCTACCAGGACGTGAGCGCACCCGCGCCCGCCACAGCCGGGTTCGTGCTGGCTAGCGCCTGCGCGATCTGGCTCATCGCCTTCGTCGCCGACTGGTCCGCATTTCGACTCTGGGCTCCCTTCGACGCGACGCTCCCTGCGGGAACGTTGTTCCTGTTCACGGCGCTGCTCGGCGTCGAGCGTGGTCGCTCCTGGGCCGTCGCCCTGTACGCAGGCGCCGTGCTGAGCTTCCTTCTCCTCCACCGAATGGCGCGCCAGGACGGCAGCAGCCACTGGGTGTCGGAGCGGCAGGCTCTGGGCCATCGCTCCCTCCTCGTCGCCGGCGGCGGCCTCACGGTCGTCGCCGTCTTCGTCGGATCGCTGCTCGGACCGTCCGTGCCAGGCGCTGGGTCGCCCGGGGTGATCAACGCCAGGGAGATCGGCTCTGGGGGCGACTCCCGTGTGACGATCAGTCCGCTGGTGGACATCAAGTCCCGGCTCGTCAACCAGGCCAACACGGAAGTGTTCACCGTGCGCTCGCCGCAGCGCTCCTACTGGAGGCTCACCTCACTCTCGAAGTTCGACGGTGAGATCTGGTCGTCGAGCGACACCTACGGGAGGGTCAACGCGACGCTCAAGAACGCTCCCGATCATCCGACCGCACAGACCTTCGAGCAGACGTTCACCATTGCTTCGCTGGCCGCGATCTGGCTGCCCACTGCGTACGAACCGCTCGAGCTCGCCGCACCCGGCGTCGAGGTCCGATATGACGAGGACTCCTCGACGTTGATCGTCGACAACTCGGTGACCTCCAGCGATGGCCTGGTGTATCGAGTCACGTCCGCATCTCCCCGGCTCACCGAGGATCAGCTGAAGGCGCTCTCTGGCGACATTCCGCCGGGCATCAGCGACAGCAACCTCGCCTTGCCGAGCAACTTCAGCCCCCGTGTCCAAGACCTGGCCAGACAGGTCACCGTGGCGGCCACAACTCCGGCGCAACAGGCGCTGGACCTCCAGAACTACCTGCGGACCTTCGACTACTCCCTTGCTGTGCAGCCGGGCCACAGCGGCGACGTGCTCGAGGCATTCCTCTTCGACTCGAAGACCGGCTACTGCGAGCAGTTCGCGGGTGCGTACGCCGCGATGGCCCGCTCGCTCGGCATCCCGACGCGCGTTGCGGTGGGCTTCACCACCGGGATCGTCGATCCGGAGGATCCGGAGCTCTTCCACGTGCGCGGCGAGCATGCACACGCGTGGCCAGAGGTGTACCTCGCGGGCGCCGGGTGGGTCAGCTTCGAGCCCACCCCCGGCCGCGGAGCACCCAACGCAGAGGCCTACACCGGCGTGCCGGAACAGCAAGCTGCGGGGAACGGGTCTCCTGGAGCCACCTTCGCCCCGTCCACCACGACGCCCGTCTCGATCCCCGATGGGAGCGGCAGCATTCCGCAGGCGCCGGCCAACCTCGGCGATCAGGCGAGCGGCAACCGCACGACGGCTGGGTCCGGGGACACCTCGTTCATCGAATCTGCCCTGGTGAAGGTTGGCCAGGCTGTCCTCGCATCGCTGTTCGCTGTCCTCCTCGGATTGATCGTGTTCCCGACCTCGCTCTGGCTGCGCCGTTGGCACCGGCGACGACGAGCCGTCACGATGCAAGCGCGCATCGACTTGCTGTGGGTCGAGGCCGCTGAGCGCGCCCGACTGGTCGGCTACGAGGACACCGCCAGCGACACCTTCCCGATGCGCGCCGAACGGATCGCCGGCCTGCTCCCTACGACGCGGGAGGCCTGCACTCGCCTCGTCGCGGCGATCGAGTCTGCGTTCTACTCGGCCCAGGGAGCCACCGAACAGGATCTGGCCACTGCCTCAGTGGCATCCGAGGAGATCCGCTCCGCCGCATGGGAGCGCACGCCCCGCAGGGAACGCATCGCCAGCTGGGTCGATCCTCGTCCGTCGATGCAGCAGTGGCGCAGCGGCCGTAGGGACCGTCAGCGACAGATCACGACGTCGGCGCGGGGGGACCGCTACTCGTCGTCGGCGTGACGGAAGCGCTCACGCATTCGCCCCCGAGCGCCGCCCAACGCATCTCGCAGGTTGGTGGCCTTGACGGAACGCGACACTTGCTCGAGGCCTGCCTTGCCGAGCTTGCGCAGGTTTCGCTCGAAGTAGAGCGCACACGCCAGCATCACGAGGAAACCGCCAAAGGCAAGCAGATAGCTCGTGGACAGCGCGGCTACGAGGAAGATCACACCCACGCCGAAGCCGAACCCCGACCACTTCATCCGGCGTACCGTGTGCGTGAACAGCGTGGTCTCACCAACGCGATCCGCGAACTCGGGGTCGTCGACGTAGAACTGCTCAGCGATCTCGTGGAGGATGCGTTCCTCGTCCTCGGAAAGCGGCACGGTGCCTCCCCTCTTCCCTCAACGGCCCCGGTTGGTTCGTCGCTCATCTTTCCACAGGGCCTCGTGGGAGACAACGCGCCCTACGACGGCCTCACCCGCTGGTCAGGTCGGTGGGTCCCCATTGTTGATCACCGCGGCGTTTCACCCGGATTCCCGTGCTGTCTGCCAGCGACGCCGGCCCGATGGCATCGGCGCCATACCGGGCGCGGATCGCGTCGATCGCGCCCGTCGCGTCATCCCACGATGGGGCTTCCACGTCGTCCAGGCTGAGCTGCCGAGCGCTGCCCTCCGCCAGCTGGCTGACGTGCACGCCGAGCAGCCGTACCCCGGAGCTGGGGTCGATCCGGTCGAGCAGCTCGCGAGCAGCCCGCACGACGTCGGGTCCCGTATCGACCGCTGACGGGAGCGTGATCGAACGCGTGATGGTGCGAAAGTCGTGGAAGCGGACCTTGATCGTGATGGTGCGCCCGGCCATCCCCGCTCCGCGCAGACGAGCCGCGACTGCGTCACCGAGGCGCACCAGCTCTTGGTGAAGCGACGCAAGCGCATGGTGATCGCGGGCAAAGGTCTCCTCATGACCGATCGACTTGGCTCGTTGACGCGGGACCACGTCGCGCTCATCGAGCCCGGCGGCGAGGCGCAGCAAGTGGGCACCGTTCGCGGCGCCGAGCGCGGCGACGGCGGCACGCTCATCGAGAGAAGCGAGGTCAGCGACCGTGTCCACCCCGAGCCTCTGCAGCTTCTCCAACGTCTTGGGGCCCACTCCCCACAGCGCCTGTACCGGTAGCGGGTGCAGGAACGCTAGGACACCGGCTTGCTCGACCACCTTTACGCCCAGCCCAGGCTCTGGTCCTCGGTGGCCGATCCTCGGCTTGGCGGCCTCCGAGGCCAGCTTGGCGATGAACTTCGATGGGGCAACCCCCACCGAGCAGGCGAGGTCTTCCTGCTCGAGGACGGCAGTTCGAATGGCTGCGCCGATCGTGGGACCGTCGCCCTTGAGCCGGAGTGAGCCGGTGACGTCGAGGAAGGCTTCGTCGAGCGAGATGGCCTCCACCAGGGGGGTGAACGTGGCGAAGATCGCCATCACGTGACGACTCACCTCGGCGTAGTGATCATGGTCGCCGGGTATGAACACGGCGTGGGGGCAGAGTCGCTGTGCTCGCGTCGAGGGCATCGCTGAGTGGATCCCGAAGACCCGGGCCTCGTAGCTCGCCGCAGCCACCACCCCGCGGGCT
>JANOQG010000400.1:0-5896 GCA_031422255.1 Actinomycetes bacterium | reverse complement strand
CCAGAACACTGCTGCACGGTTGGCGTCGGCGTCGGGGCTGACGCCGACGAGTGAGGCCGGAGCGCCGGTAGCGTCCACCGGGTGACCGACCTCCCGACCACCCCCTCCGAGGCTTCTGGCCAGGAGATCCTCGCCATCGTCCTCGACAAGCCCAACCGGGCGTCAGAGCTCCTGCTCGCGCTCACCAACCTGGGCAGCGAGGGCAAGATCACGATGCACGACGCCGTGATCGTCGCGAAGGACGACCAGGGGCACACACGGATCGTCGAGACCGTCGACGTCACGCCACTCCGAGGTGCCGTCTCCGGAACCTGGTGGGGCATGCTCGCCGGGCTGCTGATCGGGGGGCCCGTGTTCCTCGGAGCGGCCGTCGGGGGCGCAGCCGCCGGTGCGCTCTACGGAAAGCTCGTGGACAAGGGCCTCGAGGACGGCTGGGTCAAGGACATGGCCGCGTGGATCGACCCGTCGACCTCGGCCCTGCTCCTGCTGGTCGAGTCTGGCTTCGACAACGCCGTCGTCGAGGAGCTCAAGCGGTTCGAGGGGATCGGGCGCGTGGCCGTCACGACCCTGCCGGAGGGCACGAAGGCCGAGGTCGAGGCCGCCCTCGGCGACTTGTAGGCGGCACCACCAACGAGCTGTCCTGCGATCACCCCAAGGCGTCGAAGACCCGCTTGCGCCAGGGGGGCAGGTTCGAGATGAGATCGGCGGGGGTCTTGCCGAAGCGGACGACGACGGCATCCAACGCGGGGCAGATGGCGACGGCCTGGCCCTCGTAGCCAGATGCCCGCCACGTGCCGCGGTCGAGGTCGAGCTGATCGATCCACCAATGCGCGCCGTACAGGCTGCCATCGGTGGGATCCTCCGAGCGGATCGTGCGGCCATGGTCGACCCAGCCCGCGGGGAGGATGCGCCGGCCCTCCCACACGCCATCACGGAGATGCAGGGTGCCGAAGCGGGCCCAGTCTTGAACGGTTGCATAGACGTAGGACGACCCGATGAAGGTGCCGGCATCGTCCAGCCGAGGATCGGCAGAGCGCATGCCGATCGGGCGCAGCACGCGCTCGAGCACGAACTGGCGCACCGCATCGCCGGAGCCGACGCTCCGCCCAAGCAACGCCGCCACGATGTTGGATGTGCCCGACGAGTAGTTGAAGACGGTGCCGGGCGCGTGCACGAGCGGGCGGGCCTCCGCATAGGCGGCAACGTCGGCCTGGCCAGAGCCGAAGAGCATCTCGATCACGTCGGAAACGCCGGCGTCGACGTAATCCTCAGCCCACCGGAGCCCGTCGCGCATCTGGAGGAGGTGGTCGAGCGTGATGGCAGCGCGCTCGTCGGTCCACGCTGGCACGCCGGGGGGCTGATCGAGCGAGAGCCGGCCAGCCCCCACCAGCACGCCGATCGCCGCGTGCAGCACGGACTTCGCGATCGACCACGACAGCAGCGGCGTCGACGGTCCGACCGGCTCCGGCGGCCGGTCGAAGTGCGGGAGCGCCCCGCTTTGGCGCTCGAGCAGCAGTCGGCCGCCCTGGACGATGGCCACGCCGTAGGTGGTGCCGTACCGGTCTTCATCGCCGACCATCTCGTCGACGAGCGACGCTACGACGCTGGGCGCATCCCCAGTCGGCCAGACGTCTGTCGGCCACGGGACATCGGAGGGCTGGGTGGGCAACGGCAGCAGTGAAGCGTCGGGCAGCACGACAGCACCGTAGGGCGCTGTTCGCAGCCCACGCTCGATCGCCCTCGCCAGCCCTAGGCTCGCGCCATGCCTGACACTGTCAGCGTGGAGCGGTTCATTCCCGCCCCCGCCTCACAGATCTTCGACCTCATCGCCGATCCGAATCGCCACAAGGACATCGACGGTTCGGGCACCGTCCGCGGTGCGCGCGGCGCCGCTGAGCGTCTGCGCCTCGGCAGCCGCTTCGGCATGTCCATGATGCTGGGTGTGCCCTACGCAATGGAGAGCACGGTCATCGAGTTCGAGGAAGACCGGCGTCTCGCATGGCAGACGCGTGGGCCCACCGCCATCGGCCGCCTCGTGGGAGGCCGCATCTGGCGCTATGAGCTCGAGCCCCAGGACGGCGGCACGCTCGTTCGGGAAAGCTGGGACATCTCGCAGGAGTCCCTCCTCACCAAGCCCGCGGTGAGAAGGGCCGGCAAGGCCACGGCAACGAACATGGCGGCCACCCTTGCTCGCATCGAACAGCTCCTCTGCGGCTGAGCCGCACGGGCACCGGACAGATTCGAGCCCCGCAGACGAGCCGGGGGCGCAGCGGGTAGACAGGTGACCCCGACCGACTGGAGCTCTTCGATACCGCTTGCCGGAACCTACGAGCCAAGCCCGTGGTCCATCGTGGCCGACCAGGTCGAGCTGTACGAGTCGAGCGGCGGCACCGACGGACTGCTGCTCGAGGGCAAGCCGTGCGTGATCCTGTGGACCACGGGGCGCAAGAGCGGCCTCGTTCGCAAGACACCCCTCATGCGGGTCGCCGACGGGGAGCACTACGCCGTCGTTGCCTCCATGGGCGGCGCGCCGCAGAGCCCCGTCTGGTACGTCAACCTCAAGCACGACGCCCACGTGAGCCTTCAGGACGGGCCTGTGCTCAGGGACTACCTCGCGCGCGAGGTGACAGACGACGAGAAGGCCGCGTGGTGGGCGCGCGCCACTGAGGTGTGGCCGGCCTACGACACGTACCAGGCCTCCACCGACCGCGTGATCCCGCTGATCGTGCTCGATCCGGCCGACTGACCCCTCAGCCGTTGATGGGGTCGAGTACCACGATGTCGGCAGCCAACGGGACCCCGATCGACTGCGAGATGCCCCGACCGTTCACGCGGTAGATGCCCCGCTCAGCCACGATTGGGCCGTTGGCTCGCACCACCAACGCCAGGCTGTCCCGATCAGTGTGTTCGGCGAGCCGAATGGCAATGCGACCCCCGGGCGAGATCTCGCGGTCCTGGAGGTCTGTGAGCGGGAGGCGCTCGCCCTCGGCAAGGACCTCGACGCTGAACGTGACGATCTCGTCGTTCGATGCGTTGAACAGCGTCAGGGTTTCGTCACGTTCACCGGCGATGACGCCGCCTCCAGCGAAGTACCAGGTGCCTGCGGCAATCGGCGACCCAAGCGCGGAGCCCACACCGAGGTTGGACCCTTGGGAGGCGATGATCACGCGCTCAGCGGTGATCGCGACGCCGTTGAGGGAGCGGACGATGAACGAGTGGCCGACTCCCAACGGCACCCGCGGAGGGTCGTCCGGGCCGGCGAGCGGGTCGGGTAGGTCCACGATCGCGAAGCGATCGGGGAGCACGGTGAGCTCATAGGGCTCCGGGGCACCATTCGTCGATGGGTCATCGAGGCGGATCTCCACCTCCACCTCCGCGACGTCGTCGCTCGGATTGAACACAACGAGCTGCTCTCGAACTCCCTCAGCGACGTTGCCGTCCGGGAAGATCCACATCTCGGCCGCTGTCGGGGCACCCAGCCCCAACGTGATGCCTTCGCGATCGTCGTCGTCATCGCCGCCGAAGATCTGGATGCGATCGATGACGAGGCGCCCGCTGCGCACGTTCACCTGGGCCGACACCTGCTCCTTGCGCTGCGCTCCGCCCGCATCGTCGATGTAGGCGCCGACAACGCTGCGGCCGGGCACGACGAAGTTTCGGAACCGCAATGGCTCGCGAGTGCCCTCGTCGGTGGCGAAGGAGATGTCGAGCGACGCGTCGTCCGGGAAGGGGTTCATGAACACGAGGAGCTCGCGGGAACCGCGTGCGGTCACCCCCCACGGGAACGACCATGACTGCGACGCTGTCGTACTGCAGGGGGCCGTGGCCCTTCCGTCATCAAGCCCCGTCACCT
This sequence comes from Actinomycetes bacterium, assembly GCA_031422255.1. Taxonomy (GTDB): domain Bacteria; phylum Actinomycetota; class Acidimicrobiia; order Acidimicrobiales; family VFJN01; genus VFJN01. The sequence goes on along the minus strand of JANOQG010000400.1, from coordinate 2,043 downwards.
GATGCTCGACCGCCACCTGCCCACCATCCACCTCGACGATGGCACTCGCGAGGGGAGCATCGACGAGGTCAGCTAGCGCCAGCTCCACCCGTGAGTGAGCTGGCAGCGTCAACACCCTGGGCTCCACAGGCTCGGGAGCCTCCGTCGTGGTGCTGGATGCAGGAGCGGCGGTCGTCGTGGGCGCGGTGGTGCTGCTCACCCCGGATGCGTCCTCGGGAATGACTGCGGGAGGAGCAAAGCCGCCAGCGAGGACGGTGACCACGGCGGTGCGATCGCTGGAGGAGGCGTTGGCGATCAGGAGCACGTGGTCGGCCACACCACCTTTGGTGGCACTTCCGCCCGCGCAATACCAGGTGGAGCTCAGGCTTCCAGCGGCAGCCGCGGCAGGAAGGGGTGTGCCTACGACGTCGGCGGGGGCCGAGCCATCCGGAGATGACTGGTCGGCCGCCTGCACTACCAGCCCGCCGACGACCACGCCGCCGAGGATGGCTAGGGATGCGATGCGCGATCCCCTCATGACGACTCGGCCCCCGGCTCCGCGTCGTCGGCGGCGGGGATCGAGCTGGCGAACGGTGCCAGCGCGATGGCGCGGTCACCAAGCCGGAGGCGAAGCAGGGAGCGCAAGACCCACAACCAGGCGAGCGACTGCAGCGCGAGCAGGACGTAGCGCAGCGGCGAGGTACGGAAGTGGAGAACGGCGTCACCGTCCGTTCTCACCGTGAACGCTTGAGCCCAACCGAAGGGCTTCGTGCGCTCCATCCGACGTCCGTTGACCTCGAGAACCCACCGATCCGAGCTGGACACCGATTGGAACACCGAGGTGCCGCTCTCGACGGGCCCCGACCAACGGAGGAAGCCATCGTGGTTCGGAAGCGCCGACGGCAGCCCGGAGAGATCGAGGCTGAGCGCGGCGGTCATCCCGCCGGCCTCGGGAAGGCGCTCAGCAGCGGGCACTCCGGCGAGCGGAGGCGTGAAGGATTCGTTGCGGTAGACGGCCAGCCCCGCGGGCACATCGACGGGATCGAGATCGAGCTGCGCGGCCAAGGCCGCCGAAAGCGCCTCGGGCACAGGGATCGCCGCGCTCGAGAACGGCGCTGGGGCCAGTCCCTTTGGCACAACCACATACCGCACCCCCATCGGGGCAAGCAGCCGGCCCAGACGCGTCGTCTGCCCCGCGCGGGCCAAGTCGAGTGCATCGGCGAGCAACCGCGTCGTCCGGTCGTCGGGGCCGACCAGCAGATCCTCCACGCCGGCTGTGCCTCGATCTGTGGTGCTGTACGCGAGACCATCGTCCAGTCGCCAGCTACCCAACGGCAAAGCCGCCGGGTCACCCACCCAGAGCACCCGGAACGGAGCGTCGTCGTTCTCGGCATCGATGAACCTGAGCGTGCGCTGGTGGTCGCCCGCTGGCATCGACCAGCGCCCGTCGAACGAGGCTCCCAGCACCGGGAACACGCCTACCACCACGGCAGCCGCCGCCAGGCCCGACGCGATCTGGCGCCACCCGAACCGATAGCCCGGCAGGTCGACCTCAAAAGCGGCCACCCCCATCGCGGCCGCAAGAGCCAGACCCACAGCGGCGGGCACCAGGAGAACCTCCACGGGCGGCAGGGCGAAGTGGAACGTGCCCCGCTGCGCTGCCCAGGCGAGGGCGAACGAGGACAGCGCCAGCGTCCACCCGCGCACGGCCCATGCATGTCGCTGCCCGCGGCCAATCAACAAGGGAAGGGAGGCGGCAACGAGGAAGCACCACCCCAGGGGTGCGCTCCCGAGTGGACCGACCTGAAATCGCAACAGGGCCGCAAGATCAGACGTGCCCACCGAGCGCTCTGGACCTGTGACCGCGGTGAGCGGCGTTCCCGGCGACAGGAAGTCGAGGCTCCAGGGCAGGTGAAGCGCTACGGCCATCGCCGCGGCGCCAAGGGAGACGAGCAGCAAGCGTGCGCTGCTGTGCACGCTGATTGCCAGGATGCCGCCGAGGGCGAGCGCCATGGCCATGCCAACGACGATGACCACCGCTGCCGGGAGGAGCGTCGCCAGCAA
>JANOQG010000399.1:0-2414 GCA_031422255.1 Actinomycetes bacterium | reverse complement strand
GCCGACGGTTGCGTCGCCCGAGCTCACGTACGACCCGAAGGCCCTCGGCGGCACCACGACCCACGTGCTCGACGCGCGCCTCGCGGTCGTCTCCACGGTCGTCAGCCTCGCCGGCACCTGGACCAACTGCGCGGGTGGGGTAACCCCCTGGGGCACCTGGCTCACCTGCGAGGAGACCGAGCAGCAGGCGGGGCCGGACGCCGACCGGGATCACGGGTTCGTGTTCGAGGTCGATCCCGCCACCTCGAGCAACAACACCGTTCCCACCCCGCTCGCCGCGCTCGGGCGGTTCGCTCACGAAGCTGTCTGCGTGGATCCCGACAGCGGCACGCTCTACCTCACCGAGGACGCGGGTGGCCCGAACGGGCTCGTCTACCGCTTCGAGCCGACCGACCGCACGCAGGCCTACGGCGCCTTGCGCAACGGCGGCACGCTCACCGCGATGCGATGCTCCTCCGAGGGCCAACCCGCGCCGGATCTCTCCGTCTTCACCGTCGTGGGCACGACGCTTCAGGTCACGTGGACGGCCATTCCCAACCCGCAGGCGGCCACGGTCTCCGTGCGCAACCAGCTGGCCGACAACGAGGTGACACGCAGCCGGAAGTTCGAAGGCGCATGGTGGGGCGATCACCCCGACGGTGGCCGAGCCCACATCGTCTGCTCGTTCGCCCGAGTGGAGGACGGCTCGCTGGCCGCCCACGACGGGCAGGTGTGGGCCTATGACCCGCAGCGCAAGACCCTCACGCTCGAGGTTCGCTTCGCGCCGAACCCGAACCCCGACTCGGACAACCCCGACGGCCCGGACAACATCACGGTGTCGCCACACGGCGGCCTGATGCTCGCCGAGGACGGCCAAGGCTTCCAGCATCTGATGGCCATCGACGAGCAGGGCGCAGCGCAGCCGTTCGCACGCAACCGCGTCAGCTCCTCCGAGCTCACCGGCGTGTGCTTCTCCCCCGACGGTCAGACGTTGTTCGTGAACATCCAGGACGATGGCCTGACGTTCGCGGTGCAGGGTCCCTTCGCTCGCCGGTAGCGGCATGCCACAACGCATCGCGAGTGACCGCGGGCATCCCCCTACGATGGCGCCGTGACGGACGATCTGAGCGGTAGCCCGGTGGCGGTGCGCATAGGAGTGCTCGGGTGCGGCAACGTCGGCGCCCCCCTCGTCGACCTGATCGCCGCCCAGGGCCCCAACATCCAAGCCCGCACCGGCCTCCGTCTGGAGGTCACCCGCGTGGCCGTGCGCGACCTCGCGAAGCCGCGTGGCATCGGCTTGCCGACCGACCGGCTCACCACCGACGCGCGGTCGATCGTCGACGATCCCGATGTCGATGTGATCGTGGAGCTCATCGGGGGCATGGAGCCCGCTCGCGAGCTGATCCTCGCGGCCCTGAAGGCGGGCAAGCCGGTGATCACCGGCAACAAGGAGCTGCTCGCCAACGCCGGGGCCGAGCTGTTCCAAGCGGCTGAGAGCGCGGGGGTCGACCTGCTCTTCGAGGCGGCCGTCGCCGGGGGGATTCCGATCATCCGTCCGCTGCGAGAGTCCCTCGTCGGTGAGCGGATCAACCGCGTCATGGGCATCGTCAACGGCACCACCAACTACATCCTCACCCGCATGAGCGAAGCCGGCGCGTCCTACGCCGATGCGCTCGCCGAGGCACAGGCCCTCGGCTACGCGGAGGCCGATCCCACGGCTGATGTCGAGGGCTACGACGCTGGGGCGAAGGCCGCGATCATCGCCAGCATCGCCTTCGGCGTCGGCGTGACCGCTGCCGACGTGCAGCACGAGGGCATCTCCGGCATCACCGAGACCGACATCGCCTTCGCCAAGCGGATGGGCTTCGTCATCAAGCTCCTGGCCGTGGCAGAGCAAGACGCGGCCGATGAGATCAGCGTGCGAGTGCATCCGGCGATGGTGCCGGTGGAGCACCCCCTCGCCGCGGTGCGCGAGAGCTTCAACGCCGTCTTCGTCGAGGGTGCCGCCGTCGGCGATCTCATGTTCTACGGGCGGGGGGCGGGTGGTCTGCCCACGGCGAGCGCGATCCTCGGAGATCTCGTGGATGCCGCGGTGAACCGCCACAAGGGCTCCCACGCATCCGTGGGTCAGCTCGGCGTCGCTCGCTTCCGCTCGGCCGACGACGTCGAGTCGGCCTACTACCTGAACGTCCAGGTGCTCGATCGTCCCGGCGTGCTGGCCCAGGTGGCCGGTGTGTTCGGCGACAACCGGGTGTCGATCCGCTCGATGGAGCAAGAAGGCATGGGCGACGAAGCGCGGCTCATCTTCATCACCCACAGCGCCCGCGAAGCCGACCTCCGCGCCACGCTCAGCTCCCTGAGCGGGCTCGAGGCCGTCGACCGCATCGGCTCGGTGCTGCGCGTCGTCGGCCGCGACTGATGCAGTACGTCTCCAC
>JANOQG010000398.1:0-6146 GCA_031422255.1 Actinomycetes bacterium | reverse complement strand
CGGCAAGGTAAGGATTCCGGGCGTGGCCCGCTGCATCGTCGGCACGAAGTAGGGACGACCATTTCTGCCAGGATGGGCGCATCTGCATAGGCGGTTCGGCGGATGGCCCGCCGCTCTGTTGCCTGAACTGAGTGACTAACTGTGCGCATCTCGGGACAGGCCCACCTGGGGTTTTGCGCCGTTAGCATCCGCTGGGGAAGGGACCACCTCGTAATGCGTAGGTCAGGAGTTCGACTCTCCTCTCGGGCTCCAACAATCCCCTGGTAGTGGCCGATTTCCGGCCGACGGCGCAAATGGCCCTGCGGTCGTCAGACCAGTAGTTCGGCCACACCGCAGCGGAACACCGATGGCCTGCACCTCGAAAGGAAGCCAGACACAAGGTCGGCAGGCAGTTGGTGAGCGAAGACCGCTGGCGCTCCACCGACGCTACGAACCACGCCGCAGCGACCCCTGAATCAATCAGGCAGGTATGCCCGGCTGGTTGCCCCAGCGGTCACTGCAGCCGGTGAAGTTCGGGGCCGCAGGCACGGCGCTGACGGGTGGAGCAACGGGGGCGGTGGTGGCGGGGGTGCTGGTGCAGCCTCTCCAGTCAGCACGATCATCTCGCCTTGCAGGCGCCTTGCTTCGCGAGCTCCTTCGGCGACGGCTCGGGCCCTGCTTTGGAACCGCCTCGTCGTCGGCGGCGCGTCAAACGCTTGGACCGCCCATGCGTTCCGCTGTCGTTCGAGGTAGATCCGGGGCTTGATTGCAGATCCCTACCCGGCCATGACCCGCTCAGACGGGCCCCGACCACGCAGGTGAAGTGGTTCGGGGGGCGCCGGTTAGGTATCCCGACGATCGGGTAACCCCCGGCTCATGAACACCACAACGTTGATCATCCTCATCCTCGTCCTTTGCCTCGTCTTCGGCGGGTTCGGCTACGGCCGGCGAGGTAGGTAGCTCTCGTCGAGTGCCGGCAGCGAGGGGGTGATTGCGGACGAGGTCGCTCAAGCACCGATGCCTAGCGGCTTACTTCCGCAACCGACGCGATGAGCCCGACGACCTGGGCCAACCGGCACGAAGCCAGCTCACCCGCCGCTAGGGTTGGGCATGGCTGGCGCGGGTGTGACGCACCTCGCCTGGCGTCGAGCTGGGTGCTTGCTGATCGCAGCCGGAGGTGTCCTCCTCGGATGCGCCGGGTCCACTGCGGACGATGGCGGAGCGGCTACGACGACGGGGGAACCGACCACCACGACCACCGCCACCAGCTCGCCGCGATCTGCTGCGATCGCCCTCGAGTGGACCCCTGCGCTCGAGGACCTCGGGTTGAAGGATCCAGCCGAGACCTTGTGGCGAACCGTCTATGCCACGTCCTTCGAGGAGGACGCCGATCTGGCCGGCTTCTACATCACACCTCAGTCGCGCCTGACGCAGCACGCGGTCATCGCCGGTGCGACGCACCGCATGGGTCAGCGCGCCCACCGCGGATGGCTCACCGGCGAGACCGGCGCTGAGCCGGTCGACGGTCCCAACCACCGTGGCTATCCGACGATCCAGCTCCACCAAAGGTCGGCCGGCGCCTGTGGATCACCGTGCCTCGTCGACTTCTGGGCGCTGCTCGACGACACCCCGATCGGCGCCGGGGAGTGGATCAGCCTGGCCACGTTCACCTCGGATGATTCCGACGCGTGGGCGCGGGTCGTGACGGTGAACGTCGGCTCCGAGGGCTGGCTCCACCTCTTCCACGTCCCTACGCCGGGCACCGCCGACCGCGCCTTCCAGGCCACGGCAGCCTTCCCTCGTGGGCAGTGGGTTCGCGTGACGACGTTGCTCGACCTCGACGCGGATGGGGGCGCAGCGGCCGTGTGGCAGGACGGCGTGCTGATGTCTGCGGCCCGGGTCGAGGGCGGCGATGGCGACCTGGACCAGCTGCACCTCGGGCTCTACGCCGCTCCATCGCTCACCGACGCCTCGGTGTGGAACGACGACGTCGAGGTGCTGACCGAGCGCTGATGTCGTCGACCAGCGCCGCCCTCGGCGATCATGAGCGCGGCGATCGAGCCTGACGACGTGCATCTCCTTCGCACTCTCACGTGATCGAAGGCCCCCCGCATGGAGTAAATGCGGCTTCCGGCATTTGCCCGGTCGGCATTCCATCAGGTGTGGATCGGGGTCTGTCGCCGCTCGGCCTCTGGCCCTCGGTTCAGAAGGTGGCGATCGGGTTGACCGGCGACGCGGTGCCGCCTCGGAGGATGAGCGGAGCAACGGTGAGGAGGAACGCTGCGCTCGCCTCCTCACGGCATGCACCGGCGAGCGCATCGAGGTCGAGGTTGTCGAGAAGGTGGAGGCCCATGGCCACGATGCCGACAGTGTGGATCGGGAGGCGCACGTCGACGACCTGCGACGGGTTGACATCGGACACGCCGTCGCTGCCGAGCAGCGCGACCTCGCGCTCGTGCAGCCATGGGAGGCACGACGCGTGCAGACCGGCCAGATGCTCTCGCGGGTCCCACGGCCCGTGCAGCTTGCGCCAGCGCCACCGACCGGTGCGCACGAGGAGCGCGTCACCGGTGCCCACCCGCACGTCGGCTCGGGCCTCGGCAGCCTCGAGGTCCTCCACCGTGATTGCGGTGCCGGGCTCAAGGGCGTCAAGGCGGAGCGCGGCAGGGATGTCGAGCAGCACGCCACGTGCGACGATTCCGTCGCGGAGCGTGTGGACCCCGAGCTTCGTGGCGCCGTGCGCGGTCACCACGTCGGCTGGACGGCCGCCGTATACCTTGCCATCCCAGAAGATGTGGCACAGCGCGTCGAGGTGGCTCGTGGCGTAGCCGTGCGGGGCGATGCCGAACCAGTCGGCGCCATAGCCCTCGGTGACGGTGCCGGTCATGTGGTGCTCGACCGGGTGCTGGTTGTCGATCGCCGGCTCGGTGGGCAGGGTCCGCGCGCACGACACAGTCCGGCCGCGGCGGACGAGGGCAGCCGCCGCGACGGTGTGCTCAGGTCGCAGGTGGTTGAGGCAGCCGCGCTCGTCGTCGTCGCCCCAGCGACCCCAGTTGCAGAGCGAGCTCCGGTAGCTGTCGACATCAGCAGCGCTCAGCAGCGGTGGCGTACCCATCAGGGAATCGTCGCACGCACTGCGACGACGGACACGCGTACCCCCCCCGCTGGCTACTCTCGGGCCATGGCGGCGTTCGAAACGATTCGGGTTGCGGCGGTCCAGGCGACGCCGGTGATCCTCGATGCCGATGCGACGATCGACAAGGCCATCGACCTCCTCGGCGAGGCGGCGGACGGTGGTGCGACCCTGGTGGTCTTCCCCGAGTGCTTTGTTTCCGTGTACCCGAGCGGAGCGTGGGCGGCGCAAGCGGCGACTTGGACTGAGGGCTGCGATGAGCTGTGGGAGCGGATGTGGGCGTCGAGCATCGACGTCGGCGGGCCCCTCGTGGATCGCTTGATCCAGGCGTGCGTGGCGCGTGGCGTTCATCTCGCGATCGGCATCAACGAGCGGGAGGACGACCGGCCCGGCACGCTGTACAACACGCTGCTCGTGATCGGGGGCGAGGGGGTGCTGCACCGGCACCGCAAGCTGATGCCCACGATGCACGAGCGCGTGTTCCACGGGGTCGGCGCGGGCGACGATCTCGGCGTGGTCGAGCTTCCTGGCGGCGCCCGGGTTGGGGGTCTCATCTGTTGGGAGAACAGGATGCCCTTGGCGCGTTGGCGCGTGTATGAGGGGGGCCCGCAGATCTGGCTAGCACCGACGGCAGACACGAGCGACAGCTGGATCGCGTCGATGCGCCACATCGCGATCGAGGCCGGGGCTTTCGTGGTGAGCGTGCCTCAGTTCATCCCGGCGAGCGCGTTCCCGGCTGACTTCCCGCTGGCGTTGCCCGACGATGTTGACGTCTTAGGCCGCGGGGGCGCATGTATCGTGTCGCCCGGCGGCGAGGTGGTGGCCGGCCCACTGTATGACGCGGAGGGGATCGTCATCGCAGACTGCGACCTGCGCGAGGCGTTGCACGCCAAGCGCTACTTCGACGTCGTCGGTCACTATGGCCGGGCCGACGTACTCGCGCCGGGCTCCTCAGCCGCCCCGTCCTGATGCCCGCCAACCATGGTAGGTATCGTCGCGCATCGACATGAACCGTGATGAGACTGAGGACCCGCCGGTGAGTGGCGACCGACTGGCTGGTCGACCACCCGACATCCTCCTCTTCATCACCGACCAACAACGCTTCGATCAGGTCGGGTACGCCAGCGCCGGTCACTTCGAAACCCCCAACCTGGACGCCTTGGCCGCACGCGGCGTTGCGTTCGACGCTGCGTACAGCACGTCGACGGTGTGCGTGCCGTCGAGGGTGTCGATGCTGGTGGGGATCCAGCCCCATCGGCTCCCCACGCAGGACAACGAGTTTGCGCTGCGCGAGGGCTTCTGGACGGTCGCTCGCGAACTACGGGACCAGGGTTACGAGACGGCTGCCATCGGCAAGATGCACTTTGCCCCCGTTCACGCGGACCACGGCTTCGACACCCTCCGACTTTGCGAGCACCTACACGGCCAGGGTCTCGGCGCGCTCAGCATCGCACGCGGCGACACCACGGATGACTATCACGACTGGCTGATCGAGCAGGGCCTCGACGACCAGCGCCTTGATGGAGAACCCGGTGAGCAGTCCACCTTGCGCGGTGTGTTCACCAGACCGTTCGACGCACACCCAACGGCGTGGATCGAGCGGGAGGTAGCGACCTTCCTGGCCGCTCGTGACCGCGGTCGACCGCTGTTTCTCGTCGTCTCGTTCCCGCACCCTCACGCGCCCTACGATCCTCCTGAGCCGTACGCCTCGATGTACGATCCAGCCGACTCCGTCCTGCCGGAGGACGGAATGGCGGCGAATGCCAAGCTGCCGATGGTGTTCACCATGGCCACCCACGCCTCTCCCACGCGAGGCGACGCCGCGCGCCCACATCGGTTGCGTCGGTTCCTCGCTACGGTGCGTGGATTGATACGGCAGATCGACGATGTGGTCGGTCGCGTCTTGGCGAAGGTGGACCTGGACACGACGGTCGTGCTGTTCACATCAGATCACGGTGACTTCGCTGGCCATCGCGGCCTGATGCGGAAGATGCCCTGGGTACCGTTTGACGATCTGGCCCGCGTCGCGCTCGTCGCTGCGGGACCCGGCATCCAGAGAGGTCAGCGAATCGCCGATCCGGTCCAGACATCGGACATCCCGCTCACGTTGCTTGACCTTGCCGGCGCTCTGCCTCCGGACGGGCTCGCCTTCGACAGCCGCAGTCTGCTTCCACATCTCACGGGTAGACCGAGCTCGGCGGACGTGGATCGGGACGTGTTCAGCGCCATCTCCATGGGTTGGCCCATGGTACGCAAGGGTCGGTTCAAGCTCATCGGGCATGTCGAGCGACCGGGAAAGGTTCTCTTCGACATGGATCACGATGCCCATGAGCAGGTCAACCTCTTCCTCGACCCGGACTTCGCGGAAGTGAGCGAGGACCTTGTCGCGCGGCTGGAAGCGATGTGTAGCCAGCCGAGGCTTTCCTGAGCATCGACGTGTTCTTCGTGCTGTCCGGTTACCTCGTCATGCAGCTGCTCGTCCGCGACCTCGCGGGGTCGGGTTCCATCTGCTACCGACGGTTCTACTCGAGGTGTCTGCGGCGCCTCGTCCCTGCCGCGGGGGTGGTGATCGTCGTCGGGGGCAGCACCTCCCCACCTATGCGAAGCTCCACTCGCCCCGCTGCTCTGCGGTGGAGCGACTCCGGGTGACCTGCAGAGTTCTCGTCTCGCGCTGAAGGTGTCTCACGAAACCGCACGCTCCTAGGCAGCGAAGTGGGCGCCCGTTCGCTTGGGGAACATCCGTCGCCGGCCGATCAGCGCTGCGCTACCTAGCAGGATCAGACTCGCAGCACCGGTAGCGGCTGCTAGCGGAGTGCCACCTGTCCGGGGAAGGGCCCCCGTAGGGATTGCGCGTGGTGCGGCTGGGCTTGAGGCGAGCTGGTCGGGGGCGCCGTCGGGCGTCGAGCTCCCATCGGGAGGATCGACGGTCACGTCACGCACCTCCGGGGGTTCGCAGGTGGGGTCGTCGGCGGTGAGCTCGGTGTTGGAGGCGCAGGGGTCGGGGTCGACGGGGGGTTCGCAGGTGGGGTCGTCG
>JANOQG010000397.1:0-38968 GCA_031422255.1 Actinomycetes bacterium | reverse complement strand
GGAAACGACGACCCCTGGGTCGTCGTTTCCGGGCCAGAACTCGTTACGGGCCGGGGTCTTCGCCGATTTCCTTCAGGGCGTCGCGCAGGGCGACGCGTAGGCGGCGGGCGATCGCCGGGCTGAGGTGGGCGATGAGGCCTGCGCCGGGATTGCCGACCTCCTCCAGGGTGAGCACGACGCGGGGCTCGCTGTCGTCGTAGTCGTCGCTGATGGCGACGGCCCAGGAGAGGTGCTGCAGGTCCTCCTCGCTGGGCGGGACCTCCTCGAGGGTGAACGGGTGGTCATCGATGGAGCGGCGCACCAGGCCATCAGACCACGACTTCGCCGTCCGCGAGGTCGGGCCGTAGGTTTGGGCCTCCATGGCCGCGTCCCACCCCGCTCTCGCCGACGCACCGCTGCTGCGCGCCGCACGAGGGCTGCCGGCCGACCGCGTGCCTGTGTGGTTCATGCGCCAAGCGGGCCGTTCCCTGCCGGAGTATCGGGCGCTGCGCGGCGACGGCAGCATCCTGGACGCGATCCACGACGCGGAGCTGGCCGCCGAGATCACCCTGCAGCCTGTGCGGCGGTATGGCGTGGACGCCGCGATTCTCTTCAGCGACATCGTCGTACCGGCCGCAGCCATCGGCTTCGGCGTGGACGTAAAGCCCGGGCTTGGGCCGGTGGTTTCGGAGCCCTTCCGATCGTCTGCCGATCTGGCCCGCCTCCGACCGTTCGAACCGGATGTCGACGCGCCCTACGTCACCGAGACCGTCCGCCACGTGGTGAAGGAGCTCGGCGCCACTCCCCTCATCGGGTTCGCCGGAGCACCGTTCACCGTCGCCAGCTACCTGATCGAGGGTCGTCCGTCGCGTACCTACGGCCTCACCAAGGCGATGATGCACGGCGACACTGACCTGTGGCGTCAGCTCCTCGACCGGCTGGCGGACATCGCCATCGCGTCCCTGCTTTCGCAGGTGGAAGCTGGAGCGAGCGCCGTCCAGCTGTTCGACTCGTGGGCGGGCTCCCTCTCCCCCGACGTGTACCGCGAGCTCGTCATGCCGGCCAGCGCGAAGGTGCTTGCTGCCCTCGAGAGCACGGGCGTCCCCCGGATCCACTTTGGAGTGGGCACCGGCGAGCTCCTCCCGCTCATGGGGGAGGCCGGCGCCGACGTCGTCGGTGTCGACTGGCGGGTGCCGCTCGACGTCGCCCGCGACCGGCTTCCCGGGAAGGCGGTTCAAGGCAACCTCGACCCTGCGGTTTGCCTCGCACCATGGGCGGTAGTCGCCGACCGCACGCGCGACGTGCTGCGTCGCAACGCAGGTCGCCCAGGTCACATCTTCAACCTCGGTCACGGCGTGCTCCCCGAGCTCGATCCGGGGGTGCTCAAGGAGGTGGTGGACCTCGTCCACGCGGAGGGTCGTACCGATGGCTGACGCCTCGCCGCTGGGCGTCGTCGTCATGGCCTACGGCACGCCGAAGGCTCCTGCAGACATCGAGGCGTACTACACCCACATCCGGCGTGGGAACGCCCCGACCGCTGAGCAGCTTGCTGATCTCACGATGCGCTACGAAGCGATCGGAGGCGTGTCCCCGCTTGCCCAGCGCACTGAGGCGCAGCGGCTCGGGCTTGCCGCGGCCCTCGACGCGCGGGCTCCGGGCTCGACTCGGGTCGTCCTCGGGCAGAAGCACGCCGCTCCCTTCATCGAGGACGCGGTGGCTGCCCTCGCACACGATGGCGTGCAGCGCGTCGTCGGCCTCGTGCTCGCGCCGCACTACTCCGGCTTCTCCGTGGGCCAATACCAGGAGCGTCTACGAACTGCCGCCGGCGAGCACAGCCTTGCCGTCGCCGGGATCGACCGCTGGCACCTCGAGCCCACCTACCTCTCCTTTCTCACCCAAGCCGTGCAGGACTCGCTGGCATCCCTGCCGCAGCGCACAACGGTGCTGTTCACCGCGCATTCGCTCCCCGAGCGCGTGCTGGTAGACGACCCGTACCCGGAGGAGCTCCGCCAGTCCGCCGCTGCGGTGGCCACCGCGGCAGGTTTGGATGAGCGGGCGGGGTGGTGCCTCGGATGGCAGTCAGCCGGCCGCACACCAGAGCCATGGCGCGGCCCGGACGTGCTCGAGACCATCCGCGATCTCGCCACCAGCCCGGATGTCGACGGCGTGCTCGTGTGCCCCCAGGGCTTCGTCTCGGACCATCTCGAGGTGGTCTACGACCTCGACATCGAGGCTCGCCATGCGGCTGAAGCCGTCGGCCTCGCCTTCGCCCGAACCCGAGTGCTGAACGACGACCCCGCGGTGCTCGGCGCCCTGGCGGACCGCGTTTTCGCTGTCGCGCCGTGACCAACGTCGTCGTCATCGGCGGGGGGATCACCGGGCTGACGGCCGCCCGGGAGGCCGCGATCGCTGGGGCGGAGGTCACCCTTGTGGAACCGGGTCGGCTGGGCGGAAAGCTCCAGACCACTCCGTTCGACGGTGGCTTCCTCGACGAAGCCGCCGACGCCTTTCTCGCTCGGGTACCCGAGGGCATCGCGCTCTGCGAGGAGCTCGGTCTCGCCGGCGACCTAGTTGCCCCCTCTGAGCGGCGCGCGCATGTGTGGAGCCGCGGCGAGCTTCGTCGCCTTCCGGAGGCCCAGCTGCTCGGCGTGCCCACCGACCTCGATGAGCTCGCTGCATCGGGCATCGTCTCGGCCCAGGGCATCGCCGCCGCTCGCCATGATCTCGAGGTGCCGCTCGAGGCGCTCACGGGCGACGTCACCATCGGCAGTCTCATGCGCTCGCGGCTCGGCGACGAAGTGGCCGAGCGCATGGTCGACCCACTCGTGGGCGGCATCAACGCTGGCGACACTGACGCACTCAGCCTCGCCGCCACCGTTCCGCAGCTCGATGTGGCTGCGCGAAGCGGGGCGCGGTCGCTGATCGAGGCGTGTCAGGCGCAGCGCGCAGCCGTCACCGATCGCACTGCTCCCGTCTTCTTCGCGCCGTTGGGCGGAATGGGCGCGCTGCCGGCCGCACTCCTGCGCGACCTTTCCGAGCGCGGGGTGCAGGTTCGCTCGGCTGCGGCCAGCACTATCGAGCGGAACGGGCTCGGCTGGCGCGTCCAGCTCGATCAGGACTCCCTCGATGCCGATGCCGTCGTGGTCACCACGCCCGCTCCCATCGCCTCGGCGCTGCTCCGCGCCCACGCCGGACGCGTGGCGGTGCTCCTCGCCGCCATTCCCTACGCGTCGGTACGGATGATCTCGCTCGCTGTTGAACGTGACGCGATCGAGCGCGAGCTCGACGGCAGTGGGTTCCTCATCCCTCGGGTCGACGGACTCACGCTCACCGCATGCTCGTGGACGTCCGCCAAGTGGCCCCACTTGGCGGGGGACGGAACCGTTTGGTTGCGCGCCTCGGTCGGCCGCGACGGCGCCGCGCCTGCCGGGCAGGTCGAAGCGGCCGTGTTGGCCGATCTCGAACGCACCATGGCGCTGCGGGGCCGCCCCCGAGAGGTGCGGGTCAGCGACTGGCCGGAGTCGTTCCCCCAGTACCGGCCGGGACACCTGGAGCGCGTCGACCTCATCGACGCTGAGCTCGTCACGGCCATGCCCGGGGTCGTGGTCGCAGGCGCGGCGCTCCGAGGACTCGGCGTTCCCGCCTGCATTCGCCAGGGCAGAGCCGCGGGGCGTCGCGTGATTGCCAGGCTGGATGCGGCATCATGAACCCGATGTTCGACGACCCCGCGCCCCCCCGACGCCTGGCCCGCCGCCTCCTCGCCATCGGCGTGACCATCCTCATGGCAGCCGCGGGAGGCGCCCTCGCCGGCCGGGCCGGCACCAACGACCAGGTCCCGCCTGTCGCTGTCGTGGCGCCCGAGCCGCTCGACCTCTCCCTCGTGGCCAACGTCGCCACCACGATCGTCGACGAGCTCACCGCTGATCTGCCCGTCCCCGATCCGTCTCCCCTCGACGCTCGGGCCCCGACCCCGAAGGTGCAGCTGGGCACGCTCGAGATCCCCTCGATCGGCCTTTCGCAGCCCTATTTCGAAGGTGTCACGTTGACTGCGATCGACAACGGGCCCAGCCATTGGCCGGGTACGGCGATGCCGGGTCAGCTGGGCAACATGGTGGTGGCAGGCCACCGAACCACCAAGACCCGTCCGTTCTTTGACCTCGATCTCGTGCAACCCGGCGATGAACTGATCATCACCATGCTCTCCGGCGAACGGTTCGTGTACACGGCCGACAACGTGGAGATCGTCGACGCTGCGGCGCTTCACATCGTCGACCAGAGCTACGGCTATCGAGCCACGTTGTTCGGCTGCCACCCGAAGGGCAGCCTCCGCCAACGGATTGTGGGCAACTTCACACTCCAGTCGTCCACCCCGACCTGACATCCGCACCCCGGCCATGCCTGATGACGCGGCACCAGGGCGACGCGACCGGGAGCTGTTGAACTCCCGCCCCCTTGTCCATCTGCTGGTTGCTGGCGTGCTGCTTCTTGGCGGCTGCAGCAGCGAGGGCAGCGGAGGCGGCTCCACCACCGAGGCGCCGGCAGCCGCCACCCAGGCGCGAGTGATCGCCGCGCTCGCCGACGAGGTGATCGTCCCGGGTTACAAGCACCTCGTCGAGTCACTCGAATTCCTCAGGGTCGCCGTCGACGACCTCTGCGCGGCCCCCTCGGCGGCCGCGCTCGCTACGGCGCGGAGAGAGTGGAGGGAGGCTGACGTCGCGTTCCGGCTCACCCGCGCTGGCGGCATCGGGCCGGCGGCCGATCGCCGCCTCAACGCCGCACTGGGCTTCTTCGCACGACCCGAGGGGGTCGAGGCGCTGCTCGCCAGCGCGGATCCGGTCGACGCGGTCTCTGTGGCTGCGGCCGGCGGGGGCTTGAGGGGGTTGTCCGCACTCGAGACGGCGCTCTTCGCCAATCCGGTTGAGACGTTGACCACACCTGCCGGCTCGCGCCGGTGCGAATACGCCGCCTCGGTCGCGTCGATTGCCGGGGAGGACGCAGCCGAGGTGCTCGCAGACTGGACCGGCGGGTATCGCAACGACTTCGTTCGATCGATGGATCCGCACGCGGCCGTCGGCTTGCTCGTGAACGAGCTCAGCCACCGACTTGAGGAGCTCGACGATCAGACGCTTCGCGTCATGAGCGAGGCCGCCGCGATCGGGGAGCTGCCCCAGCGCAGTCAGGATGGCCCGGCCAGCTTTCGCATGGCTGAGCAAGCCGCGTTGCTCGAGGGCATCGAGCAGATCGTGGGCAGTCGATTGGGCCAGTCCCGCCTGCTCGACCTCGTAGGAGAGCAATCGTCGCCAGCGGGCGAAGCGCTCGATGGGCGGGTACAAGCCGCCCGAGTCGCGATGGCGTCGCTGCCGACGTCCGTAACCGATGCGTTCGGAACGCCCGAGCTCTCCGCCGCTGCCGAGGCGGTAGCCGCGCTCGCTGCACTGGTGTCCACGGAGGTGGCCAACCAGCTCGGCGTGACCCTCACCTTCCGGGATGCCGACGCTGCTTCGTGATCGAGCCTTCTTGGCCTGTGCCGCGCTGCTGATCTGAAGCCGAGCGCATGGGCGTGCTGCCGGGGTGAGCCGCCAGCGGCCATCATTCCCCGGTGGCTCACCTCCCCTCGCGTCTCCCCACCTTCGCCACAGCCTTGTTGGCCGGTGGACTGCTGTGCCTCTCGATGCCGCCGTTTGGCTTCTGGCCGCTCGCGTTCGTCGGCCTGGTGCTCGTCGACCGCCTGATCGCCGACCAACCGAGGGGTGCCCGCTTTGCGCGCGGCTGGCTCATCGCCATGGGGTGCTTTGTGCCGGGCCTCTCCTGGATGACCGCGCTCACCGCACCCGGCACAGCGATCGCGTGCGTGGCGTACGCCGCCATGCTCGGCGCAGGCATCGCTGCCGCTCCGCCTGGCCCCGGTCGCTGGTTTGCCCTACCCGGCACGTGGGCCGTAGCCGAGCTGGTCCGTTCGTCGTGGCCCTTCGGCGGAGTGCCCCTCGCCAACCTGTCCATCGGTCAGGTCGCGGGGCCACTCGCCACGGTCCTGCGCCTGGGCGGACCCGTCCTCCTCCTCGTCTGCACGCTCCTGGTCGGTCAGGCCGCCGCAGCGACGGTGCGGGGCGCCCTTCGTCCGGCCATCGGGCTGCTCGCGATCCCCTTCGTCATCGTGCTGGCCGCGTCCGTCTCCCCCCGCGGTCACGACGTCGGCTCGGCTGAGATCGCCCTGGTGCAGGGAGGCGGGGAGCAGGGCACCCGCCAGAGCGAAGAGGGGATCATCGACGTGTTCGAACGGCATGTCGAGGCCACGGCGCTCGTCGATCCGCCGCTGGACCTCATCGTGTGGCCCGAGGACGTGATCGACACGCCCGGTCCCCTCGTCGATGATCCGTGGGGCGACGTCGTCAGCGGCCTGGCGCGGGACAACGCTGCCCCGATGCTCGTCGGCGCCATCGAGGACGCGGGCACGGAGCACTTCAGGAACTCGGTGGAGCTGTTCGACGCGAACGGCACCTTCCTGCAGCGCTACGACAAGGTGCACCGGGTGCCCTTCGGCGAATGGGTGCCCTTTCGGTCGCTCTTGGAACCCATCGCTGGCGACGCCCTCCCTGAGCGCGATGCGCTCATTGGGGAGCGGCCTGCCCACCTCGACGTGCCCGGCCGCGTCGGACGGGTTGCCACGCCGATCTCCTGGGAGATCTTCTTCCCCGATCGCACTCGTGAGGGGGTCGAAGCCGGCGCTCGCCTCGTGCTCAACCCCACCAACGGATCGTCGTTCACGGGCACGATCGTGCAGACCCAGCAAGTGGCGTCGTCGCGCATGCGAGCCATCGAGACCGGCCGTTGGGTCGCTCAGGCCGCGCCCACCGGCTTCACGGCGATCATCGATGACAACGGCCGCGTGATCGAGCGGACTGCCATCAGCGAGCAGCGCGTCATCCAGAGACAGGTGCGCCTGCGCGAAGGCCTCACCATCTACACCCGCTGGGGCAATCTCATCGGCCTGTTGCTCGCGGGAACCGGCGCCGTTGCCGGCTGGACGATGCAGCTCCGCCGCCCGCGGCCGCGGGCCTCTGACCGCGGCTAGCGATCGCCGAGATTGATCGTGGTGCTGACGGCGACGTTGTCGAGGAAGGCGCGGTCGTGGGTGACGAGGAGCAGGGTGCCGTCGTAGCCCTCGAGCGCGGACTCGAGCTGCTCGATGGCTTCGAGGTCGAGATGGTTGGTGGGCTCGTCGAGCACGAGGCAGTTCACGCCTTCGGCCATCAGCTCGGCGAGCAGCGCGCGGGTGCGCTCACCCGGTGAGAGGTTCTGGCCCTCTCGCTCCATGTGGTCGGCTCCCAGGCCGAACTTGGCCAGCAAAGAGCGGGACTCAGAGCGGTCGAGGCCAGTGGTGTCCATGAACGAGCGCAGCAGCTGCTGGTCGGCGCCGTAGCGGAGCCGGCGCTGATCGAGGAGCCCGATCTTCACGCCCGGGCCCATCCAGCGTTGGCCGCTGGCTAGGTCGATCTCGCCGAGGATCGCTCGCAGCAGGGTGGTCTTGCCGGATCCGTTGGGGCCGAGGATGGCCAGGCGGTCCTGCCAGGCGATCTCGAGGTTGATCGGGCCGAGCCGGAACGACCCGACCTCCACGACGGCTCCATCGAGGCGAGCCACCACGTCGCCTGAGCGGGTGGCGGCCTTGAGCTCGAGCTGCAGCTCCCAGGGCTCCCACGGCTTGTCGACCACATCGAGTCGCTCGATGGCCTTCTCCGTTGCTTTGGCCTTCGAGGCCATCTTCTCGGAGCGCTGCGCATTGTTGTGGACGATGAACTTGTCGTTGTCGCTCTGCTTGGCCTTGGCGTTCTTCACCCCGACGACTGCCCACTCTCGCTGCGTGCGCTGGCGATCCCTCAGCCGGTCCCGCTCAGCGGTGTACTTGCTGTAGCCGTCGTACTGCTGCCGGCGCGCCAGCTCTCGGGACTCGACGTACTCACTCCAGCCGCCCGCGTGCTCGACGCCATCGTGGTCAGGCTCGCGCAGCTCCAGGATGCGGGTGACGACCTGGTCGAGGAAGGCACGATCGTGCGACACGGTGACGATGGCCGACGACGTGGACGTCACAAAGCTCTCGAGCAGGTCGAGGCCCGCGAAGTCGAGGTCGTTTGTCGGTTCGTCGAGCAGCAGCACGTCCTGGCGCGAGAGCAGGATCGCGGCCAGCGCGGCCCGTGCGGCCTCACCGCCGGAGAGGTGGCCGACCTCTACATCCATGCGATCCGCTGCCAGCCCAACCTGAGCGAGCACCGCCCCAGAGCGCGCGTCGAGGTCGTCGCCCCCGATGACGAGGAAGTGTTCGAGGGCAACGGTGTACGCGTCGATCGAATCGGTATCGCCGCCCATGGCCGCCGTCGCACGGTCGAGACGGTCGCTCGCGTCGGCAACCCCGGTACGTCGGGCCAAGTACGCGCCCAGCGTCTCGCCTGCACGAGCATCTGGCTCCTGGGGGAGCCACCCGATGGTCGTTGTGGCTGGCGAGCGCTGCACTGTTCCGCCGTCGGGCTGCTCGAGCCCCGCCAGGATTCGCAAGAGCGTGGACTTGCCGATGCCGTTCGGCCCCACGATGCCGAGGCGCGTTCCGGATGTGATCGCAACGGACACGCCGCCGAGCACAACCTGGGCGCCGTGGTGTCGCTCGAGATCCTTGGCCACCAGCACGAGGTCTGACGCTATCGGCCCACCTCGCCCGCCAGTTCGGCACCCGGGCACGGGCGTGCGCAACGTGCGCGTGTCAGATCGGCGTGGGGGTGGGGGTGATCTTGATCGTGAGAGCGGGTGCCTCGGCGGGGCGTCCGGGGAGGGTGACGGTCGAGCCCTCCCACGCAAGGGGCGCGTCGTGCCCGAGAAGGGTCACCAGCGCTCCGGCTGAGGGCGTGACGTCAAGCTCGACCACATCGCTGGACGGGGTGCCCTTGATGATGGCGTAGAGCGCGTCGTCCTTCGTGGTGAAGCGCACGGCATGGCCCTCGCCCGTCACCCCGTCGGTCCGAGCCCATGGGCGCGAGCCGTAGATGGCCTCGCTGTTGGTGCGGAGCCACCAACCCAGAGCGAGGAGGCGCTGGGCCTGAACCCAGGGGATCGAACCATCGGCGGTGGGCCCGACGTTGAGGAGCAAGTTGCCGCCATGGGCGACGATGTCGATGAACATCCGCACCAGCGCGTCTGGCGCGAGGTAGCTGTCGTCCGACTCCTCACGGTTGAACCCGAACGACGTGCCGATGCCGCGGGTGCTCTCCCACTTTCGACTTGGGTCGCCCTTCGTGGAGTACTCCGGCGTTACGAAGTCGCAGTGCACGCCCCCGGCCGTCTGGCCAAGCCAGTCGAAGCGGTTGTTCACGACGCCGTGTGGCACGGCCTCGTAGTAGCGCCCGAACAGGCCCTCGAGGTCGGCGCCGCCGGGATACCCGATGTCGTTCCAGAGCACATCGGGGTGGTAGCGATCGATGAGCTCCGCCCAATGACCGTCGGCGTAGGCGAGGTACTCGGGCGTCTGCGGGATGGCGGCCAGCATTCCCTGGAAATCGCGCATCGGTAGGCCGCCGAAGGTCCAGTCGAGCCCGCCGGAGTAGTACGTGCCGAACCGCATCTCGCGCGCCCGCACGGCCGTTGCCAGGTCGCCCACGACATCGCGGTCGCTTCCCCATGCCGGCTTGTTCGGGTTGGGCGTGTCGCTCGGCCAGAGCAGCACGCCATCGTGGTGCTTCGTGACGAGCACGACGTACTTCGCGCCGGCTCGTTCGAAGAGGTCCGCCCAAGGCTCCGGCTGCCAGCCCGCGTGCCCCGCGAGGAACTGAGCGACGAAGTCGTCATACGGCCGGTTGCCGTGCACCTCGGCGTGGTGCACAGCCGCCGGGCTGCCTTCGATGGCAATGGAGTTCTGATACCACTCGACGTAGGGCGAGGAGCGCATTGCTTCCTCCCAGCCACCGTCGGCGGCCAGGTCGAAGGGTGAGTCGGTCACCGGGGCGAACGCGGGCACGGCGGCTGCCGTCCAGTGCACGAAGATCCCGAGCTTTGCATCGTCGAACCAGGTCGGCAGCGGTCTGGTCATAGCGCCGGACCGTACTGGTTCTGTGGCCCCCGAGGTCAGAGGTCGACGACGAGGGTGACGGGGCCGTCGTTCACGAGTGCGACGGCCATGTCGGTTCGGAAGCGGCCGCTCTCGACGGTGGCGCCAAGATCTCGCAGACGGGCGACGACGGCTTCGACGAGGGGCTCAGCGTGCTCGGGAGGGGCCGCAGCGAGCCAGGAGGGGCGACGTCCTTTCGCGGTGTCGCCGTACAGCGTGAACTGCGAGACGATCAACAGCGGTGCGTCGGCATCGGCGGCCGACACGTTCATCACGCCGTCAGCGTCGTCAAGGATCCGCAGGTGCCAGAGCTTGTCGGCGAGCCGTGTGGCCGTCGCCCCCGTATCGCCGTGCGTCACGCCCACGAGCACGCACAGCCCGGATCCAATCGACCCGACCACCTCCTCGCCCACCGTCACTGATGCCGATGTCACTCGCTGAACGACCGCACGCATTCCACGACGGTAGGGTCCGTCCACCACTGGGGGAAGGGGAACATCATGGGCATCGAGCACCGCGCCGTCCTTGCTGGCGACATCGAGCTGACGATCTCCGAGGCGGGAGTCGGAGGTCGCCCGCTTCTTCTGGTCCACGGCTTCACCGGATCGCGCCACGACTTCGCTTTGGCCCTCGAGGGCCTTGCAGCTGCGGGATGGCACGTGGTGGCGCCTGACCTGCGGGGACACGGGGAAAGCGCCAAGCCGACATCGGAGGACGACTACACCTTCGACGTCTTCACCGATGACCTCCTCGCCCTGGCAGACGCAATCGGCTTCGATCACTTCTCGATCCTCGGCCACTCGATGGGCGGGATGATCACTCGCACCCTCGTGCTCCGCACCCCTGAGCGGATCGACGCCGTCGTCTTCATGGACACGTCGCATGGTCCGCTCTACGTCGACCCCGATCTGGTCGAGCTCGGTGTCGGGGTCGCCCGCGATGAGGGGATCGACGCCGTCGCCGACGTGATGGCCGCGAGCTCGGGGCCGCTCGACAACCCCGCCTACCAACGCAAGGTGGCGGAGGATCCGGCCTATGCCGAGTACGGCGACCGCAACCTCCGGGCCTCGTCGCCTGCCATGTTTGCAGCCATGCTCGCCGGAATCCCGCAGCAGGCGGATCAGCTCGAGGCACTTGCCTCGCTCACCGTTCCAGTGCTCGTCATCGTGGGCGAGGAGGACGCGCCGTTCCTCGATGACAGCAGTCGCATGGCCGAGGCGATCCCCTCCGCCCGCCTCGCGGTCATCCCCGGCGGCGGACACAGCCCCCAGTTCGAGGCCACCGAGGCCTGGTGGGATGCGTTGTCGGGCTTCCTCGCTGAGCTACCCGTCGAGCTGTCCCGCTAGAACCGGTTCCGGGGCGCCGCTCTGGCGCGCATCGCCCCCGAAACGAACAAGATCCGAGCCAGCCCGGGGGTTAGCGTCCGACGGTGGGTGCCATCGACGTCAACGGAGTGAGCTGCCGCACGCCCGACGGCGCCGAGCTCCTCGAGAACGTCAGCTTCAGCGTGGGGGACGGGCACCACGTGGCCTTGGTGGGCGCGAACGGTGCAGGGAAGACGACGCTCTTCCGCGTGATCGCGGGTGACCAGACATCGAGCGCAGGCAGCGTCCACGTCGACGGTCGCCTGCGGGTGATGCGCCAGCTCGTCGGCTGGCGAGAGGAGGGTCGCACGGTGCGGGACATGCTCATCGACCTGAGCCCCGACTCGCTCCGCCGAGCCGCCGCAACGCTGTCCGACGCCGAAGTGGCTGCTGATGCCGACCCCTGCGAACGAACGGGAATGGCGCTTGCTCGGGCCCACACGAACTGGGGCGATGCGGGCGGCTGGGACGCTGAGGTGCTCTGGGACACCTGCTGCACCATCGCCGTGCGTCAGCCACTCAGCACCGCTGGCGAGCGACCGCTGTCGACCCTGTCGGGCGGCGAGCAGAAGCGCCTCGCCCTGGAGGTGCTCCTCCGCTCCGACGCCGACGTGCTCTTGCTCGACGAACCCGACAACTACCTCGACGTGCCCGGCAAGCTCTGGCTGGAGCAGGCGCTCGGGGCCTGCCCCAAGACGATTCTGTTGATCAGCCACGACCGCGAGCTGCTGGCTGCTGTTGCCCAGCGCGTCGTCACCCTCGAGGGCGGGACTGCGTGGGTGCATGGCGGGTCCTTCACCACCTGGCACGAGGCGAGGGAGGCCCGACTCGAGAGAATCGACGATGAGCACCGCCGCTGGCAGGAGGAGCGCAAGCGCATGCAGGCGTCGCTGGTCGAGTACCGGCGGCGGGCATCGATGGGAAGCGACACCTTCGCCTCCCGTGTCAGAGCCACCAAGCACAAGATCGAGCGCTTCGAGGCGGCCCCGCCACCGGAGAAGGTGCGCGACCAACAGGTGACGATGCGGCTCGGCGGCGACCGCACCGGCAACCGCGTGATCATCTGCGAGCAGCTCGAGCTCCACGGCCTCACCGACCCGTTCGACACCGAGGTCGTCTACGGCGAGCGCATTGCGGTGCTCGGCCCCAACGGAACCGGCAAGAGCCACTTCCTGCGCCTCCTGGCCGGCGAACCTGTCGCCCATGACGGCACCTGGCGACTCGGCGCTCGCGTGGTGCCCGGCTACTTCTCACAGACGCACGACCATCCGGAGCTGAAGGGCGTCGACCTCCTCGACATCCTCCTCAAGCGCGGCCTCGAACGCGGCAAGGCGATGGCTGCTCTGCGCCGCTACGCCATCCATGGCTGCGCCAACCAGCCGTTCGAGACGCTCTCGGGTGGCCAGCAGGCTCGGTTGCAGATCCTCCTGCTGGAGCTAGCCGGCAGCACGCTGCTCCTGCTGGACGAGCCGACCGACAATCTCGACTTGGCGTCCGCCGAGGCATTGGAGGAAGCGCTGCAGTCCTACGTCGGCACCGTGGTCGTGGTGAGCCATGACCGCTGGTTCCTCCGCGGCTTCGATCGCTTCCTCGTGTTCGATCGGAATGCGCACGTCACCGAGCATCTGGAGCCCGTGTTCACCTGACCGCTTGCTCCATGCAGGACTGCGCCTAGTCTCAGCCCGTGACCACGCTGACCGCCGGGCCGGCCACTGTGCGCGTGGATCGAGCGCGTGGGGCCCGCCTCACTTCGTTGTCGGTGTACGGCCACGAGCTGCTCGTGCAGCCGACCCCTGGGTCCCCGGGACAGCCCACCGATCCGCTCCTGTCGGGCTGCTATCCGATGGTGCCCTTTGCGGGTCGAGTGCGCGGTGGCCGGTTCTCGTGGGGCGGCGCCATCCACGAGCTCCAGGCGAACCACGCTGGCCACGCCATGCACGGCACCGGGTTCGACCGACGCTGGCTGCTCGAGCTAGCCGACACCGGCTACCTGCGATTTCGCACCGACCTGCGCCCCGGATGGCCCTTCAGCGGCTGGGCCATCCACGAGGTCGGTCTCACCGCCACCCAGCTCGAGCTGCGGCTGGAGGTCCACACCGACGGCGGCCCGTTCCCCGCGACGTGTGGGTGGCATCCCTGGTTCCGACGGGAGCTGGATGCTGGAGAGCCGCTTGCCGTGGATGTCAACGCCACCCGCTGGTACCCGCGCGATGTCGACGGGCTCCCCCTGGGCGTCATCGAGGACCGACCGCCAAGCGGCCCCTGGGACGACTGCTTCACCCGGCTCACGTGGCCCGCCACGCTGACGTGGCCCGGAGCCCTGTCGCTCTCCATGACCTCCACCTGCGACCACGTCGTGGTGTACGACCAGCCGCGGCACGCCATCTGCGTCGAGCCGCAGACAGGTCCTCCCGACGCGCTGAACCACCTCGAATGGGCACAGTTCGTGCGCCCTGGGCGTCCTCTCGTCGCCGAGATGGCCCTCACCTGGTCCCAACCGAAGCCGTGACCAAGCCGTTTCTGGTCTCGTAAGGTCGCGCCATGGAGATCCTCGGCACGATTGCCCAGCTCTGGCGCTACCCGGTGAAGTCCTTTCAGGGCGAGCAGGTCGATTCGCTCGCGATCCATGCGGGCGGGGCTGCGGGCGACCGCACCTTGGCGGTTGTCGATCCCGTGGCGGGCAAGGTCCTCGCCGCCAAGCGCTGGGCCGATCTGCTCCTCGCGTCGGCGCGGGTCGACGGTGACGATGTGGTGATCACCCTGCCCGACGGCACCGAACACGCGGCCAGCGATCCTGGCGTGCACGGTGCGCTGTCTGCGTGGCTGGGGCGCGAGGTGCGCCTCGAGCCGCCGCCTCTGGATGGCTCCCTTCCGATGGAGATGTACACCGGCATGTCCGACGAGGACACTCCCCTGTTCGACTGGCCAGGGCCGCCTGGCACGTGGCTCGACCTCGCCGATGCCCACTGGCTCACCACCGCGAGCCTCGCGGCGGCCGCCGACCTGCACCCTGAGGGCGTCTGGGACGTGCGTCGCTTCCGGCCGACTGCACTCATCGACACTGCCGCCACGGGATGGGTCGAGGACACCTGGACCACGATCGCCCTGGGCGAGGTCCATTCCGACATCCTCATGCCCACCATGCGTTGCAGCATGCCGAGTCGGGCCCAGCCGGGGTTCGAGCGTGACAAGGCCATCGGCACCACGATCCGTGACCAGCACGAGAACAACCTGGGCGTCTATGCAGCGATCGCGCTGGGCGGAACCCTGCACGTGGGCGATACCGTGAACCCCCGCTAGCACTTCGCTAGCCACAGGCGGCCTTCCCGCCTGGTGTGTTGAGTTGACCGATGGGTCAATGGCCCGAAAGGCTTGTCGGATCATGCCCAGCGACGCACCCCTCCGGATCGCCCTCCTGGCCTATCGGGGCAAGCCCCACGTGGGTGGCCAGGGCGTGTACACCCGCCATCTGGCCAAGGCGCTCGTCGATCTTGGTCACCACGTCGAGGTGCTCGGCGGACAGCCGTACCCGATCCTCGACGACCGAGTCCCGCTGGTGCAGCTGCCCAGCCTCGACATCTACAACGACTACTTCCCCATGCGCCAGCCCGGGCTGTGGGAGCTGAAGAACTGGAAGGACCTCATCGAGGTCACCGCCTTCACGGCCGGCACCTTCCCCGAGCCGCTCGCCTTCTCGATGCGAGCCTGGGACCACCTCCGCCACCGCCAGGGCGAGTTCGACATCGTCCAGGACAACCAGTGCCTGGGCTACGGGCTGCTCCTCATCGAGCGCCAGCTCGGCATCCCGGTCCTCGGCACGATCCACCACCCGATCACCGTCGACCGCCGCCTCGAGATCGAGGCCGCCAGCGGTTGGTACAAGAAGCTCACGCTGCGACGCTGGTACGCCTTCGTCGACATGCAGACGCAGGTCGCCCGCCGCCTCCAGCGGATCATCACGGTGTCGGAGAACTCCTTCAAGGACATCGTCACCGACCACAAGGTCGACCCCGAGCGCATGGCCGTGGTCCCGGTGGGCGTGGACCTCGACCTGTTCAAGCCGCTGCCCGAGGTGAAGGTCGTCCCCGGTCGCCTCGTCACCACCGCGTCAGCCGACGTCGCCATGAAGGGCCTGAAGTTCCTGCTCGAGGCCGTCGCCAAGCTCCGTACCGAGCGGGACGACGTGCACCTCGTCGTCATCGGCAAGCGCAAGCCCGGTGGGGCCAGCGACGAGACCATCAAGCGCCTCGGCCTCGAGGACCACGTGGAGTTCGTCACCGGCGTCGCCGAGCAGCGGATCATCGAGCTGTACTCCGAGGCCGAGATGGCCGTCGTGCCGTCGCTCTACGAGGGCTTCTCGCTCCCCGCCATCGAGGCGATGGCGTGCGGCACCCCGCTCGTAGGCACCACCGGCGGCGCGGTGCCCGAGGTGATCGGCAAGGACGGCGACACCGCCATGGTCGTGCCGCCCGGCGACAGCGAGGCTCTGGCCGCCAAGATCCGTTGGGGCTTCGAGCAGCCGGACCTGCGGGAGACCATCGGTGCCCGTGGCCGGAAGCGCATCGCCGACCGCTGGTCGTGGACGCACACCGCCATCAAGACGGTCGAGCAGTACCGCATCCGCCTGGGTCAGGACTGACCCGATGCTCACCGTCCGGTTCGACGAGCTCGGCCTTCAGGCGGGCGACCTGTTGCTCGACATGGGCTGCGGCGCCGGTCGCCACGCCTTCGAGTCGTTCCGCCTCGGTGCCCGCACGGTCGCCTTCGACTACTCGGCCGCTGAGCTCAAGGACGTCGGCGGGCTGTTCGCAGCGATGCGGGAGGCCGGCGAGGCCGGCACCTCGCCCGGTTCGATGGCGGCAACGGCCAACGGCGATGCGCTCTGCCTCCCCTTCGCCGACAACACCTTCGATCGCATCATCGCCTCTGAGGTGCTGGAGCACGTCTCCGACGACCAACAAGCCCTGCACGAGGTGTTCCGGGTTCTGAAGCCCGGCGGCACCCTCGCCGCCACCGTGCCGTCGTGGCTGCCCGAGAAGATCTGCTGGGCACTGTCCGACGAGTACCACGCACCGTTCGTCGAGGGTGGCCACGTTCGGATCTACACGGAGCCCAAGCTCCGAGCCCGGATGCGGCAGGCCGGGCTGCAGCCGCAGCGCGCCCACCACGCGCATGCGCTGCACTCGCCCTACTGGTGGCTCAAGTGCGCCGTCGGCCCCACCAACGATGATCACCCGCTCGTGAAGGCCTACCACCAGGTGCTGCTCTGGGACATCGCTCAGGTCCAGCCCATGGGCCGCATCACGCGCCTCGCCGAGCGCCTGCTCAACCCTGTCCTCGGCAAGAGCATCGTCGTCTACGCCAGAAAAGGCCGCGCCAAGTGACCGCCGCGCGTGGCTGCTCCTCTCCGGTTCCCAGCGGGAAGCGGTAGCCCATGCCGATCGACGTCCCCGGCCTCGTCTCCGCCACCGACCTGCACGCCACGGTCGACGGCATCGCTGAGTGGCAGCTTCCTTCGGGGATGATCCCGTGGTTCCCTGGCGGACACGCCGACCCCTGGAACCACGTCGAAGCGGCGATGGCGCTCGACCTCGGCGGCCGCCATCACGAGGCCGACAAGGCCTACGAGTGGCTCGTCGGCCTCCAGCGCGACGACGGCTCCTGGCACCAGTACTACGTCGCCGGCGACGACGGCAGCACGCTGGTGGAGCAGGACAAGCTCGACGCCAACGTCTGCGCCTACATCGCCGCAGGGGTATGGCACCGGTGGCTCCTGGCTGGCGACCGCGGGTTCGTCGAGACGCTGTGGCCCGTCGTCGAGAAGGCGATCGACTTCGTGCTCGACCTCCAGACACCCCGCGGCGAGATCCTCTGGGCGCGCCACGCCGATGGCACCCCCTGGAGCTTCGCCCTTCTCACCGGCTCCTCATCGATCTGCCACAGCCTGCGCTGCGCCATCGGCATCGCTGAGCTGCTCGGTCACGAACGCCCCGACTGGGAGCTGTCGGCGGCCCGACTCGCCCACGTCATCGCCTCGGTGCCCGAAGCGTTTGCGCCCAAGCACCGCTGGGCCATGGATTGGTACTACCCCGTGCTCGGTGGCGTGGTGCTCGGCGATGCCGGGCGCTCCCGTCTCGAAGATCGCCGCGACACCTTCATCATGGAGGGACGCGGGGTGCGCTGCGTGTCCGACCGGCCTTGGGTCACCGTCGCTGAGACGTGCGAGTGCGCCCTCGCCTACCTCGCAATCGGTGATCGCCAGACCGCCGAGATGCTGTTCGGCTGGGCCCAGCAGTTCCGTCACGACGACGGTCGCTACTGGACCGGCACCGTCTTCCCCGATGAAGCCCGCTTCCCAGGCGGCGAGCGCAGCACCTACACCGCCGCCTCCGTCGTGCTCGCCGCCGACGCCCTCGCCGGCACCACCCACGCCAGCGCGTTGTTCGTCGAGTCCGCGGGAGTCCTCCCCCCGCTCATGGATCTCGGCGAGCACTGACCTCAGGGCAAGAACAAGAACAGGGCGCCCCGAGGCAGACGTCTGGTGGTCGGCACCTCCGCGCCCACCGACGCAACCGGCGGCAGAATCGACCCGAAACGGTCGCTCCCTGCCGCACGCTGACCAGACTGCCGCCCGTCGCGGCAACCGGCGGCAGAATCGACCCGAAACGGTCGCTCTCTGCCGCACGTTGAGGTGGTGCCGCCTGAGGCGGACGGCCGAGACCAGGCGTGGCGGCAGCGAGCACCGGACTCCGCCTCGCTGCGCCCTTGACCTTGCCGCTACCAGAGGCGGTCGATGGTGCCGGGGTAGAGCTCGATGTCGGCGGACCGGAAGTCGGCGCGATTGGCGAGCGCGTGGGCCGTGAAGAAGGCAGCGAGGGTGACCTTGCCGAGGGGGCCGCTCGGGAACGGATCGGCGGGGGTGCCACCGATCACCTGGGTGCCAGGCAGGAACTCGAAGCCGGCGCGCTCGTAGAACGGCGCGAGCGGTTCGTCACAGGTGAACATGGCCAGGTCGGCACCGCTCGCCGCGATCTGCGCGCGTGCGGCGCGCACGAGCTCGAGGCCGATGCCCCGATTGCGCCGCGTGGGGTCCGTCACCACGGTGCTCAGGCCGCTGGCCTGGTACTGCTCGCCGCGATGCGTGAGCTCCTTGCTGAGAATGTCGAGCGCCGCCGCCACCACGTCACCGTCGACGAGCAGCATCGAGAGCGGGGAGAGGGCAGGGTCGTGCGGGTCGCCTGACCCCCACGCGTGCTCGTGCAACGCGAGCACCTGAGCTCGCAGCTCGGATGGGACCTCGGCCTCGGGTGCCATGAGTACCCGCACGTCAGACCCGCTTCAGCACCTGGAGGCTGCCCACGGCCCGCACCTGCTCGAAGCGGCCGGACTCGATCGCCGGGAGGTAGATCTGCTCATACGGGGGGCGGCCCCCATCGGCCGGGTTCGGGAAGACGTCGTGGATGCAAAAGGTTCCCCCCGGCACGACGTGGGGCGTCCAACGCTCGTAGTCAGTCCGGGCCGGCCCCTCGCCGTGCCCACCGTCGATGAAGAGGAAGGCGAGCGGCGTGGCCCAAGCCGAGGCCACCGTGGCCGAGTCGCCGACCACGGCGATCACCGTGGCTTCGAGTCCCGCATCGTGCATCGTCTTGCGGAAGAACGGCAGGGTGTCCATCTTGCCCACGGCGGGGTCGACAAGATCGGGCTCGTGCCACTCCCAGCCGGGTTGGTTCTCCTCGGAGCCCCGATGGTGGTCGACCGTGAACAGAACCCGCCCGAGGGACCGTGCCGCGGCGCCGACGTACACCGACGACTTGCCGCAGTACGTGCCTACCTCCAGCATCGGGCCTACGACGGCCACGGCGGCGGCGGCTTCGTAGAGCGCGTCGCCCTCGTCCGCGGGCATGAAGCCCCGAGCGGCCTCGGCGTGACCACGAAGATCGGCGTCCATCACCAAGTGTCGGTATGGATGATGCGGTCGAGGTCGCGTCGGCCGCCAGGCTTGAAATCGGTGCCGCCGAGCGTGTGAGCCACGGGAATGAGCGCGCCCTGCATGACGTGATCGGGGATCCCAAGCATCTCCGCCGCCGCCTTCTCCTCGGTGAGGTGCAACGTGGTCCAGCACGTGCCGAGCCCGCGGGCCCGGGCCGCCAGCATGAAGCTCCACACCGCTGGGAGCAACGACCCCCAGATCGCGGCCTGCCACGCGACCGGGAAGTTCTCAGTGCGCCCCTCGATGCAGGGGATCACGTGCACTGGCACCTCAGCGAGATGGTCGGCGAGGTACTGCGCCGAGCTGATCACCTTCCGCGTCGTCTCCACGTAGGCCGTCTCCTCCTGGGGGAGGTTGGCCAGCACAGCATCGGGGTTGCCGTACATGACGGCGAAGGATGCGGCGTACCACTCGGCGAGCTGGCGGCGCTTGGCTTCGTCGGTGACAACGATGAAGTGCCACCCCTGGTTGTTGCCACCCGTGGGCGCTTGGGTGGCGACATCGATGCACTCACGAACCAGCTCGGGTGCCACCGGGCGCGTCAGATCGAGGCGCTTCCGGACAGACCGCGTGGTGGAGAGGAGCTCGTCAGGACCGAGGGGCAGAAGCGTCGACATGGCCGCCGACGCTACCTGCTCAGGCTCAGGCTGCTCCGGGCTCCTGCGAGAGGACCTCGTCGATCTCGGAGTGGCCGAACATGATCTGGTCGAGGAAGAGGAACTTCGCCACCCACAGCACTCCGAATCCGCCCAGGTTGGCGGCCATGACGAGGATCTGCGAGTCACTCATGCTGTGCGCGAGAGCGACGAGTCCAGTGGACAGAGCCAGGCCGGCTCCGGTGAACACCCAGAACGGCACGATCTCGCGATTGAAGCTGATCTTGCCGTCACTGCTCCAAACCCAACGCTTGTTGAGGAAGAACACCGGGATCGCCGTGATCATCACCGCCGCGACGTTCGACTGGACCGGATGGCGGTCGAGGATCCCAACGAACAGCACCAACAGGATCTGCGTCATCGTCACCCCGATGACCGAGACGGCGGAGTACTTGATGGCGAGCGCGCCGCGCCCACCGGTGACGCGATCGAGCACGGCGGAGGGGGACATCTTCACTGGATCGGAGCCTAGAGGGCGCCTCTTGAGCCAACCCAGCCCGTCTGAGTCGGACGACTCAGTTGACGAGCGCGTTGGCCTGCGCCACCCTGCCCAACCAGCGGGCGCTCTCCTTGGGCGTGCGGACGAAGGAGTGGCGGTCGCAGTCGACGATGCCGAACCGCGGGCCGTACCCGTAGGCCCACTCGAAGTTGTCGAGCAGGCTCCAGTACGTGTAGCCGCCCACGTCGATGCCGTCCTCGATGCAGGCCAGCACGCCTTCGAGCGCCGAGCGCACGTAGGCGATTCGCTGCGCATCATCGTCGGTACCGATCCCGTTCTCGGTGACGATGATGGGCACCTCACCCTTCGTGTACTCCCAGGCGCGTCGGATCGTGCCCTCGAGCGACTCGGGGTAGTACTCGTACCCCATGAGGAGCACGGGCACGCCGTCCTCGGGACCGAGCACCCCATCGGGGCCGACCCGGGTACGGGAGTAGGTCTGCACGCCGACAAAGTCGTCGCCCGTGGTGGCGTCGAAGAAGACGTCCTCCATCCCGGCGCGAATGTGCTCCAACCGTGATTCGCCCCCGGGCAGCGCCTGGTAGTCGCTCATCGCGAGGGTGATGCCCACCGGTACACCCGGAGCGCTCGACCGAATGGCCTCCACGCCCAGGCGGTGCGACTGCACCATGACCTCATTGACGTGACGACGAGCATCTCGGTCGCGCTTGCCGGGGGGGAACGCGCCCCACAGGTAGCCGATGGTGGACACCATGCTCGGCTCGTTGATCGTGCAGGCGCGCTTCATCACGCCGTCGAGCCGAGCGGCCGCCTTCTCGCAGTAAGCGGCGAAGCGGTCGGGCATCGCGTCGCTCTCCCAACCACCTTGGTCGGCCAGCCACAGGGGCGTGGTGAAGTGGTGGAAGGTGACCACGGGGTCGATGCCCGCCTCGAGCAGCCCTTCGCACAGTCGCACGTAGTGGTCGAGGGCCACGGTGGAGAACTCGCCATCTGCTGGCTCGATCCGGCTCCACTCGAGCGAGAACCGATAGTCCGTGAACCCGAGCTCCTTCAGCAGCGCTACGTCCTCGGGCCAGCGGTGCCAGCTGTCGCAGCAGTCGCCGCTGGACTCCTTGCAACCGGATCCGGGCGTGTGCTCCCAACGCCACCAGTCGTTGTTGAGGTTGCCCCCCTCGATCTGGTGAGCGGCAGTAGCCGTGCCCCAGCGGAAGCCATCAGGAAAGCTCGTCGTCGACATGAGCCGGGACCGTACAGGAGCCGCGGTACGCGAGGATGTCAACCATGTCTCAGGACGCCGTTGACGCCCTCGTGAAGCTGCTCGACCTCGAGCCCATCGAGGTGAACCTCTTCCGAGGCATCTCTCCCGACGAAGACCGGCAGCGGGTGTTTGGCGGTCAAGTCGCTGGACAGGCGCTGGTGGCCGCCGCCCGCACGGTGGAACCCGGCCGCAGCGTCCACTCCCTCCACGCCTACTTCCTGCGACCAGGCGACCCCACGGTGCCGATCCTCTACGAGGTGGACCGCATCCGCGACGGACGCTCGTTCACCACCCGTCGTGTGGTGGCGATCCAACACGGCCGGGCCATCTTCAACCTGCAATCGAGCTTCCAGGTACACGAAGACGGCCTCGAGCACGAAGCTGCGATGCCCGACGTGGCGCAGCCGGACGACCTGCCCGACTTCCCCACCCGCATGGCGCCGTACGCCGCCGCGATGGGCGATTGGTACCACCGTCCCCGTCCCATCGACACCCGGCACGTCGACTGGAACCCACCCGATCGCAAAGAACCACTGCCGCCCTACCAGCGGGTGTGGCTGCGTGCCGACGGCGTGCTCCCCGACGACCCCGTGCT
This sequence comes from Actinomycetes bacterium, assembly GCA_031422255.1. Lineage (GTDB taxonomy): Bacteria > Actinomycetota > Acidimicrobiia > Acidimicrobiales > VFJN01 > VFJN01. The sequence continues at coordinate 16,576 of JANOQG010000397.1, read as the reverse complement.
CCACGCCTGCGTGCTCACCTACGCAAGCGACATGACCCTGCTCGACACCGCACTGCTCCCGCACGGCGGAAGCTGGGGCGACGAAGGGCTCTTCATGGCCAGCCTCGACCATGCGATGTGGTTCCACCGACCCTTCCGGGCTGACGGCTGGCTCCTCTACGACCAAGATACGCCGTCGGCATCAGAGGGTCGGGGCCTTGGGCGGGGCGAGATCTTCACTGCCGAGGGTCACCTCGCTGTCACCGTGGTGCAGGAGGGACTCATCCGGGTGGTGAAGCCGTGAGGCGCGCACGCATCACGGCCCTCGCCGCCGCGCTCCTGCTCCTCACCGCCGCCTGCTCGACCAGCAACGACACCTCCACGACCACCACGGCGCCCACCGCCACCGCGAGCACGGTCCCTGGGGCCACCGACACGACGGAGACACCCGTCGTCGGCACGCTCGCCAACGTTGCCCTCGCCACCGAGAAGATCGCCGAGGTCGACGAGCCGACCGCGCTCGCGGCGCGCCCGAGCTCACCGAACCTCTACATCGCGGAGAAGCACGGCGAGGTGCGCGTGATCAAGGTCACCCGCACCGAAGCCACCACCACCGCCCCAGCGAAGCTCACCTACGAGCTGCAAACAACGTCCCTCCTCGACATCTCCGACGTCGTGATCAACGAGAACGAGCGGGGCCTGCTCGGCCTGGCGTTCTCCACCGACGGCCGCCACATGTACGTCAACTACTCCGCGGTGCCCGACGGGCGCACCGTGGTGGCCGAGTACGAGATCGCCGATCGAGAGCGCATCGACCCCGACTCCCGCCGTGAGATCCTCGCAGTCGCCCAGCCCTTCCCAAATCACAACGGTGGCCAGCTTGTGTTTGGTCCTGATGGCTTTCTGTACGTGGGCCTCGGCGATGGTGGAAGCGGCGGCGACCCAGAAGGGAATGGCCAGAACACCGACGAGCTGCTCGGGTCGATCCTTCGCATCGATCCCGATGTCGGAGCCGAGGATGGACCCGCGTACATCATCCCAGTGGGCAACCCGTTCGCAGACGGCGTCGGCGGCCGCCCCGAGACATGGCTCTACGGCGTGCGCAACCCGTGGCGCTTCACGTTCGATCGCATGAACGGCGACCTCTGGATCGGAGACGTCGGCCAGGGCGAGTGGGAGGAGGTGGACCACCTCCCCTCAGTCGGCGGGTTCGATGCCGGCCGGGGCGCCAACCTCGGTTGGGATCAGATGGAGGGCACGCACAGCTTCGAGGGTGGCAAGAACCCCGACGGCGCGATCCTGCCCGTCTACGAGTACAGCCACGCCGACGGCGGATGTTCCATCACGGGTGGGTACGTGTACCGCGGCAAGGCGATCTCCTCACTGGCTGGCGGCTACCTGTTCGCTGACTATTGCGTCGCGGGAATCCGGGCGATCCAGGTGAACGGCAACCAGGTGATCGATCAGCGAACGTTCCCCGTCGCCCCCGACCAGGTGATCTCCTTTGGCCAAGACGGCGACGGCGAGCTGTTCGTGCTCGTCCAGGGCGGCAGCGTGCTGAAGCTGATCCCTGGGTGATGGACGCACCAGCCGCGACGATCTACCACCTGGCCACGCTGGCTGAGTGGGCGGAGGCTCAGGAACGCGGGTCAGTGGCCCCCGCGAGCCTGGCCGTCGAGGGATTCATCCACTGCTCAACCCCTTCCCAGCTGGCTGCGACGATCGAGCGCCACTACGCCAACGCGTCCGAGCTCGCCGTTCTCTACCTCGACCCGATCACCCTCGGCGATGCGCTGGTCTGGGAGGAGGGCCGCCCCGGCGAGGTCTATCCGCACGTCTACCGCGAGATCTCCGTCGACGAGGTCGTCGAGGTCGTCCTTTGGCGCCGCGGCGACGAGATCACGCCCTCATGACCCTGGCCCGTCAGATGCGGAGCACCGTGGCTGCCCAACCATCCTCGGAGGAGCGCTCCACCTCCACAGCGTTCTCGTAGGCGCCCGACAACAGCGGATCCACCTGGGCGTCGAGCAGACCCGACAGCACGAGGAGACCGCCTGGACGAACCTGCCGCACCAGCGCGGCAGCGAGCTCGCCGAGCACTCGCACCCCGATGTTGGCGACCACCAGGTCGAACGTCCCGTCGACCTCGGCGAGCGGAGCGTTGGACGCGATCACGAGGTGACCGACCTCGTTGGCACTGGCGTTGGCCCAGGTGACGGCCGGCGCCAAGGGGTCGATGTCGATGGCGAGGGCGGATGATGCTCCGAGCCGAGCCGCCACCACCGCGAGCACGCCGCTCCCCCCACCCACATCGAGTACGCGGTCGCCCGAACGCATGTGGGCCAGCAGCGCCGCTGCCGCCAATCGAGTGGAAGGGTGAGAGCCGGTACCAAAGGTGCGGCCGGGATCGAGCCGCACGATGACCTCGTCACCGCCTACCTCCGCGACCGGCAGCCAGGCAGGGTGCAGCACGAGCCGATCACCCACCCTCACCGGCTGCGCCCATTGCCGCCACTCGTCTAGGTGGGCTTCCCCGGACTCGACGACCGTGCGCACCGACCACGACCCAGGCACGGCGGCAATGTCGACGACATCAGCCGTCAGCTGCACCCGACCATCCGGCAGCACCTCCTCCCCCACGGCAGACGGCCCCGCCTGCCAGAGCGCGTCGGCCGCGAGCTCCACATCCTCCGCGTCAACGACGAGCAAGACGACCACCATGGGCGCGATCGTACGACGCGTGCGCGCCCGCGCTCAGGACGACGCCATCGTCCTCGCCCCGCCTTCTACGCTCCCGAGCGTGACCGCCACCGACGAGATCCGCAACCTGCTCGGCACCTACTGCGAGCTCATGGACCAGGGCGACTTCAACGCGCTCGGTGCGCTGTTCACCAACGGCCAGTTGGCTGACGAAGCCGGCACGGCAATAGCCGTCGGCGCACCCGCTGTGGCCGACCTCTACCACGTAGGCACAATGCTCTACGACGGCTCACCTCGCACCAAGCACGTCGTCGCCAACACGGTCATCGACTGGGAGGAGGACGCGAGCATTGCGGTGGCGCGGTCCTCCTACGTCGTGTTTCAGCAGACCGAGGACCTTCCGCTCCAAGCGATCATCAGCGGTCGGTACCACGACACGTTCGAACACCACGAAGGCGCGTGGCGGTTCGCGGAGCGGCGATTCAGCATCGACCTGCTCGGCGACCTCTCACACCACCTTCGCTACGAACTCAGTTGAGCGTCGAGCTGGGTGAGCATCCGTTTGATGGCCACGCCACGCGATCAGCGGTGATCGTCGATGAAGCCAGCGACGTCGTCGCCCAGCTGATCCAACTTCTCCTTCGAGCGCTTCCCCTGCTTGCGGGCCTGCTTCCGCGTCTTTGATGCGGCCGCCTCTGCCTGCTGGGCGGCCTTCGATGCGGCCTTGCGGCCCCGCCGGCCGAGGTCTTTGGCCCGCTCCTCCATCGCGGGGAGGTTGGTGGCGACCAGGCCCTCGATCGCCTCCCTGGCTTGGCTAGCGGCAGCACGCCGGCGATCTCGACGCTTGCCACGAGCGACGTCCGCCTTCTTGGCCTGCTGCAGCGCGAGCATCTCGGCCTGGCGGGTTCGCTTCTCCGCTGCGGCGATGCGCTTGTCCGCGGCGCTCCGGGCCGCCTGTTCGCCCTCGAGTTCCGCCAGCGCGGCGCGGTGCGCCTTCTCGGCACGCCGGAGCTGCTCCTTCTTCGAGCGGAAGTTGATGATGCCGAGGGTGGAGATGGAGAGGGTCTTGCGGATGACTCCCACGATGGGCCTCCTGTGGTGAGCGGATGACCTTGTCTACCCCAAGGCCTCCGCTCTGACTCCTCGGGAGCCGTACGCTCGGCGCCGTGACCGTCCCTCGCTCCTTCCGTCAGCACCGCTTCGAGCCGCCGCCCGGCGCCACGGAGATCCTGCTCGTCCGTCACGGAGAGTCCGAGCCCGCCGTCGAAGGCCGGTCGTTTCCGCTGGTCGACGGCCACGGCGACCCGGCGTTGTCCCCTGAAGGCAGGGTGCAGGCCGCTCTCGTCTGTGCCCGGCTCGCTCGAGAGAGCATCGATGCCATCTACGTCTCCAAGCTCCGTCGCACATCGGAAACCGCGGCTGAGCTCGTGAACACGTTGGGGCTCGCACCCAGGGTCGACCCCGATCTGCACGAGGTGTTCCTCGGCGATTGGGAGGGCGGTCCCTTCCGGCAGAGGGTCGCCGATGGCGACCCGATTGCCATGCGCATGATCACCGAAGAGCGATGGGACGTGATTCCCAACGCCGAACCCGCCGACGTGTTCGCCGCGCGCTGTCGCCGGGCGGTACAACGGATCGGCGCCGCCCATGCCGGTCAGCGCGTCGCCGCCTTCGCCCACGGCGGCATCATCGGCCAGATCCTGAGCCAGGCCACCGGCGCTCGCCCGTTCGCTTTGGGCGCCGCCGACAACGCCTCGATCTCTCACCTAGTCGTGATTGGCGACCGCTGGATCGTCCGGCGCTTCAACGACACCAACCACCTCGACGCAGGCTTCACGCCCGAAGCCACTCCCCTCACCTGAGGGTCAGACGGGGGAAGGCTGGTCGAAAACCGCGGCGAGCCCAGCCGAGAGCCAGGCAACCGCAGGCGGCTCCGGCCGCCCGATATCCCGACGGCTCAGCGCCTCGAGCAGCTCCACGGCGTCCGCCTCCACGAGCCGGGCACCGGCGGGCACGCCGTCGTCATGCACGAGCACCTGCTCCGACGCAACCTGCACGACGAAGTGGTCGTCGGGAGCGGTGACCGCGACTTCCACAGCACCCAGCGCCGGTGCGCCCGAAACGAGCGCGAACGCCAGGCCGAGCGTCGCGGCGTAGTGCAGGCAGGTACGCACCTCGTCGGCGTCGACCACCGGCTGGAGGCCCAGGGGAAGCATGATGTCGCGCTCGTGCACCCATGCATCCCAAAGCGCATGATCGGCCACCAGCCGGATCGGAAGATGCCCGGGCGGCGCCTCGGCGGTCATGTCCCACCCTGCATCGTCGAGCGCGTCCACCGAGCGGGCGAGTGCCTCGTTGCTTGCTACGAACTCGGCGAGCGTCACGCTGGCGGGTGTGCCCTGGGCGCGATCCACCAACTCTGCGGGTGAGGCCACCGGATCGAACGCTGCAAGGAAGCGCGTGGGGTCGCCGGCAAGTCCGTGGTCGATTGACACCGCCCAGAACGCGTTCGTGCTCGCGAGGTGGATGATGACGTCCTGCACGCTCCATCCGTCGCACCGGCTTGCGTGCCGCCACTGCTCGTCGGTCAGCTCAAGCAACTGTGCTTCGAGCCGCCGCCGCTGGGCGAGGAGCGGATGCGCGCCCCCAGAGCGGAGGGCGATGGAGATGATCGGCTGATCGCCGTATTGGGGGGTCAGGAGCACGACCGGACCGTACTCTTTCGAGTGTGCGTCGCACCTCGCTGCTTGGGCTCGCCCTCACCCTCTCGTTGGTGGGCTGTGCGTCCCGAGCCGACGACGCGGCGCTGGGGTTGCAGGGCACCACCACCGAGGCCAACGGTCCCTCACAGACCGCTCCGCTCGACACGGACCTCGCCACCTGTGCCCCGGATGATCTCGACGCCACAGCGCTCGAACCGCTGATCGTCGACGACCGACCGGGTTTCGACCTCCAGGCCGACGACGCCGGCGAAACCGGCCCGTCTGATCTCGCGAAGGCCGGCCGGGACGATGAGCAACCCGACGGCGAACTGGCGCTCACCGCGCTCAGGTTCCGGCGCGGCTACCAGCGGTTCTGGGCGAACGACGCCGGGCAGCGTCTCGTCGTCTTCGTCTATGAGTTCTGCGACGGAGCCGACGCAACCGCCTACGGCAACCGCGTGTTCGACTACGTCGTCGGGCTCGAACCATTCGAGGTGCTCGGCGCGCCTGGGGCCCGGGGCATCTCCGGCACCACCGACGGGTTCGTCGTGGCCTACGCGGCCGGCACCTTCAACTCCACGCTCGTGTTCACCATCACCAGCGGCCCGGAGGGCACGGAGCTCTTAGGCGACGCCCACGCCCGCGCCGCCGCCCTCTTGATCGACCAAGGCGCCAGCCTCACCAGCTCCTGAAGCATCCCACTGAGTGAGGTGCGCCTCGCTGCACCCAGCCGAGTTGCGTAGTCCTAAGTGAGTTGTCCGGCGGTCGGTTGAGGCCGCACACTGGACCGCATGGGCAACCTGGCAGAGCAGACCGCAGTGGAGTCGCTCGGGGAGGGCCGCTACCAGGCAACGCTTTCGCAGGACTGGGAGATCTGGGGACCGATGGGCGGGTACCTCGCCGCCCACGCCCTGCGTGCCGTTGGGGCCGCCACGCCTCATGCTCACCCGGCCGCGTTTTCCTGCCACTACCTCGGAGTGGCTCGCTTCGAGCCAATCGACATCCTCGTGGAGCCGCGCAAGGAGGGACGAGGCGCCAGCTCGCACCGGGTGTCGATCACTCAGGACGGCAAGCCGATGCTCGATGCCATGGTGTGGAGCACCGCCGATGGGGAGGGCCTCGAGCATGACGAGACGATCCCGCCCGATGTCCCCGGGCCAGACGAGCTCCGGAGCATCGAGGAGCTTGTCCCCCCGGACGCGAACCCGCCGTTCAAGTTCTGGGAGAACCTCGACGCGAAGCCGATCAACTTCGAGGCCGACTGGCCGCCCGAGGGCCCGCGTCCGGCGATCTGGCAGGAATGGCTGCGCTTCCGTCCCACGGCCACGTGGGATGACGAATGGATTGACGCCTGCCGCTCCGTGATCCTCGTCGACCTTCCGAGCTGGCCCTCGGCCCACCGCCCACACGCCTGGAAGCAGGAGCCGTGGATGGCCCCCACGCTCGACCTCAACGTGGCGTTCCACCGCCCCACCAGCGGCGAGGAGTGGCTGCTCTGCGACGGCTCGGCGCCCGTGTCCACCGGAGGCCTCTTTGGCTGGACGGCTCGCGTCTGGTCCACCGAGCGGCGGCTCATGGCCTCCGGCGGCGGCCAGTGCCTCTACCGCCGAATGCGCACCCCGTAGCGGCACCCGCTCTGCGCCTGAGCGCTATGAGTCGCGCAGGTCGAATCGATACACGTTGGTGTCCCGCACCTCGAACCCGGCGCTGCGGTAGAGGTGGTTGGCCACCTCGCGGCTCGGGCGGCTGGTGAGGTCGACCGTCGCAGCGCCTTGCTTCCCTGCCCTCGCAACCATGGCGTCGAGCAGCATTCGGCCGATTCCCTGGTTGGCGCTGGCCTCATCGACGATGACGTCCTCCACCCAGGAGCGCACGGCCGTGGGGATCGGGAAGGTCACGAGGGTGGCCACGCCCACGATCGAGCCATCGTCGGTGCGGGCGAGGAACTGCGTCACCGCGTCGTGCACGAGCATCGCGAGCACAGCCTCGAGAATGGGCGGCGGGTTGCTCTTGGAGAGCTGCGGGACGAGGTGCTGCAGTGCCGCTTGCAGCTCGACCGCGTCGTCGACCGTGGCGACCGAGATGGTGACAGCCAAGTGCGTCAGACGGGGTCCGGCACCGGCTGGGGCGGGGGTGGGCCAACGTAGCGAGCCGATGGCCGGATGATCCGGTTGTCGGCGGCTTGCTCGAGGATGTTGGCGCACCAGCCGATCACCCGACTCGACGCGAACGTGGGCGTGAACAGCTCCGGCGGCAGACCGCAGTGGTCCATGACCACACCGGCATAGAACTCGACGTTGGCGTAGAGGTTGCGGCCCGGCTTGAGCTCAGCGAGCACGTCGACCACCGTCTGCTCGACGACCTTTGCGAACTCGATCTTGTCCGCCTGAATGCGTTCGGCCACGCCGCGCAGGAACGTGGAGCGCGGGTCATGCGTCTTGTAGACGCGGTGGCCGAACCCCATGATCTTGTCGCCGCGGGTGACGTGATCGATGAGGTACGGACGAGCGTTGTCGACCGTGCCGATCGCCTCCAGCAGGGCGAGCGCACGCGAGGGCGCGCCACCATGCAGAGGACCCGAGAGCGCGCCCATGCCCCCGACGACGGCCGCGGCCACGTCGGCGCCGGACGACGTGATCACCCGGGAAGTGAACGTGGACGCATTGAAGCCATGATCGATCGTGGTGATCTGGTACTGCTCGACGGCCCGACCCTTGTCGTGGTCGAACTCCTCCCCGGTGAGCATCCAGAGGTAGTTGGCGCCGTAGCCGAGGTCCATGCGAGGTTCGATCACGTCGAGCCCCTGCTGCAGGCGATGGATCGACATGATGAGCGACGGCATCACGGCACACATCTGAAGCGCATTGCGGCGCCGCTCTGCTGCGTCGATGTCGAGGGTGGGTTGGTAGCCCTCGGCGGCGCCGACCATCGACATGGCAGAGCGCACGCCTTCCATCACCGTCCTGCTCGACGCGGCAAGCGCGGGGAGCAGCGCGGCAACGGTCGGGGGCACGACCCGGAGGGGCTTCACCTCAGCGGCAAACGCCTCTCGCTCGGCCACGCTCGGCAGGTGACCGTCGATGAGCAGGTGCCATACGTCCTCGAGGGGAAGCTTGTCGGCCAGCTCGACGGCGTTGTACTGCCGGTAGTGGTAGAAGCCTTCGAGGCCGCGCACGTCGCCGACCTCTGTCTCCGCGACGATCACGCCTTCGAGCCCGGGAGGCGCTTCGAGCGACGAAGGATGCACCACAGGCTGCACCTGAGCGAAGGCCATCAGCGATCGCAGGGACACGACGCCGATGAGCTTGTCGTCCTCAACAACCGGGAGGTGGCGGTAGCCGCGCTCCGCGAAGCCTGCCATCGCTTCCTGCACCGAGAGGTCGGGCGAGGCGCAGTCGACCGGTTGGGTCATCCACTCGCTCACCTTGGTGTCCGAGGCCGCCGCGCCGGTGGCGTTGAATCGCACGAGATCTCGCTCGGTGAGGATACCGATCGGCCGTTCGCCATCGACGACCACGACGGAGCCCTTCTTGCGCTCTGCCATGCGGGCGGATGCCTCCGCAATCGTCTCCGAGGGCTGCGCGGTGACCGGCGGAGCGCTCATCACCTCGGCGACCGTGCGCGTCGTACTAGTCGGAGCCATAGTCGGATCCTACCGAGCGAGTGGGGCCAGGCAGCGCGCGCCCGAGTTCGGCGCAAGAGGGGCGGGTTCGCCCATAGATCGCGGCCACCGCTCGATCAACGGCCCGACCTCCGCATGCCGACTGGCCTCGCTGTGGTCCGCCAGCGAAGCCTCGTCCGCCCCGCTACCGCTTGGGCGCGGCCGGTTGGTCGCCCGACGCTGCTGTCCGGTCTCGCTCGATTCCGCGATCCTGCTGGCGCTTGAGGAGCAGGCCACCGATCGCAACGACGAGGACGGCCGCGATGCCCGAACCGATGATCCACGGTGCCATCGAGGTGGCGCCGTCGTCGCGCTGATCTGCCTCCAGAGTCGTGTCTGGCAGTGCGTCCGTCGTGGTGGTGCGCTCGGCCTCCGTCGTCGAGGTGGTGGCCCCAGCCGTGCTCCAGGGAATCCGCACCTGCGCTGAGGCCGGACCGGCCAGCGCGAGCAGAGCGAACGAGGCCAGCGCGGCGAGGACAGCGAGACGACGGATCATGCAGCGGTTGTCGTCGCGCCGGGGCGATTGGTTCCCGACGGTACGGTGGAGCCATGGCTCACGTCCGTTGGACGGCCCGGCCCGCGCTGCGAGAGCCCGTCGTCATCGCTGCATTCGAAGGCTGGAACGACGCGGGCGATGCCGCCACGACTGCCGCCCGTTACCTCGTCGATCGCTGGGACATCAGTCTCGTTGGAGGGATCGACCCCGAGGAGTTCTACGACTTCACCGCCACCCGACCCCAGGTGCAGCTCGATGAGAACGGCGTGCGAGAGATCGTCTGGCCCAGCACTGAGATCTTCGCTGGAACCATCCCGGGCGGCGACGAGGACGTCGTCGTCATCATCGGCGCAGAGCCCCAGCTCCGCTGGCGTACCTACTGCGGTGAGCTCGCCGAGGTAGCCACCGGCCAACACGCTCGTCTGTGCCTCACACTCGGCGCGCTGCTCGCCGAGGTGCCCCACACCCGACCCACCTCGATCGTGGGCACGGCCTTCGCCGCCGACGTCATCTCCGGCATCGATCTCCGCCCCTCCAACTACGAGGGGCCCACCGGCATCGTCGGCGTGCTCCAAGACGCGTGGCGAACAGCCGGCCTGCGATCGGCCTCGCTGTGGGCCACGGTGCCGTCCTACGTGCCGGGGGCGCCGTCGCCGAAGGCCGCCATGGCCCTCATCGAGCGGACCGCGACGATGCTGCAGACATGGGTGCCCACCACCGACCTCGAGATCGCCTCGGCGGCCTACGAACGCCAGGTCAGCGAACTTGTCGACGCGGACGAGGAGACGTCCACCTACGTCACGTCGCTCGAGGAACGCCACGACGACGAGCCTGGTGTGATCCCGTCTGCAGAGTCCATCGCCGAAGAGGTCGAGCGCTTCCTCCGGGAGCAATGACTGGCCGACCCGCGATCGCGTCAGGCGCTCGGTGCGTGGCGGGGCCATGGGTTGGTCTGCTCCCAGATCCTCGCCAGGCGTAGGGGGAGCTGGTCGTTGTGCCTGGCAGCGGTGATCTGGAGGCCGACGGGGAGACCGTCGGTCGTGATGCCAGCGGGCACGGAGATGGACGGGTTCCAGCACACGTTGGCCAACATCGTGAAGGGCGTGGCCATCGCTCCGCCCGGGGGCGGTCCCTCCGCGGCGAAGGCGGGCACGGCCGTAGTGGGGGTGAGGACGACATCCACCTCACGGAAGAGCTGCGCCGCGTCGAGGGTGAGCTGTTCGCGGCGCTTCACCGCGCGGGCGAACTTCGGCAGCGGGTAATCGAGCGTCTGCTCGAGTGAGTCACGCGAATAGCGCGTGAGATCGTCGGCGACGTCGGGCCACATGTCCTGCTCGATCGAGAACCACAGGTCCATCGCTCCGCCCCCGAGCCACGTCCGCACCGGATCGCTGAGTCGCACCTCGCCGTCGTCGAGGACGAGATCGGCCGCGACGGCGAGCCGGCGGGCTGCCGCTTCGGCGAGGGCCGCCACCTCAGGGTGGATGTCCTCGACGAAGCCGAGGTCGACCGACCAACGGGCGCGGAGGCCCGCTACCGGGAGCAACTCGATGAGCGCTTCGTACGACACGCCCGAGGGGGGTAGGGACCTCCGGTCGTCGTCGTGAGGGCCGGCGGTGACATCGAGGTGGCGAGCGCTGTCGGCCACCGTCGTCGTGAGCATGCCGTGCACGGCGGTCTCCGACGGGCCGGGGTGCGGGATGCGCCCATGGCTCGGCTTCATGCCGACGAGCCCCGAGAAGCCAGCGGGGATTCGGGTGGACCCACCCCCATCGCTGGCCGTCGACATCGGCGTGAGCCCAGCCGCCACGGCCGCTGCACTCCCACCCGAGGACCCGCCGGGCGTCGTGGCCAGGTCCCACGGGTTGCGCGTGATCCCCCAGGCCTTGGTCTTCGTGAAGTTGAGGGTGCCGAACTCCGGGGCAGCCGTCTTGCCGATCGGCACCGCGCCGGCGGCGCGAAGGCGGGCCACATGGATGGAGTCGCGCATGACCGGTCCGCGGTCCTTGTAGACAAGCGACCCGTGCGAGGTCGGCATTCCCGCGCAGTCGTCGAGATCCTTCACGCCGAAGGGCACCCCCGCGAACAGGCCTGGATCGTCCCCTGCCGCCACGATGGCGTCGACGGCTTCAGCACTGGCCCGAGCCAGACCCTCATCGAGGTGCACGAACGCATTGAGGCGCTCGTTGCCCGCGGCCACTGATGCCAGGCACTCGTCGAGCACCTCCACTGCCTTCCTCTCCCCGGCGCGGACGGACTCGGCGATCTCGATGGCGGTCTCCTGCATGGCGAGGGACCTTACGACTGCGCCCAGGGCTCCGCTCGCGGTGGGTCGAACAGGACCGGAACGTCTTCACCGCGAATGGCCGCGAAGGCGTGGGCGCCCCACTGCGACAGACCCACGGTCATGGCCGGCAGCTCGTCCTCGGCGAACCAGCCGACGTCGCGCGTCTCGAGCGGGTGGGCTTCGAGCTCCCCGCCGGTGGCCTCGCAGAGGAAGACGGTGGAGTAGAGCGGAATGCGCGTGAAGCCCATGCGCATGCCGTCAAGGACCGCGATCACGCCCTTGGGACGGCAGTGGATGCCGGTCTCCTCGAGCACCTCCTTCACTGCGACCTCGGCTGGTGAGTAGCCCACGTCGGCCCAACCGGTGGGGTACAGCCAGATGCCGGAATCCGCGCGCTGCACAAGCAGGATCCGCCCCTGGTCGTCGTGGACCACCGCTCCGATGGCCGACTTCGGGGTGACGTACCCCGCCACTCCCTCCCCCACCAGGCGCATCCACTCCTCCACCCAATGCTCCGCGTCCATCTCCTGGTCGAGGAAGACCGACGAACGGATGTCGCCGGCGACGTGCAGCACCTCCTCGAACCGTTCCCGTTCGTACAGGCTCTGGGTGAAGCCGAGCCCAGTGCGAGCGATCGCCGACAGTGTCTCGGCCCAGCGGATGAGATCGTGGCGGGTAGGCGCCTCGCGATCGACCATCGTCAGGAAACCAGCTCGTGCAGGAGAGCTCGTTCGACCTCGACCAGCGTCGCAGGGTCGTCGAGCTTGCCGCCGCTGAGATCGCGGACGTAGAACGCGTCGACCACGCGGTCACCGAGGGTCTGGACCTTGGCCGACACGATGTTGAGGTCGAGCTCTGCCAGCGCGCGAGTGATCTGGTGGAGCACGCCGATCGAGTCGGCCGCGTGCACCTCCACCACCGTTGCGTCGCGCGAGGCACGGTTGTCCACGACGACACGCGGTGGCTCATGGATCGGAGCCCGCCTCTGGCGGCCGCCGTAGACGCGAGCGCGTTCGGCAAGCCGGGCTTGCAGCGCGAGACGCCCCTCGAGCACCTTCTCGAGGTCGGCGATCACCTTGTCCCAGGTAATGGTCGGCCCATAGCTGGACTCCACGCGGAGCACCTCCAGGGCCATCCCGTCGAGACTGGTGACGGCGGCTTCCAGCACGCCAAGACCGTGGAGTGCCAGGACACCGGTGACCTTGCTGAAGAGCCCGTGTCGGTCGGCCGCCACCACGGTGAGGCGGTCGCCGTCGCCGCTCAGCGACTGCTGGCCCGACCGGAGCACCACGAGGTGCTCCTCGGTCGGGAAGTCGTCGCTTACCTCCTCGGCGCTACCGCCGCCGAGCACGTGGGCGGTTCGTCCCACGAGGTCTCGCACGAGCTCGGCCTTCCACGTGCCCCATGCCGCCGGTCCCGTGGCCAGGCTGTCCGCCTCCGTCAGGCTGGCGAGCAGGCCGAGCGTGACGAGATCGCCCACGGCCGCAGCCACATGCTCGATGGTGGACGGGTCGTCCAGGTCGCGGCGGGTGGCGACGTCGGGCAACAGGAGGTGATGGCGAACCATTGCCTGGAGGATGGCCGTGTCCTCCGCCGAGAACCCCATGCGAGGACCCATGATTGCGAGGAGATCGATCCCCACATCCGTGTGATCACCCGGGAATCCCTTGCCGATGTCGTGGAGCAACGCGCCGAGCACGAGCAGATCGGGCCGATCGGTGCGTGCGACGAGTCCCGCCGCGTTGGCAGCGGTCTCCATCAGGTGACGGTCGACCGTGAAGCGGTGATAGGCGTTGCGCTGAGGCTTGCTGCGCACGGCCTCCCACTCCGGCATCGCGAGCGTCCACAATCCGAGCTGGTCGAGGGCCTCGATGACCGGGATGGCGCGATGCTCGGCGAGGAGAAGATCGACGAGGGCCGCTCTCACCGTCGGCGGCCAGGGCTCCGGAGGGGGCGTAGCCGTCGAGACGAGCTGATCGAGCGATGCGCGGTGGATCGAGGTCTGGGCGCCGGCCGCCGCCGCACCGGCGCGCAGCACGAGAGACGGATCGGTAGCAGCGTCGGCGTCGGCGGTGAGATGGATCTCGCCGTCGCGCAGGACGAGACCAGGACCCACAGCCTTGTCCCGGCGGGAGCGCCAGCCGAGTGGGCCGGTGAGGGATGCGTCGATGCGGATCCAGGCATCGTCGCTACGCCACGCGATCGTGCGCGCGGCGGACGCCACCCGATGCATCAGCGTGTCGGCCGACGCCTCGCCAAGTGCGGCCGCAACCGCGTCCTGATCCTCGAGAAGGAGTCGATCGCCCGGACGGCCCGTTCGGCGGTGCAGCTCGACCCGCGTGGACAGGAGCACCTCGTAGGCATCCTCGAGCACGGGGTCATCGCCCTCCCACAGCAGCGACCGCGCCGCCTCGGCCCAGCGCAGCGCGTGCACATCCCGCAGCCCACCCCGGCCCTCCTTCAGGTCCGGCTCGAGCAAGAAGGCCACCTCGCCAGCGCTGCTGTGACGTTGCCGCACCCGCGTGGAGAGCTCAGTGAGCCAGCGCTTGGATCGCTTCTGCCACTGCTGGACCGCACTCCCCGCCAGGGCGTCGGTCAGATCAGCGTCGCCGGCCAGGTGCCGCATCTGGAGGAGTGAGGTCGCCGTGTCGAGGTCGTCAGCGGCGAGCGTGAGTGCCTCCCGATGCGTGCGCACGGCGTGACCAAGCTTGAGACCTTCATCCCAGATCGGATACCAGATGCGGTCGGCGAGGATGCCGATGTCTGATCGGCCGTCGTGCAGGAGCACCACGTCGATGTCGGACTGAAGGCTCAGCTCCGCTCGGCCGTAGCCCCCGACGGCGACGAGCGCCGCTCCGCCGCTTCCACACTCCTCCTCCGCGGCGGCGAGCAGGTCCGCCAGCCAACGGTCGACCAGATCGCTGTAGGCCCGACACAACGCTCGACCCACGAGTGAGCTGTCCGCTTCGAGGGCCGCCCGAGCGGGCACCAGAGCCATGCGACAGTGTGCCAGGCCTCACGCCTGTGGCCCACCGAGGCGGTGCGAGCGGCGGCTACAGCTTGTCGGCCAGCACCCGGGCCGCTGTGGCGATCGGGTCCCACACGCCGCTGAACGGTGGGGCATAGGCGAGGTCGAGGTCGATCAGATCCGAGATGACCATGCGGGCGTGGAGGGCCGTGGCGACGGTGTCGATCCGCTTGGCCCCATTGGCCCCGCCCACGATCTGCCCGCCGAGCAACCGACCTGTGCCGCGCTCCGCCACCAGCTTCACCGTCAACGCCTCGGCATCGGGCATGTACCCCGCTGTGGTCGTGGCGTCGATCGTCACTGCCACAGGCTCGAACCCCGCGCCGACGGCCTCTCGTTCGGTGAGCCCCGTGCGAGCGACGCCGAGCTCGCACACCTTGGTGATCGCAGTGCCTGCCACTCCAGCGAAGGTTGCGTAGCCACCGCCGAGGTTGATGCCCGCCACCCGGCCCTGCTTGTTGGCCACCGTGCCGAGGGCGACGTAGGTGGGCTGGCCGGAAACGATGTTGACGGACTGGCAGCAGTCGCCTGCGGCGTACACCCCGTCGAGGCTGGTTCGCTGCCGCCGATCCACCACGAGGGCGCCACGCACCCCGGTGTCGGCGCCTGCCTCCGCCAACAGCTCCGAGCTCGGCGTCACGCCGAGACCCAGCACCACCAGATCGGCGGGGAGCTGGCCTCCGTCGGTCAAGACAACCTGGCCGGGCTCGAATCCGGCGACGGGAGTCTCCAGTCGCACATCGATTCCCATGCCGCGCATCGGCCCGAGCAGCCGGGAGGCCATGTCGGGGTCGAGCGTGCGGATCAGCTGGTCCGAGCCTTCGACCACCGTCACCTGCGCGCCCCACCGCACGAAGGCCTCAGCCATCTCCAAGCCGATGTACCCGCCGCCCACCACGGCCACCGACCGACACTGCGAGGTGCGGGCGTACTCCAACAGAACCTTGGCATCGTCGAGGGTCTGCACCCCCTTGACGTGATCGAGTCGTATCCCCGGCAGGTCGGGTCGGGTGGGCCGGGCGCCGGCTGCGTAGTGGAGCTGGTCATAGCCAAGCTGGACGGTGCGTTGACGCTGGTGGTCGCGCACGTCGAGTCGACGGGCCGCGTGATCGATCGCCACGACCTCGTGATGCAGGCGCACGTCGATGCGGTGGAGCTCGCGGAACTCCTGCGGCGACCGCGCCACAAGCTGCTCCAAGGATCCGACGTCACCTGCCACCAGGTAGGGAATGCCGCAGGCCGAGTAGCTCGTCCACGCGCCCTTCTCGAGGGTGACGATCTCAAGGTACGGCTGACGCCGACGGGCCTGCATCGCCGCAGCCATGCCGGCGGCGTCTCCCCCCACCACGATCAGCCGATCTGCCATGAAGGCGGAGGCTACCGGGCCGTGCGTGCCAGACTTTCGACATGGCTGTGCGTGAGGACTGCCGGCACTACTCAACGCGCACGATGCCCTCAGGCGACGTCGTGCAACGCTGTCGCGTTGACATGGCCGAGGTGACCCCGTTCGCCTGCCCAGATCACTGCCTGTTCTTCGAAGCCCGAGCGATCACCGATGCCGGCTGGCAGCGCTTCGAGTCCCCCGACGAGGAGTGACACAACCCTGACCTCACGAGTTCTGGCCCGGGATGAAACGCCCATTGGGGGGTGTTTCCGGGGCCGAACATAGTGGGGGGTTGGGGCGCCCCCCGGGTGGCCGGGCCGCTTGAACGCAGGGGCCCCG
>JANOQG010000396.1:0-11451 GCA_031422255.1 Actinomycetes bacterium | reverse complement strand
CTCGAAGTCCCGTCCCATGCTCCACGGCACAAGGTCGTGCGGGAACCACTCCTTGGTTGTGCTGAGGTGCCGGTCGAGCAAGCGGCCCGCAGTGGGCTCCAGCTCTGCGAGAAGGGCGTCGGGGGACGTCATCCCGCCAGCCTACCTACCGGTCGGTAGGGAAGAAAGCCATGGCGCAGCGACGCCTGGCTCGGTGCTCAGGCGGGTCCGTCTATGGCCTCATCACCGTAGAGCGCCCTTGCCCAATGCTCGACGTTCGGCCCCCGACGCAGGGTGTGGCCCCCGTCGATGCTGATGCACTGCCCCGTGATCCACGAGGACTCGGGACCGCACAGGAAGCGGATCAGGTGAGCGACGTCATCGACGGTGCCAGTACGACCGAGTGGCAGGTTGGCGAGATAGTCGGCCAGCACGGTCGGGTCCTCCTCCAGCGGCGCGGCCATTTCGGTGGGCACGAGGCTCGGGCGGACCGCGTTGACACGGACGTTCGACCGGCCCAGCTCGTCGGCGGCGTTGCGCACCAGGGCTTCGAGGCCAGCCTTGGACACGCAGTACGCGGACATGAACGGGTGCGTGAGCGGCCCCGCTATGGACGACAGCCCCACGAAGGCGCCGCCCCCGGCCTTGACCATCGCGGCACACGCGTGCTTCATCGTGAAGAAGGCGCCGTGGAGATTGATGTCGAGCACGCGATGCCACTCCTCGCTCGGCATGACGACCACCGGAGCGACGGTGCCGGTGCCCGCCGAGGCCACGCAGTGCTGCAGCGCGCCGGTGACCCCGGTCGCCACCTCGACCGCTCGGGCCACATCGTCTTCCTTGGCGACGTCGCATGCCACGCCGCGCACCTCCGCCCCGACCGGCGCCTCCGCACGCAGGTCGGCGATCGCCACGTCGAGGCGCTCCTGACTGCGGCCAGCCAGCGTGACCGATGCCCCATCCCGCAGGAGATGACGTGCCGCTGCCAACCCGATGCCACTTCCCCCGCCGGTGATGAGTGCGGCCGTGCCGGCCAGGACGAGTTCCCCCATTGCCATCCTCCTTGGTCGAGTAGCTCCGGACGCACCCTAGGACCAGCCATCGCTCCGCCTGGTCCCGTCGCCACAGTGCACAAGGACGGGCGACCGGCTCCCCTACGTGAGGGCGGCCAGCAGCGCACTCGTCGCTGCGTCCGCCGCTGCCGAGAGGAGGTGAGCCGCCTCCGGGAGCTGGACCACGAAGCTCACGGGCGGACCCTGGCCGACCAGCTGCACCCCAACCTCGGTGTCTGGCCAGGTTCCGATGAGCGCTCCGGCGGGTGTCGCAACCCGCAGCGTGTGATCGGTCAGCGTCAGAACGACCCGCGGCGGCCACGCGTCGCCCTGCCCCTGGTGGTGTCGGACACGCCCCGGCAGTCGGCGGAAGCGACCGGGGGCAGCGACAAGGCCGGTGTCGTGCACCCGCCACGCGTCCACCTGTACCTGAGGGCTCACGGCCGTAGCCTGCCAGGCCGTGACCACTGACCGATTGCCGCGCAGTCTGGTGCCGATGAAGGCCACCAGCGGCGTCCTGCCCACGACCGAGGGATGGACCTACGAGGTCAAGTGGGACGGCATGCGAGCGCTGAGCTTCATCGAGGGTGGTCGCCTGCGCGTGCAATCGGCGAACGAGCGCGACGTCACCGCATCCTGGCCGGAGCTGGCTGGCCTCCCAGACGCGCTTCCGGCCAAGACCGCACTGCTCGATGGTGAGCTGGTTGCCACGAATGCCGAGGGACTGCCGGACTTCGGGCGCCTGCAACAACGCATGCACGTCGCGGACCCTGGCGAGGCTCGCCGACGCATGGAGGACGTGCCGGTGTCCTACCTCGTGTTTGACCTGCTCCACCTCGATGGGCACGACCTCACGGGTCTTCCCCTTCGCGACCGCCGCCGCCTGCTGGACGAGCTGCTCGAACCGGCGCCACGGTGGCGCGTCTCGCCCCTTCACGCGGAAGGTGAAGCACTGCTAGCCGCCGCACACGACCGCGGCCTCGAAGGCGTGGTGGCCAAGCGGCTCGACGCTCGCTACGTCCCGGGCGCGCGCTCGCGGGCATGGATCAAGGTCAAGGTGCGTCGGCGGCAAGAGCTCGTGATCGGCGGGTGGCTGCCCGGCGACGGGAACCGCTCGGGTCGGATCGGCGCGCTCCTGGTCGGCTACCACGACCCAGCAATCGATGGCGCCCCGCTTCGCTTCGCCGGGCGAGTCGGCACGGGATTCAAGGAAGCTGAGCTGCAACGTCTCGGGGGGCTGCTTCGCTCGCTCGAGACCGACGCGTGTCCCTTTGAACCGGCGCCTCCGAGTGCCGAGATCCGCCGCGGCCCCTCGTGGGTTCGCCCCGAACTGGTGGCTGAGCTGGCCTTTGCTGAGTGGACCAGTGATGACCGGTTGCGCCACGCGAGCTACCTCGGCCTCCGGACCGACAAAGCAGCCGCTGACGTGACCCGCGACCCGTGAATCAGATGCCGGTGGAACCGAACCCGCCGCCACGGTTCACCCCGTCGAGGGCGGCCACCGGTTCCCAGATCACGTGGGCCACCGCCTGCACCACAAGCTGGGCAATGCGATCACCCCGTTGGATCTCGAAGGCTTCGGTGGGATCGAGGTTCACGAGCAGCACCTTCAGCTCGTCGCGATAGCCGCTGTCGATCAGGCCGGGCGTGTTCAGGCAGGTGACCCCGTGCTTCAGCGCCAAGCCACTTCGGGGCTGCACGAATCCGGCGTAGCCCAAGGGCAGCGCACAGGCGATCCCGGTAGGTACGAGGGCCCGCCCACCTCCTGGTGCGAGCGTGACACCCTCCCGAGCGAGGAGGTCGAGGCCCGCATCACCCTCGGTGGCATAGGTGGGGAGTGGGAGGTCAGCGTCGAGCCGGACGACGGGAACGGTCAGGCCCTGCATCCGGTGGAACCTAGTGGCGGGACGTGGGATTGGTCGCGGGCAGGCCGGGGCGGCCGACTGGCGTGTCACACCCCTGTGGGTAGCCTGCGCCCGTGCTTGTCTGGATGGATCTTGAGATGACCGGCCTCGACCCCGCGCACTGTGTGATCGTGGAGATCGCCACGATCATCACCAACGACGAGCTCGAGATCATCGCGGAGGGTCCCGACCTTGTGATCCACCAGCCGCCCGAGGCCCTCCTCGGCATGGAGCAGGTGGTGGTGGACATGCACACCTCCAGCGGCCTGCTCACCGAGATCGCGTCGTCCACGATCACCTTGGAGGAGGCCGGCGCGGCCACCCTCGCGTTCATCAAGGAGCACGTGCGGGAGCCCCGCACCATCCCGCTGTGCGGCAACTCGATCGGCACCGACCGACGGTTCCTCGCGATCTACCTCTCCGAGATCGAGGAGTACCTGCACTACCGCTCCGTGGATGTGTCCACCATCAAGGAGCTCACCCGCCGCTGGTACCCGGGGGCCCTCGACGCCGTGCCTCGCAAGGCAACGGCTCATCGCGCCCTCGACGACATCCGGGAATCGATCCAGGAGCTCCGCTGGTATCGGGAGCACGTCTTCCTCCCGTCGCCCGCTGCCTCGAACTGAACCTTGACCGGGCGGTCAAGTAGGTTCGCCCGCATGGCCACCCCCTCCACGGAGCGTCCGCGCCGGCAGGAGCAGGAGCCGGCCGGCACTGAGGTCACGGAGATGGCCCCGGGGATCCTGCGTTCGCAGCTTCCCATCTCGCTCCCCGGGCTCGGCCACGTGAACTGCTACTTCCTCGAGGACGAGCGGGGCGTGGCCATCGTCGATCCCGGGCTGCCGGGTCCTGCGTCATGGCGAGCCCTCGTCCACCGCTTGAAGCAGGCCGGGTACAAGCCGAAGAACGTCCACACCGTCGTCGTCACCCACTCGCATCCAGACCACTTCGGGGGCGCTGGGCGTCTGCGTGATGTCTACGGCGCCGAGGTGATCTCCCACCGCAGCTTTCGCAGCTGGTTCGACCCGGCCGAGGACGACACCCTCGGCGACGAGCCCACCAGGGCAGTGGCCGGCACCGCCAGCTCCGTGAAGCCGTGGGACCGCGAGATGCCGTGGAGGGACGACGCCACCTTCCAGCCCCCGCTCAAGCGTCGACTCAAGTTCGGGCTCTACCGAGTCGCACTCAAGCGCTTCGTGCGGACTCCCGCTCCCACACGGCGAGTCGACGACGCCGAGATCATCACCTTGGCGCGTCGCGAGTGGGTGTCCCTGCACACCCCGGGCCACACGAACGACCACCTCTGCTTGTTCGACCCTGCTTCCGGGATCGTGCTGTCCGGCGACCACGTACTGCCCACGATCACCCCACACATCTCAGGCCTCGTCGCCGGCGCCGACCCGCTCACCGAGTTCTTCGGATCGCTCGAGAAGGTCGCGCGTCTCGAGGGAGTCACGCTGACGCTCCCAGCCCATGGCCATCCCTTCCACGACCTCGCCGGTCGTGCCCGCGAGATCCGCGAGCATCACGAGGAGCGGCTCGACACGCTCCGCTCCGCCGCACAAGAGCTCGGCGACGCCACCGTCGAGGCCTACTCACAGAAGCTCTTCCGACCTCGTTCGTGGGGCCAGATGGCCGAGAGCGAGACGTACGCCCACCTCGAGCACCTGCGAGAGACCGGCGAGGTCGTCAGCCATCGCGAGGCCGGCGCGTTGCGCTACCAGCTCGTCGACTAGCCGCTCGTCATCCGAGGGGACACACCTCCGCGGTTGCAGCCAGGACGCCGTCGGCCCGCACCCAAAGCGCGAAGCCTCCGTCCTCTCGCGCGGCCATCGCTACCTGAACCTCAGCGCCGCGCTCGATGGGCGAGCGGTGCTGCACCTCGGCGCGGAGCGGAGCCCGCACGGCGCGGCACTCCGCCAGCGCCTCCTCGACGATCTGCCAGTACGCGGCGTTGTTGACGTGATCGAGCACGTCGAAGTCGGCGAAGCGGAGCGGCCAGCGGAACTCCCGGGCCTCAGGCGGGGTGACGTCAGGATGGTCGAGACGAGCCCGAACCCGCCGACCGCCCGATGCCTCCCCATAGATCGTCGCGAACCCATCCGGAATGCGCCTGGGGCGCCCGGAGGCGCGGTCGAAGTACACCCACGTGGTGGCGGCATCGATCGCTCCGCCCTGCTCTCCCACGATGCTGATGCGTCGCTCCGCCCAGTGGCTCCCGGTCCCCGAGCACCAGGTGGCCAACTCCATCGGCTCGAGATAGCGCGGGAAGGCGCGCACGACGATCACGGTCTTGCGGACCACCCAAGCCTCCGCATCGGGCAGGGCGGAATCGGCGGTGTCGTCGGCCGAGAGGTCCTGGAGAAAGCGGGCGGCGGCATCAAGACGCAGCCGCCCAGCCGGGCTCACGTCGGCCAGGCGAACCCGACGGATCCCCTCGAACACCCGACCCCGCGTGGGGCGCTCTGCCAGGTCCTCCATCGAGGAGCACCGTACCTGGCGCCAGATTTTTTCCCGGCAACGCCCTAATTCGGTTGACGAGCCCGAGGCAGCGTGGTCCGATGCCTCCACCCGGGTCGCCGATCCGGGCACGCCGCCCACCCAGGAGCACGTGACATGTCGACTGAGACGCACACCATGGCAGGCCTGCTGGCCCCCGCCGGTGCCTCGCGCCTCAGCGCGGTCACCGTCGCTGCTTGTGCCACCGGTACCTCCTCCGCCGTCCTCTATGGCGGCGCGGCGGTCCACCAGGTGTCCGACAAGCACCAGTCCGCCTCGTGGACCCAGGGCGCCATTGCGAAGCCGTTCACCTTCATGGTGTTCAACCGCAAGAACCGCCCGACCCGGACCCTCTCGGAGCTCTCGCCCTAGGTACACCACAGGGAGACGAAGCAATCCGAGAGGCCGCCGGGACACCACCCCGGCGGCCTTTCTCGTTCTCCGGCCACCGACGGTGCTCCGTAGTCACACCTCCGATCCACCTCATCCAAACCACACGCACACACGACAAGAGGGAGCAGGGCGATGTTGCCCCAGCGTTACGAGTACACCTGCGACAGTCCCGGCGGGCACGAGCCCGCTGACAACCGAGACTGGTGGGCCCAAGCCCGCTGCAACGATTCCGCCGGAACCATGAGTGGCATGTTCTTCAGCGAAGAGCTGCAGGACATCGCGACGGCCAAGCGGATCTGCGCGCTGTGCCCCGTGATGGCCGAGTGCCTCGAGGGAGCACTCGAGCGGCGCGAGCCGTGGGGCGTGTGGGGCGGCCAGCTGCTCCTGAACGGCAAGGTGCTCCAGAGCAAGCGTCGCCGGGGTCGCCCCCCGAAGGTCGCTCGCGCCGAGGACCAGCTTCCAGAGATCCCCATTCCGGCCTACCTCCAGGACCGCGTGATCTACAAGATCGCGTAGCCGCCAGATCACCCGCGGGGACCCACCGACATGGTCAGGTCCCCGCGGTCAGGTCCCCGCCAACGGCGGGCCGGGGCAACGGCCGCCGATCCGCACGAACGCTCCCCCCGTCGTGCGGATCGTCCGACGACCGACCCCCGGCCTGCCCAGCGGTGGGCTGCGTGTGCCTACCGGCGACGTGTGTCGCCGGTAGGCACGGCGATACCGTCGTCGCCGTGCCGGACTCCTCGCGACTGCCCTGGCGTGTCGTAGCCCTGTCCACCGTCCTGGCACTCGGGGCTGCCGTCGGCACCTATCGGCTCCTGGCCGACGAGCGCGACGCAGCCAAGCCGTCCGCCACCCTGTCCTTGAGCCAGGAGGATCAGCTCGATCCGAGCGACGCCACCTTCACCACCTTCGACGACGAGACGGTGCCCTTCACCTCCATCTATGGCACCCCCACCGTCGTGAACTTCTTCGCCTCCACCTGCATCCCGTGCATCACCGAGATGCCAGCGTTCGAGCAGGTGCACCAAGAGCTTGGGGACGCCGTTGCCTTCCTCGGGCTCGCCGTGACTGATCGGCCCGAGGACGCCCTCGACCTCGTCGAGCAGACGGGCATCTCCTACGCCACCGCCCAAGACAAGGACGGTTCGGTGATGAACGCCCTCGGCGGGTCCTTCCTCCCCACCACCGTGCTCCTCGCCGCCGACGGCAGGATCGTGGCCACGCACACGGGCCAGCTGACCGCCACTGAGCTCCGCACGTTGATCGCCGAGAAGCTGGACATCCCCGAGTGATCGACGCGCCGCTGGCCATCGCGTTCGCCTCGGGGATGCTCACCACCGTCAACCCGTGCGGGTTTGCGATGCTGCCCGCCTACCTCGCCTACTTCTTGGGCCTCGAGGGAGAGAGTCGGGACGTCCGGGCCAGCGTCACCCGCTCGGTGGGGGTTGGGCTCTCTGTAGCGGCAGGGTTCCTCATCGTGTTCAGCCTGGTGGGACTCGCCACGTACCACCTGTCGGCGACGTTCGACCGAGTCACGCCGTGGGCCACCATCGTCATCGGCGCGGTGCTGCTCGTCGTCGGAGTCGCCATGGCGCGAGGACATGAGATGGTGCTGAACCTCCCCAAGCTCCAGCGCGGAGGAGGCACCCGAGACAGCACCTCGATGCTCCTCTTCGGCATCTCGTATGCAATCGCCTCGATCTCGTGCGCGTTCCCGCTGTTCGCCTTCAACGTCGTCGGCACGTTCCGGCGGCAGAACCTGCTTTCGAGCATCGCCGTGTTCGTGTCGTATTCGCTCGGGATGACGCTCGTCCTCCTCGCCCTCACCGTCAGCCTCGGCATGGCGCGCCAGAGCCTGCTTCGCTGGCTGCGTCGTGCGCTGCCCTACGTCACCCGTGCATCAGGCGTGCTCCTGGTGCTCGCTGGGGCGTATCTCGTCCACTACGGCTGGTACGAGCGGGGAATCAACCCCCGCGCCGTCGGACGGGGGTCGCCCCTCGTGGATCGGGTCACCGGCTGGTCGGACGACATCGCCGACTGGATCTACCGCATCGGACCCACCGAGCTCGGCCTCGTGTTGGCGCTCGCGCTCGCTTCGGTGCTGGTGGCCACGCTCGGGACCCGCGCTCGCCGGTAGGGATGCGCTGATGGGTCGCTTCGCCGAGCTCCTCGACCACGAGGGTGTGGAAGAGGATCTCGAGCTTCGCTCGAGGTTCGGGTTCATGGCGTTCCACGGCGGGAACCTCGAGGCGGGCACTGACCTGATCGCCCATGCGGCCGCCGAACAGTCCGGGTCGTCCGTCTACGCCGTGCGTCAGCCCGCAGGGCTGCGATGGCACATCCCGTCGATCGAAGTCACGCCTGAGGACTCTCCGTTGCTCGCTCGCTTCCTCGACCACGTCGATGTCGTCGTGGCCGTGCATGGCTTCGGTCGCCACGGCCTGTGGACCACCCTTCTCCTTGGCGGCGGTCACCGACCGCTTGCCACGCACCTCGCGCAGCACCTGCGGGCGTCACTCGAGGGGTACGCCGTGGTGGACGACCTCCAGGAGATCCCGCGTGAGCTGCGCGGTGTGCACCGCGACAATCCTGTCAATCGCTGCCGGAGCGGCGGCGTGCAGCTCGAGCTGCCTCCACGCGTGCGATCCCACGGACCGTTCTGGGCCCACCTCGCGCCTGGCGAGCCCATCCCCCATACGGCCGATCTCGTGGCGGGTCTCGTGGCCGCTGCCACGACCTGGCCGACCGCCCCTACGGGCTGAGGCGCACGATCCGCCACCCACCAGCAGGATCGTCGCGCTCGTAGCGAAGCCGGTCGTGCATGCGGTTGGACCGCCCCTGCCAGAGCTCGATCGAGTCCGGCACAAGCCGATAGCCACCCCAATACGCTGGACACGGCACGTCCTGTCCGGCGAACCGCTGCTCAGCTTCGGAAAAGCGCTGCTCGAGCTCGGCGCGGTTGGCTAGCTCGCTTGATTGATGCGACGCCCATGCGGCGAGCTGACTCCCCCGCGGACGACCCGCGAAGTAGTCCTCGCTCTCACGTCGATCGACTTTGGAGATGGCGCCCCGCACGTTGATCTGACGAAGCAACGGCACCCAGCTGGCGAGAATCGTGCCGTACCGGTGCACGTCGAGGTCGTGACCCTTGCGGCTGTCGTAGCTCGTGAAGAAGGTGAATCCCGAGGCATCGAGTCCCCGCAGGAGAACCGTGCGCGCCGACGCGTTCCCCATCTCGTCCGCCGTGGCGAGCACGACGGCGTTCGGCTCAGTGGGAGCCAAAGCCGACCACTCGTCCCACCAGCGCTGCACCTGCACGAACGGGTCCACATCGACGTCGCCAACGTCGAGCCCTGCTGTCTCGTACTCCACTCGCCGGGCTTCCAAGGTCACGGCTCCAGGCTAGGGGCGGCGGCGGACGAGCATCTGTGCGCGTCCGCCGGCGGGCCTGGTCAGGTTGCGCTCGAGGGCACCACACGCTCCGCCGCTACGGCGGCCGAACGATCGAGGACGTCCTGCGGCACGAGGCCGCGGGACACCCAGTTGCGTCGATCGGCCCACACCAGCATCGGAGGCAGCACGACGAGCGCGCTGAGGAGTGCCACTGCCACGTTCATGGCGACTACCAGACCGAAGTCGCGGAGGAGTGGGAGCGACGAGGTGGCGATCACGGCAACGCCGGAGATGGCTGTCATGGCCGACACGATGAAGGCACGTCCGGTGCGAGCGGCCGTCACGTCGACCGCCTCCTTGGGGGTCAGCCCGCGGCGACGCTCCTCGATGAAGCGCAGCAGGATGAGCGAGGTGAACTCTGTGCAGGCGGCGATAACCAGTGGCCCGCCGACCGCCGTCATCGGGCTGAGCTTGAGATCGAGGCCATAGGCCACCAGCGAGGCGGCGCCAACCGCTATCAGCACGGGGACGAGGGAGAGCAGCGACCGCACCACGCTTCGCAATCGCACGGCGAGGAAGAGGAAGACGAAGAGGATGGCGAGATAGGTCAGCAGGATCCGGTTGGCCTCGAGGTTGTCCAAGAGGCCAACGCCCACGACGGCGAGGCCCGAGGGCGTCGCCGTGATGCCCGCCGGGGGCACGACCGTGTCACGAACGTCACGCACCACGACGGCCCTTGCATCGAGCCCGCCTGGGCCCGTGCGGAAGATGAGGTTCATGGCGCTGTCGTCCACGTTGGTGGTGGACAGCTGGATGTCGTACGGCGCCACGTTGTAGACCGCCTCGACCTCGGCCCCCGTTGGGGCGACGTCGCCGGCGCCAGGGATCTCGAGCAGATAGCTCACGGTCGTGACCATGCTCGACGCCGTGAGCAGCTCCTCAGGGTGCTTCGCGAGCTGCTCATTGGCGAAGTCGTGGATGAAGAGCGCCGTCTCGTCGTTGAAGATGGCCTCAGAGGTGAAGAAGATGCCGAGCTCGCTCGATGACTTCACCTCGTCATCGAGGACGGCCAGGTCCCGGATTACCTGCGTGTCCTGGTTCACCCACTGGATCGGGTCGGTCTGGAGCACGAGCTTGTCCTCAACGCTGATCCCGGCGGCGAAGATCACGATGCTCACGATGATCAGAGCCGGGGCGGTCTTGGCGGGGAGGGCTCCGAGGAGCAGCACCAGGCGACCGAGTGGTCCGGCACGGAACTCGCGGTCTTTGGTCGGCGACTTGTACTCCCGGATCCCCAAGATGGCGAGTGGCGCGATGATGCTGCACAGACAGATCGCCGCGATGCCCACCGAGAGAAGCAGACCGAAGTCGCGGATCATCGGCACCTTGGCAAAGCGCAGCGCCGCAAAGGCGAAGACGGCGTCGAAGGTCACGACGAGCAGGGCAGGACCGAGGTTCCTGCTGGCCTCCTGGATCGGGTGGCCCGACGTGCCGATGAGCGCCTCCTCCTCGACGCGCGCGTGCATCTGGATCGCGTAGTCGATGCCCACCCCGAGCATGACAGGGAGGCCTGCGATCGTGACGATCGTCAGGGGGATGCCGAGGTAGCCCGCCAGGCCGAAGGCCCACACCACGCCCAACAGGATCACGGCGAGGGGCAGGAGACGCCACCGCACGTCAAAGAAGATGAGCAGAATGATCACCATCAGGCCCACCGCGATGGCACCCAGCGTCAACATCCCGCCGGTCAGGTAGTCGTTGATGTCCCTGAGGAGGACCGGAGCACCGGTGGTGGTGACCTCGGCGCCGCTGAAGGCGAGGTCGGACGTCGTTGCCAGCACGAAATCGGCTGCCTGGCCCTCCGACTCGATGTCCTGGTTTCCCGGGAGGCGCACGATCATCTGGGCGTGCTGGTCGTCCGGGAAGAACGGACGCAACGCCTTGCGAATGGTGACCTCGTCGTTGTCGTAGAGCAGAAACCGGTTCCAGTCGGCATTGCCGATCACGCGCTCGGCCTCGGGGATCGCCGTGATGCGGGTGAGGGTCTCGACTGAGGAGGCGCTGCGAGCCGCCTTGCCAGCTTCCGTGGGATCACGGTCGGTAGCGGCAAGGAGCATCTTGGCGGCAACACCCTCGAGTGGGTTGCCGTTGGCAGGGAGCACGAGATCGTTCGTGAACTGCATCGCATCGAGAGGTGTGACGATGCCGAAGATCAGGTCGCCGCCCTT
>JANOQG010000395.1:0-4908 GCA_031422255.1 Actinomycetes bacterium | reverse complement strand
GAGTGTCCTGGGACGCGCCCCACCCACCGGCGCGTGTCGGATGTGTCTGCCCTGGTTGGTCGGGGTGTTGTGGTGGTGGTGAACACGACTCGGGTGCTCGCGGCCCGCCTGCGGTTGCAGAAGGCCACCGGTGGGGCGGTTGAGATGCTGCTACTCGAGCCCGTCGACGGTGCAGCCGACCTGGTGTGGGAGGCACTCGTGCGTCCGAGCCGCAAGGTCCCGCCAGGCACAGCGCTCGTCGCTGGTCCCGACCTCACCTGCGTGGTCGACGATGATCTGGGCGATGGCCGTCGCCTGGTCACCCTGCATCTGGCCGACGGCGTGGCGGTGCTCGATGTGCTCGATTCCTACGGCAGCGTGCCGCTCCCGCCCTACATCACGACGCCGCTCGACGACCCTGAGCGCTATCAGACCGTGTACGCCGACCAACCGGGTTCGGTCGCCGCACCGACGGCAGGGCTGCACCTGACGCGCTCAGTCGTCGAGGCGGTGGAGGCCGCGGGCGCCAGGGTGGCCCCGGTGGAGCTCGTGGTCGGTCTCGGCACGTTCCGTCCCATCGCCACCGACGTGGTGGAGGATCACCAGATGCACAGCGAGCGCTACCGGGTACCCGAGGCGACGATGGCGGCCTGTGGAGTCGCGGATCGCGTCCTCGCGATCGGCACCACCACAGTGCGCGCTCTGGAGTCAGCCGCAGCGTCGGGCTCTCTCGAGGGACGCACGGAGCTGTTCATTCACGGTGACCACCCGTTCGCGGTGGTCCACGCTCTGCTGACGAACTTCCACCAACCGAAGTCGTCGCTCCTCGTTCTCGTCGAAGCCTTCGTGGGTCCGCGCTGGCGTGCCCTCTACGAGGAAGCGCTCGCCGAGGGCTATCGCTTCTTGAGCTTCGGCGATGCGATGTTGCTGAAGGGCGAGCGCGGATGACCCTCGCGTTCGACATCACCGCCCGGCATGGCGCCGCCCGAACTGGTGTGATCCGTACGGCTCGCGGCGTGGTGCGCACGCCATGCTTCATGCCGGTAGGCACCCGTGGCGCAGTTCGCCACCTCTCCTCCGCCGACCTCGAGGACCTCGGCGCCGAGGTGGTCCTCGGGAACACCTATCACTTGATGCTCAAGCCCGGAGCCGACGTGATCGCGCAGCAAGGCGGCCTCCATCGCTTCCAGGACTGGTCGGGACATGTGCTCACCGACTCGGGTGGCTACCAGATCTTCTCGCTCGACCCGGGTGGCAACGTGAAGGTCGACGACGATGGCGTCACCTTCCGTTCGACCTACGACGGAGGTACGCACCGCCTCACTCCCGAGTCCGCTGTGGAGATCCAGACGGCATTCGGAAGCGACATCCAGATGGTGCTCGACGTCTGCGCACCGCTGCCGTCGTCCCCGGAGGTGCTGCGGGTGGCGGTCGATCGCACTGCGGGGTGGGCGGCCCGGGCACGTGCGGTCTTCCTCGCCCAGGCCAGGCCGTCGCTCAACCAGTTCGGAATCGTTCAGGGCGGCACCGATGTCGCGTTGCGGATCGAAAGCGCGGAGCGCACGCGAGCCGTCGGCTTCGATGGCTATGCAATCGGGGGTCTCTCGGTCGGCGAGTCGCGCGAGGCGATGCTGAGCACGCTTGCGGCTGTCCTGCCGT
The DNA here is from genome assembly GCA_031422255.1 of Actinomycetes bacterium. Lineage (GTDB taxonomy): Bacteria > Actinomycetota > Acidimicrobiia > Acidimicrobiales > VFJN01 > VFJN01. The sequence goes on along the minus strand of JANOQG010000395.1, from coordinate 3,270 downwards.
CGTTGCCCGATGACCAGCCCCGCTACCTGATGGGCTTGGGCGACCCCATCGGCATCGTCGAGGCGGTGGCGCTGGGCATCGACCTCTTCGATTGCGTGCTGCCAACGCGGTTTGCCCGCCACGGCACGATTCTCTCTGGCGCGGGGCGCTACAACCTGAAGCGGGCCGAGAACGCGACCGACGATGCTCCGCTCGATGCCGGGTGCGGGTGCCCGGTCTGTGCCCGGTGGTCGCGCGCCTACCTGCGGCACCTCCTCGTCGTGGACGAACCCACCGCACCGCGGCTGCTCACGCTCCACAACGTGTGGTGGACCTTGCACCTGGTTGAGGAGGTGCGTGCGGCCATCGAGGCGGGGACTCTCAACGAGGTGCGTTCGCGCATGGCCGCGGCGTATGGCTAACCTCCCCCGGCGTCTCCTGGCCGCCGCCTGTTCCTCTTCGGACTGAGATCTAACCCCTCATGCAGCGCAAGAAGCTCACCCCCCTCATCCTCATCGTGCTCGTGGCACTGCTCGGGTTGGTGGCCGTCTTCGCCACGAACACCACACCCCTGCTGGGTCTCGACCTTCAGGGCGGGGTGTCGGTGGTGCTCCAGCCCACGAAGGCAGCGAGCAACGAGGCGCTGCAGGAGACGATCGAGATCATTCGGAGCCGGGTCGATGCCTTGGGCGTGGCGGAGCCTGACATCGCTCGCCAGGGCGACTCCGTGGTGGTGCAGCTCCCGGGGGTGAAGAACCAGCAGCGAGCCATCGATCTTGTCGGCGACACCGCCGAGCTGAGGTTCCGGCCGGTGCTCGGCTCCATCGCCGGCAGCCTGGACGATCTCGTGGATCCGAAATCCTCCACCAGCACCAGTGACGGGACCGCGACAACCGGGGAGGGCGGGACCACCACCACCACGACCGCTGCGTCGGTGGAGGGGCAGTCCGCCGGACAGGTCGCGTCGCCGTTCCAGGACGCCACGACCACCACGGTGCCCGCCGACACCACAAGCACCACAGCGGCGCCGGGGCAGAGCCCGCTGAGCGGGTTCAAGGTGACGCCCCGCGCGGAAGACGTCGCCGATCAGCCTGTCGTGCTTGAGGAGATCAAGGAGGGCAAGGTGGTGGAGACCTATCAGCTCGGTCCGGCTGCAGCTACCGGCACCATCGTTTCCACCGCCACCGCGGAGCTCAGCCAGACAGGCGAGTGGTCGGTGAGCCTGGTGGTCAAGGGTGGCGACGGCATCGCCAAGTTCAATGCCATCTCCTCGGAGTGCTTCTCCAAGTCCGAGGTGTGCCCCACGGGTCGGCTCGCCATCGCACTCGATTCTGAAGTGGTGTCCGCTCCCACGATCCAGCAAGCCTCCTTCAAGCGCGAGGAGATCCAGATCAGCGGCAGCTTCACGCAGTCGGAGGCGAAGGATCTGGCCCTTGTGCTGCGCTACGGCTCGCTGCCCGTCACGCTTGAAGCACAGACGGTCCAGACGGTGTCGCCCACATTGGGAAAGGACTCGCTGCGGGCGGGTCTCCTGGCGGGCATGCTCGGCCTGCTGCTCGTCGTGATCTACATGATCTTCTATTACCGAGCGCTTGGGGTCGTGGTGTTCCTCGGCCTCCTGGTCTGGTCCTCCTTGAACTTCACGCTCATCTGCTGGCTTGGCCAGAGCCGCGGTCTCGCGCTGAGCCTGGCTGGCGTAACCGGGTTGGTGGTGTCAGTCGGTGTCACCGTCGACAGCTACGTCGTCTTCTTCGAGCGACTCAAGGACGATGTCCGCCTCGGTCGCTCGTTGCGCGCGTCCACTGAGCGCAGCTGGAAGCGAGCGTTTCGTACGATCATCGCCGCCAACGTGGCGAGCCTCATTGGCGCCGTCCTGCTCTACCTGCTCACGGTTGGGCCGGTGCGAGGGTTCGCCTTCTTCTTGGCCCTCGCGACCGCACTCGACCTCGTGGTGGCGTGGTTCTTCATCCGCCCGACGGTCGCATGGATGGGTCGCAGCGCGCGGTTCACCGGCGACTCGTGGTGGGGACTTCCCAGCGGGCTGGGCACGTCGGCGGCCCGCGGCGCTGCGCCCCTGCGTAGCCCCGGAGGTGTCTCGTGACCGATCCCTTCGCTCGGCGCTCGCTTTGGGCGCGGCTCTACCACGGGGAGACCACCTACGACTTTGTCGGGCAGCTCCGTCGTTGGCTGATCATCTCGGGCATCGTCATTGCCATCGGTCTCGTGTCGCTCTACCTGCGGGGCCTGAACCTCGGCATCGACTTCGACGGCGGTGGCGTGTGGGAAGTGCCGAAGGGCGAGACCTGCGTGGTTGATGCAGAGGCTGCCGTGACCGGCCTCGGGGTAAAGGGCGTAACAGTCCAGACGCTCACCGCGGAGGGCGAGACACGCCTCCGAGTGGAGGGGGAGTCCCTTCCGCTCGCGGAGGCGAGCGCTGTCACCGACAAGTTGGCTGAGCTCACTGGCACCACGACGAACGATGTGAACTTCACGTCGGTGGGTCCGTCGTGGGGTCGCGAGATCAGCACGAAGGCCGTCCGGGCGCTGGTGTTCTTCCTGATTGCGCTCACGCTGTACATCACGTTCCGCTTTGAGCTGAGAATGGCTGTGCCCACGATCGTCGCGCTCGTCCACGACATCTTCATCACGATCAGCGTGTACTCGCTCGCGGGCTTCGAGGTAACCCCGGCCACGGTCGTCTCCCTCCTCACGATCCTGGGTTTCTCGATCTATGACGGCATCGTCGTGTTCGACAAGGTGGACGAGAACACGCCGTTGGTGGGCGCCACCCACAACCTCACCTACAGCGACATGGTGAACCTGTCGCTGAACCAGGTGCTGATGCGCTCGCTGAACACGTCGATCACCGCCCTGTTGCCGGTGGCGTCGCTCCTCGTGCTGGGGTCGTTTGTGCTCGGTGCCAGCTCCCTCGAGGAGTTTGCGCTCGCTCTCCTCGTCGGCCTGTTTGCCGGTGCCTACTCGTCGATCTTCATCGCCTCTCCACTCCTGGCCGTGCTCAAGGAGAGGGAGCCGCGCTACCGCGACATCCGCGAGCGGCTTGCCGGAAGGGCGAGAGCCAGGGAGTCAGCGGCTCCCGCCGGGTCGCGCGGCGGTCTGGTTGCGGGCGACCAACGCTCCGGAAACGACGACGCAGTCGCCGCACCCCCTCAGCTGTCGGGTCGGGTCATCCCACCGCGCCCTCGCAAGAAGGGCAAGAAGCGCTAGCCGAAGGTCAGTAGCCTCCGACGATGTCGAGCGACGCGTCCTGGTTGCGAAGCCACTTGCGCGACG
>JANOQG010000394.1:0-13042 GCA_031422255.1 Actinomycetes bacterium | reverse complement strand
CGTAGACGAACTTGCCGCTCCTCACGGCTGCGGCTCCCGCGCCGTTGATGGCGCCGTCGATGCCCTTCTGGTTGAACCAGTAGACAGCGCGGGCGACGGGGCCCTTCACCCCACCGACGATGATGTCCGTGTAGAGCTTGTCCAGGTAGTACTTCTCCACGAGAGCGGTGTGGCCGGCACGGGCGAGCCGGTTGCGGCTCGTGATGCCCTGCGGCCCAAGTCCCTTCCAGTACCAGGCGTAGGCCAGGCCAATGCCGAGCAGGCCGATGGCCGTGGAGGCGAGGGCGATGCCGAGGTTGAACTCAGGGTGGGAGAACGTTTCGAGCACCGCGGGGAAGTACTCACCCTTCGGTTCGAAGTAGTGCTCGAAGCGCAGCGCCATGCCATCCGGGACCCAGGACAAGAAGCCGCTGTTCGGGAGGTTCGCAAACCCCGCCACGATGGCCATCCCGCTCAGGATGTACAGGGGCATGACGATTGCTCGACCCGACTCGTGCGGCGGGTGCTCCTGGTCAGCGGCGTGGCCGTGCGGCTCGCCGAAGAACGTCAGGTAGATGCAACGGGTCATGTAGGCGGCCGTCATGAAGGCGCCGATGAGGCCGACGACCATGAATGCCGTGTACCCCCCCGACCCGCCGAGCTGGTCGGCACCCGCCAGGATCTCGTCCTTTGACCAGAAGCCCGCCAGCGGGAACAGGCCGATGAGGGCGCCCGTGCAGATCATGAAGGTGGCGAAGGTCCTGGGCATGAACTTCCGCATGCCACCCATGTGCTCCTTCATGTCGAAGGAGTGCACTGAGTGGGCCACCGAGCCGGACCCGAGGAACAGGCCAGCTTTGAACATTGCGTGGGTGAAGAGGTGGAACAGGGCCGCGGTCCATGCGCCGACGCCGAGAGCCATCGCCATGTACCCGAGCTGCGACACGGTGGAGTAGGCGAGCACCTTCTTGATGTCGTTCTGGACGAAGGCCAACCCGGCCCCGCCGATCACGGTGACGGCACCGATGACCGCCAGCGGGTTGATGCTCGACGTGCCGATCGAGAAGCCCTGGAAGAACACGCCGTAGAGGCGGGCCACCATGTAGATGCCAGCCACGACCATCGTGGCGGCGTGGATGAGCGCGGACACCGGGGTTGGGCCAGCCATGGCATCGGGCAGCCATGTGTGCAGCACGAACTGGCCCGACTTGGACATGACGGCCGCCATGAGCGAGCACGACGCCACCAGCAGCACGAGGTGATCGATGTCGCCGCTCACCGCCATCTCATTGATCGTGACGATGTCGAAGGTCCCGCCGGCGGCGAAGAAGAGGATGATGACGCCACAGATGAGGCCGACATCGCCGACGCGGTTGGTGATGAACGCCTTGAGGGCGGCATCGGAGTTGGGCTTCTCCTCCCACCAATGACCGATCAGGGCGAACGAACAGAGACCCACCAGCTCCCAGCACGTGAGGAGCTGCAGCGTGTTCTCGCTCATGATCAGGCCGAGCATGGAGGCGCTGAACAGAGAGAGGAAGGCGAAGTAGTGGGTGTAGCGCCGATCGCCACCCACGTAGTCGGTGCTGTACACGTGCACCAGGAGCGAGATCAGCGTGACGACGAACAGCATCATCACCGCGGGGCCGTCGAGCAGCATCCCGACGTTGAACTGCACGTCGCCGCTCTGCCACCACGTCCAGCTCGCGCGCACAGGTTCGACGTCGAATTCGAGATGCTCTGCTTTCGCATCAAGGGGGGCTTCGCCCCCCTTCGCATATCCCCCCGGCGATTCGGACGCCTCCGGCTCCGAACCAAGGCTCTCTTCGCCGACCTCTTCGCCATGGTCGCCAGGTTCCGCGCCGTGGAGCTCCTCGGCCTTCGCCTCGGCCGCGTGCTCGGCATCGTTGACGTGGGAGCGCCATTGCACGTTGGTGGCGAGGGCCATGGCGAAGCAGATTGCCAGCGCGGCGATGCCGATCTCAGCGCCCTTCTTGGGCATCCGCTTGCCGAAGAAGAGGATCAGGAAGAACGACGCCGCCGGGATCAGCGGGATCAGATAGGCGTGCTCGAGGAACCACATCAGCTAGTGAGCCTCCACCGCGCCGGCGTGGCCGGATCGCCGAGTCATCGGCGTCGGCTCGCAAGGACCGACGACAAGAGCGCAGGGGCCTGCGGTGACGAGGAGGACGCCGCGAACGGCGGCGGCCGGCAAGACGGGGGCGGCGGGGCGGCGGAGTCTCACTCCTATCCCTTCATCTCGGCCATGTCGTCGAGGTCGACGCTGCGGCGGTTGCGGTAGATGAGCAGCACGATGGCGAGCCCCACGCCCACCTCGGCGGCGGCGACTGCGATCACGAACAGAGCGAAGATGGCGCCTGAGATCGAGCCCCAGAGCGCCCCGAAGGCGATGAGGTTGATGTTCACGGCATTCAGGATCAGCTCGATCGACATCAGCACGAGAACCGCGTTGCGGCGAGCCAGCACTCCGTAGACGCCGAGGCAGAACAGCACCGCTCCGAGCAACAGGAACTGGTTGAGAAGAAGGTTGTCCATGTCAGTCCTTCCGCGCCAGGACGATGGCACCCACAAGGGCAGCCAGGAGGAGAACAGACACGACCTCGAACGGGACGAGGTAGGTGGAGAAGACAGCGTCGCTCACCGTGGCCGTGTTGGAGCCGTTGACTGCGATCAACCGAGTGTCCGCGGGGAGGGGCGTTTGCTTCCAGTGGTACTGATCGATGAGGGCATAGGCCATCACACCGAACAGGAGCAGTGCCGTGCCGGCCCCGGTGGCCCAGTTCTTGTGCGTGAGGTCCTGATCGCGTCCGAGCTTGGCCCGCGTGAGCATGATTCCGAACAGGAACAGCACGATGATGGCGCCGATGTAGACGAGCACCTGCGTAGCGGCCACGAACTCGGCGGCGAGCAAGATGTACTGCGCCGCTACCGAGGCGAGCACCGCGACGAGGTACAGGGCGGCGTGCACGACGTTGTTCGAGGTGACCACCCGGAACGCGCTGAACACGATGGCAGCCGCGAAGACGTAGAAGAAGATGTTCTGCGCCACCATCAGCGCGGCACCTTTCGCACCTTCGCATCGGAGCCGGCTTCGTAGGGCTCGAAGTCGGGCACTGTCTCCATCCATTCGTTGAGACGAGCTTCGTCGTGGAGCAGGTCGGCCAGGCGAGGCTCCGAGTATTCGTACTCTGGGCTCCAGAACAGCGCGTCGAACGGGCAGACCTCGACGCAGATCCCGCAGTACATGCAGAGGGCGTAGTCGATGTCGAAGCGGTCGAGCGCGCTGACCGTGCGCTCCTTGCCCCCAGGGCGTCGCGGCGGGGCCTTGGTCTTGTGGCCCTCGATGTAGATGCACCAATCGGGGCAGCTGCGCGAGCAGAGCATGCAGACCGTGCAGTTCTCGGACTTGAGCGCGATGACGCCACGGGCCCGCGGGGCCGGCGACTCGTTCTCGTGCGGATACTGAACGGTGACAGCACCGAGGGAGGGAGCGGGGATCAGCGTGCGCATGCCGCGCTTCGGGAACAGCGTCTTGAGCAGCTCCATGAGCGTGATCTTGAGGCCGGTGAAGAGGCCGGGCAGCTTCGGCTTGGGCATCGGCATCTAGAACGCCACCTTCAGGACCATGGTGGCCAGGATGTTGACCAGTGAAATGGGGATCAGGTACTTCCAGGCGAAGGCCTGGAGCTGATCCTCACGGAAGCGGGGAAAGGTGAAGCGAACCCAGAAGATGAGGAAGCCGACGAGCATCATCTTGGCGAAGAGCACGAGGGGTCCGACGATGTTCATCACGTTGTCGTCGAGCGCCATGAAGGGCAGCGCCCAGCCGCCGAGGAAGAGCGTTGCCGCAATCGCAGCAAACGCACCAGCGGTGGCGACCTCACCGATGAAGAACAACAGGAACCGCAACCCGGAGTACTCCGTCATGTAGCCGGTGACGATCTCGGATTCGGCCACTGGCATGTCGAACGGCGTTTGGGTGAGCTCCGCCTGGGTGGCGATGAGGAAGATGACGAAGCCGACGAGCTGCGTAAGCAGGAACGGGTTTCCGATGCCCCCGAACCCGAAGATCTCGCCTTGGTGCTGCGCCGCGACGATGCCCTGGAGGTTGAGCGTGCCGGCCTGGATCACGACGCCAACGACGGCGAGCACCATCGGCAGCTCATAGGCGATGAGCTGACCGGCGGCCCGGATGCCACCGATGAGGGAGTACTTGTTGGCCGAGGCCCAGCCGGCGATCAAGATGCCGATGACCGACACCGATGACAGGCCGAGTGCCAGGAAGATGCCCGTATCGAGGTTGGCGAAGTAGGCGTCGGGGCCGAAGGGCATGACCACAAGGAGCAGGAACGTGCTGGCGAGCACGATGTAGGGAGCGATGAAGAACAGCCGCCGGTCGGCCCGCTCGGGGACGATGTCCTCCTTCTGGAGGAACTTGCCCACCTCGGCGAGGAGCTGCATCGAGCCATACGGACCCGCCTCCATAGGGCCGAGGCGACTCTGCATGAAGCACATCATCTTGAACAGGAAGACGTAGACGAACCCACCCGCCGGCAGGATCACGGCAACGAGCACGCCGAGAACCCGCAGCGAGGTGACCTGCCAGTACGACAGGTCGGCACCGAACACAGAGAGTGCCCTCACCGGTCGATGTCTCCGAGGATGAAGTACAGGCTGGCGAGGATCGTGATGATGTCGGGCACGTAGACGCCACGCAGCAGCCACGGAGCGACGGAGATGTTGTTGAAGCTCGCCGAGCGGATCTTCACCCGGAAGGGGCCGGTGTCTCCCTTGGAGACGACGTAGTAGCCCATCTGGCCGAGCGGGTTCTCGGTGGCGATGTAGGCCTCGCCCGGCGGCACCTTGATGATGCGGGGGACCTTGGCCATGATCGGGCCGGTGGGCATGCCATCGCAGAGCTGATCGACCATCTTCGTGGCCTCCCGCACCTCCTGCAGGCGCACCCAACAACGGGCGTAGCTGTCGCCGTCGGGGTGAGTCCAGACCTTCCAATCGAGCTGGTCGTAAGCGAGGCCGACGTTGGCATCACGGCGAAGGTCCCAGTCGACCCCTGACCCTCGAAGGTTTGCCCCGCTGAGGCCATAGGACTGCGCGATGTGCGCCGGGATGATGCCGATGCCACGGGTGCGAGTCTGGAAGATCTCGTTGCCGTACACGAGCCCCTCCATCTCGTCGCAGAAGCCACGAAGCCGCACCATGGCAGCCTTGGTCTCGGCGATCCAACCCTTCGGAAGATCGTCCTTGAGGCCCCCGATCCGGTCGAAGTTGGGGTGGAAGCGACCACCCGTGACCGACTCGATCTGGTTGAGGACGAACTCGCGATCGCGGAAGGCATAGAAGGCAGGCGTCTGTGCGCCGAGCTGCAACGCGAGGTCGCCGATGAAGAGGCTGACGTTGGCGATGCGGGAGAGCTCGAAGAGGAGCGTGCGAATCCACTGGGCCCGGGGCGGGGCCTCCACCTCCATGAGCTGCTCGGCAGCGAGGATGAACGGCACCTCGTTGGCGAAGCTGCCGAGCCAGTCGATCCGGTTCACCAGCGTGGTGACCTGCGGGTACGACCGAACCTCGCAGAGCTTTTCGTACCCGCGGTGCATGTACCCGCACATCACGTCGGCGGACGTGACCTGCTCACCATCGAGCCGGGCGACGATGCGCAGGGTGCCGTGCGTGGCGGGGTGCTGCGGGCCCATGTTCAGGACCATGCCGTCGTCGGTCTCGAGCTCCACGTTCACGCGGCCATCGGCGGCCTGCGCGTTGATGTAGCCGAGTTGCTGAGCGTCGGTGAGCGTCACGTATCGCTTCCTTCGCCGTCGACCGCCGGTTCTTCATCGTCGTCGTCGCCACCCGGCATGGGTTCGACATCGACGATCCCGGGCCAGGGCTTCACGACACGAGCCAGGAGTGGGAACTCCTTGCGCAACGGGTGGCCCTCGAACTCCGTGGGCAGGTAGAGGTTGCGCAGGTCGGCGTTGCCGTCAAAGGAGATGCCGAACATCTCATGCGTCTCGCGCTCGTGCCACGCCGCTCCCGAGTACGTGCGTGCCCAGGTGCCGACCCGGGCGTCGTCGTCGGGCACGTCGGCCTTCAGGAAGACGCGCAGGTCGGTTCCCGGCTTGGCCACGGAGGCCAACACCTGGAGACGGGATTCGCCGCCGGCGTAGCCCGGCACGGCCGATGCCCGGTCTGGCATGGGTGGCGGAAAGGGCACGTCGACAGAGGAGTCCTCGTAGCGGCCGTAGGGCGAGGGCAGCCAGTCGATCGCGGACAGGAAGTCGAAGTACTTGCAGCCGGCCTTGTCGCGGGCGACGGCGCCGGCCTCGACCCACGCTGCAGTGGCGACCCTGATCCAGAGCCCCTGACCAGGCTTGATCGACGTGTCGAGCACAGCGTCGCCGAGGTGCTCGGCGAAGATCGCGCGCAGTGCCTCGCGGCGGTCGTCGGTGGCGACCTCCGGAGCGTCGGGCGCTACTGCCTCGGTGGGGGCGGCGGCGTCAGCCAACGACGATCGGCTCCTGGCGGTCCTGCTCACCCTTCCAGCGGGCTGCCATGTCTTCGTTTTGGATGCGTTCCTGCAGCAGCACGACGCCTTCGAGCAGCGCCTCGGGCCGCGGCGGGCATCCGGGCACGTAGACATCGACCGGAACGATCTGGTCGACGCCCTTCGTTACGGAGTAGCTGTCCCAGTAAGGGCCACCACAGTTGGTGCAACTGCCCATCGAGATCACGTACTTCGGATCGGGCATCTGCTCGTAGAGACGCTTGATGGCCGGAACGATCTTGTCAGTCACCGTGCCCGATATGACGACGAGGTCGGCTTGGCGAGGACTGGCCGGGAACGGAATCACGCCGAGGCGCATCACGTCGTAGCGGGGCGACGCGAAGGCGGCCCCCATCTCGATGGCACAGCACGCAAGACCCCACTGGTAAGCCCAGATCGAGTACTTGCGGCTGAGGTTCAACAGCTTGGTGAGCGGCTTGGGCATCTTGCCGCTCTCGACGAGACCCATCTAGCGATCGCCTCCGGGTCGGGCCGGGTCGGGCAACGGTCCAGAACACGGCGCTGTGTTACCGGCAGGCTCGCCTGTCGGCTCGGCCGGCATGCAGTCCACGCTCGTGGTCACACCCATCGCAGGACCTTCTTCTTCCAGGCGTAGAGGAGGCCCAGGGCCAGGATGACGATGAAGATGGTCATCTCGATCAGGCCAAACCACCCATAGGCGTCGACACGCGTCGCGAAGGGGAAGATGAAGACCGCTTCCACGTCGAACATCACGAACAGCAGGGCGAAGATGTAATAGCGAACGTTGCTCTGGCCCCAACCCGAACCCACGGGATCGACCCCGGACTCATAGTTGATGTACTTCTCCGGCTGCGGGCGAGTAGGTCGCAACAGGCTGCCGAGCCCGAGCAGGAGCCCCACCAACGTCGCCCCGGTAAGGCCGAAGATGCCTACCGTTAGGTAGTCGCGGAGGAAGTCGGACACGTCGGGTGAGCCTAGTGAACGCTCGCGCGAGCGACCAAGACCACCTCTGCGGCGCCGATCGAGCGCGTCAGGCGGCCTCGAACAGGAGTGCTTCAGCCGAGATCGTGGCACCGTCGGACCCCATGAAGGCGACCGTCAACGTGTGCGCACCTGGCGCGATACCGGCATCGGGCAGGTAGGAGCAGCGCTGCATCGGGAGGGCATCCATCACCCGTAGCGCTGTGCCTTCGGCCTTTCCACAGACCACGGTTGCTCCGCCGTCGAGCCGAAGGATCGGAGCGTCGACACCCTGGGGCACGACGATCACGAGCTCATCGCCGCGCTCCACGATGTCGAGGGCCCCGGTCTCGGACATCGGTTCGGGCATCACGACCTCAAGCTCGCCAGCGGGAGCGAACGGCTCGAGGACGGCGTCGCCATCGACAATCCGAACGGGAAAGGCGTGCGCCTGCAACTGAGCGCCACTGGCGTCCTGGGTGGTTCCAACCATCGTGACGACGGCGACCGTGCTGTCATCGCTTGCGATCACGGGGGTGACCAACACCTCGTCAGGTTCCACCCCCGACCATGCACCGAGCTCGCTGTCGAGAACGGCGAGCTGCTCACGGAACGCGTTCTGACTGCCAAAGTGATCCTGGGATGCGGGACCCATCGCCAACCACGCGGCGGCGGCATCACCCGCGTGCACAGCGTCGACCCATGCCGCCACAGCGTCGGTCGAGGCCGACGCTGTCCTCGCCGACACGGTCACCAGGGTGGAGGAGGAAGGATGAGCGCCGTCGACCAGCGCGTTGAGGGCGCCCGATGCGCCGACCGTGTCACCGGTGCCGGCGATCAGGACCTTCTCCCCGTCGCTGCGCTCCCGCACGAGCGAGCTGCCCGCGAACACGACCAGAATGACGGCGGCCGATGCCACGGCCAGGACCACCGCGTTCGAGCGCCGTCGGAACGCCAGGGGCACGAGCGCCAGGGCGTCGTCGACCGCTCGGTCGAGCTCGACGCGTTCCGGCACGCGCTGGCCATCCGGGGAATCAGCACGCGCACTTGCGGAGCCCGTCGCTACGAGGTGCCCGTCGATGGCCTGCTCGAGGTCACCCCAGAAGGTCTCGCCGTGCTGCGGTGCAGGCAGAAGACGGAGCGCGGTCTGGATGACGCGGTCGGGCTCGATCGGGTCGATCGGACTCACCGAACGTCGTCTCCGAGTGTGCGGCGCAGCGCTGCACGCGCTCGATGGAGGCGTGAGGCCACGGTGCCCGGCGCCACACCGAGGATCTCGGCCGCCTCGCGATGGTCGAAGCCTTCGCCGTCGACGAGCACGACCGTGACGCGTTGGTCGACGGGGAGCTCAGCCAGCGCGCCGCGCACGGTCTCGGACGCGCTCACGATCCGCTCTGGGCCAGGCCGGCTGGACTCGGGATCGATCGGATCCACCATCGAGAGCGGGGACCGTTTGCGCTTACGGAGCTCGTCGATGCATGCGTTGTAGGTGATCCGGTAGAGCCAGGTGCCGAAGTCACTCCCTGCGCGAAATCTGTGCAGGCCCTTGAATGCCTTCAAGTAGGCCTCCTGGAGCGCGTCGTCCATGGAGTAGCGATCGGCCATCAGGCGATAGGCGAGCCCACGCATGCGGTCGTCGTGGCGGCGGAGGAGCTCGTCAAACGCGAGACGGTCGCCTTCCCGGGCGAACTCGACGAGCTCGACATCGGGAAGGGTCTTCGTCGGAGGGAGCATGGGCGTCAGGGAGGCAGCCCGAGCCGCCACGGCGATGGGGACCACCGGGTGCGATCGGACTCGTGCCGATGGTACGGGCCGCTGCGTCGTCATCGCACGTCCACGTGGCAACGGTCTCAGCGCTGCCGGGGTGCCTCGAGGGGGCGTGAGCACGCCCATCAGTACACCAGCCGGACCAGGCCGACACGGGTCACGCTGAGCGGGCCGCAGACATCCACGGCCCTACAACGCTCCGCGGCCCCGATCCCTTGCATGGAAGCCCGATGGACCCGAGCGGGGGCCCATGGCGCTCGACGTCTAGGGGACGAAGGGTGCGCTCGCCGGATCGACCGTCGGGGCTGGGTCCTGGACAAGGGCGGGGGTGGCGTCCTTGGCGAGGGAGGACAGCGTGCCGGGGAGCACACCAGTACCGATGGTCACTGCGAGGCTGATGCACAGCGCGAGGGCGGCCGCCCGAGGCACGGGGATGCTGCGGGGCTCAGGGGCGTCCTCGACCGACATGTACATCGACACGATGATCCGGAGATACAGGAACGCCGCGATCACCGCGGTGATCATGGCGACGATCGCCAGACCCGACGACCCGGCATCGATGGCAGCGGTGATCACGTAGAACTTCGCGAAGAAGCCCGACGTGAGTGGCACGCCCGCCTGCGCGAACAGGAAGAGCGCGAAGGCCAACGCGAGTACGGGGCGATCGCGGGACAGCCCGCGATAATCGTCGAGGCTGTTGCCGATGTCGCCCTTGCGGCTCACGATCGCCACGATCCCAAAGCTGCCGGCCACCATGAAGGTGTAGGCGGCCAGGTAGAAGAGGGCCGCCTCGACGCCGCGCTCGGTGGCCGCCTGCACGGCCACGAGGATGAATCCGGCGTGGTTGATAGACGAGTAGGCGAGCATTCGCTTCACGTCGGTCTGCACGACTGCGAGCACCGAACCCACGAGCATCGTGAGCACGGCGAGAGCGAGGATGATCGGCTGCCAATCGAGTCGGTAGGTGGCAAACGCCAGGTAGAAGACCCGGAGCAGCCCGGCGAACCCTGCCACCTTCACACCGCTTGCCATCCAGGCCACGCTCGGGCTCGGCGCCCCCTGGTACACGTCGGGCGTCCAAAAATGGAACGGCGCCGCCGACACCTTGAAGGCGAAGCCCACCAGCAACAGAGCCATGCCAGCCAGCACGAGTCCGCTGTCGGCGAGCACCGTGGTGGAAAGGAAGCTCGAGATGTGCACGAGGTTCGTGGACCCGGTGCCGCCGTAGGTGAATGCGATCCCATACAGGAAGAAGGCCGAGGAAAACGCCCCGAGCACGAAGTACTTCACGCCGGCCTCCTGCGAGGTGACCTTCCGGAGATGCATGGCGGCAAGCACGTAGACGGCGATCGACAGGATCTCGAGCCCGAGGAACATGACGATGAGATCGTTGGCCGAGGCCATCATGAGGCCGCCCGACGCAGACAGCAGCATGAGCACATAAGGCTCTGCGCCGTCCATCTCCTCTCGGCGCAGCCAGCCATCGAACAGAAGCGCCCCGAGGATCACCGCCGCGCAGATCACGAAGGTGGCGAACAACGAGAAGCCGTCGATCCCCATCGCCTCGCCGAGGGTGGAGAAGGGGCCGCGATCTGCGTCCTGCACGCGCCGCCACAACGGGATGGCAGCGAGGATGGAGAGCGCAGCCGTGACGACGGTGGCGAAGGCATAGGCGCCAGCGATCGGTCGGCGCGGCAGCAACGAGTCGAGCACGAGGATCAGCAGTGCGCCGCCGACGAGGATGAGCATCGGGAGGAGCGCTGACCAGGCGAGGTTCACGCTGGCGATCGGCACCGGATCTTCACCGAGCTGCTGCAGAAGGCTCGCGAGCATCACTCACCATCCTTGGCGTGCTCGGCGTCTGCGGGATCATCGACGTGGTCGGCTTCGCCAGAGCCGCTCGTGGCGACCTCGGGCTCGACGTAGTCGGAGTGCTCCTCGACGTGGCTCACCAGCCGAGCGACAGCCGGCTCGATGCGGTCGAGCATCGGCTGCGGGTACACGCCCAAGAACACGATGAGCCCGAGCAGCGGGGCCATCACGAGACCTTCCCGCCAGGTCATGTCCGGCATGTCCGCGTTCTCCTCGTCGGGTTCGCCGTGGAACACGCGCTGGTACGCCCACAGGAGGTAGAGCGCGGCGAGGATCACACCGGCGGCGGCCACAACGGTGAACCAGCGTCGGGTGAGGAACGAGCCGGTGAGAATGAGGAACTCACCGACGAACCCGTTGAGACCAGGGAGGCCGATCGAGCTCAGCATGACCAGGGTGAACACGCCCGCCATGATCGGGGCCGACTTCTGGAGACCCTTCAGGGCGGCGATCTCGCGGGTGTGGCGCCGGTCGTAGATCATGCCCACGAGCAGGAAGAGCGCACCGGTGGAGATGCCGTGGTTGACCATCTGCACAACGCCGCCCTGGATGCCCTGCGTGGTCAGCGCGAACGTGCCCATCACGATGAACCCGAGGTGGGCCACCGAGGAGTACGCCACCAGGCGCTTCAGGTCCTTCTGCATGGTGGCGACGACCGCCCCGTAGATGATCCCGACTACGCCGAGGGTGACCATCGCTGGAGCGAAGAACACCGACGGACCGGGAAACAGATAGAGGCCGAACCGCACGAAGCCATAGGTGCCGAGCTTCAGCATCACCCCGGCAAGGATCACGGAACCGGCGGTGGGCGCCTGCGTATGTGCGTCAGGCAACCAGGTGTGCAACGGGAACAGGGGCACCTTCACGGCGAACGCGATCGCGAAGGCGAGGAAGATCCAGCGGGCGGCCCCCCAGTCGAGCGGACTGGCTCCCGTGGAGGTGTCCTCGATGCGCTGGCTCTCCGCGATGTGCACGAGGTCGAAATCGAGCTTCGGGTTCTGGAGCGCCTGGATGCGCACGTCGTTGGCATCGATGGCAGCCTGCGTTGCCGCGTCGACCGGAGCTCCAGCATCGACCGCCGCCTGCTGCGCCTGCAGGGTGGCCTCCTGCATGGTGGTCACCGCTACCCGGTTGGCATCGATGGTTGCATCCCGGTGAAGAAAGGCCAGGCCAACGATGCCGACGAGCATGAGTGCGGAACCGAGCATCGTGAAGATGAAGAACTTGAGAGCGGCGTACACCCGCTCCGCGTAGCCCCAGCCGCCAATGAGGAAGTACATGGGTACGAGCACGATCTCGAACATCACGAAGAACATGAACAGATCGAGGGCGCAGAACACCCCGATGCAGCCGCCCTGGAGCACAAGGATCCAGGAGTAGTACGGCTTGGGATCATGATGCGGGGCGACCGCGATGATGACCAGCGGGAACAGCAGCCCCGAGAGCACGACGAGGAACAACGAGATGCCGTCGATGCCAAGGTGCCACGAGATGCCGAAATCGCTGACCCAGGCTCGATTCACCTCGAACTGGAAGCCACTCTCGTGACGATCAAACCCTGCCAGAAGCGCGAGCGTGAGCGCCCCTGTGCCCGTGGCGAACAGAAGCGCCACCAGCCGGTGGAGCTCGACCCGACCCTTCGGGATGACCGCCACGACCATCGCGCCCACGAAGGGGAGGAGAACGGCGAGGGTGAGCGGCGTGGAGACCACGCCCGACACGCCTTCGCTGGCAAGAACCCCGGCAAGCATCAGAAGGTCACCCGGCTCAAGAAGTAGGCGAGCATCGCGACGACGCCAACGGCGACTGCGAGCGCGTAGCTGCGTACGAACCCGTTCTGGACCTTTCGCAACCGGGTGCCGCTTCCGCGCACCAAGGTGGCGATGCCGTTGACGGCTCCAT
>JANOQG010000393.1:0-2316 GCA_031422255.1 Actinomycetes bacterium | reverse complement strand
GCCGGGATGCAAGGCGAGCGCCGGGCAGACCGGGCACTATGCAGCGTCACCGGTATGGACCGCCAATGACCGCGGCGCGGTTCAGCGGTCGGCCGCGGAGCTCGGATGACGACGTGCGGGCCGCCCCCGCGCTTCGATTATTGCGAAAGGTGAGGGGCCGAGGGCTGGGTTTCGTCAGGTCTGGTTGGTCCAGTCGAAGTCGTAGTAGATCCAGTTGCTGTCCTGGAAGTCGAGGGTGATGCCTTCGGCTTCGACGTGGAAGCTGCCCTGGCCGCAGTCGCCGCGGGTCCAGATGAACCCAGTCTCTAGGACAATGGCGGCGCGGTGATCTTCGCCGCTGACGGGGTTCTTCATCGTTCCGCCGGTGGCTTCGCCGACGCCCTCGGCCCGGAAGCCGCTGTTGATGCCGTCGTCATCGATCTCGACCTCGGCGCGGACTACACCGGCGACCTCGAAGGTCGTGCCGAGGATGGACCACGGGAGCCCACCGAGTTGGCCGGTGAAGATCTGGGCAAGGCACCCGAGCTGGTCGTCGGAGACGGCGGGCGGAACAACGAACACCGCCTTGCCGTTGCCGTCGTGGATGGCTTTTGGCCAGTCGAGGATGGCGATGACTTTGAGGCCGGAAAGGTCGATGTCGCCGCAGTAGCCCTCGACGATGTGGTTTGCGACGGCTGCTTTGCAGCTCCCGTCCGATGAGGTGGGGAATCCGGAGAAGTTGCAGGTGCAGCCGGGGAGGCAGTTACAGAACTCGTATCCCTTGCCACGCAACTTCCAGGCGGTAGCGGTCTCGGTTGTGGTCATGTCAATGTCTCCTTAGGTGAGGGCGGTCAGGGTTTCAGGACGGAGGAGGAGAGCGACGCCGAGTCCCACGAATGCCACCGCGGCGAACTGGGCGGCGCGTTCGCCTGCGGGCGCGTTTTTCTCCAGGAGGATGAGCAGGGCGAGACCAGCCATCCAGACGAGGTTCATGGTGCCGAAGGCGACGAGGACAGCCATCAGGGCCCAGCAGCACCCCAGGCAAAACAATCCGTGCGTCGCACCCATACGCAGGGCCCCCAGCCGACGGGTCACCTTGGCATCGAACTTCATGAAGAAGGAGATCGGGGACCGGCAGTGGCGCAGACAGGCCGACTTCATCGGGGTCAGCTGCCAAACAGCCGCCGAAAGCAGGACCACGCCGGCCAACCGTCCCGCCCAGGGCCGTCCGTCCTCAATCGGGTTCATCAGCGCACGCCACACGCCGTAAGCCGGCAATCCGATCGAAGTCCAAACCAGGATGTAGCCAGCCACGAAGAACGGCAACGGCGCCACGCGGCCAGCGGCCGCGGCACGGCCGTAGAGCTTCACGACCGGGACGATCGCCGGAAACATCATCGCCGTCATCATCGCCAGCCATGCCACAAGGAACGCGCTGACGGTCAGAACCTGCTCGCCGCCCATCGCACCCATCCCCATCGACGGCGCCGTGCCCACTGTCATGTCCGCGGACATGCGTGCCGACCACCACCACCCAACCGCCGCCAAACTGAGCAGTGCAGCCGGAGTGAAGATGCGGACGCCGGTCCCCGACCAACGCGACACCGGCACCACTGGCTCAACCACTCGCGACTCACTCATCGACTGCCCCTAATCGCTGGCCTCACCCTAGGACAGTCCACCAGCGCCTGCTCGGCCCGTCTGTATGCGACCGCTGGCCCTCTTGTCGCTTCTCGTGCAGACACCTACTCGCTCATGTCGAACGACCTCGACACCTACCTCCTTCCGAAGCGGGACATCGAGGTGACCACAGAGTTGCTCCACGAGGGCGGTCGTGATGTCGCGAATACAAGGTCGCCGTTCGCGTACCGATTCGAGCGCGTCAGCTGACTGTCACTGAAGGGCCGGTACGGACGCGGCATGAATGCCGGGATGCAACGCGCTCCGCTGGCACACCGGGCAGTAGGGGAGGGACGTCCGCAAGCGTTCTTCGCCCGCCCGGAGCTTCTCGTTGAGCCCCTTGCGGGGTGCTGCTTCGCTTCGCTATGGGCTGTCGGCTGGATTGCGCTCGCGCATCCGGAACCAGTGGATGCTCACGGCGAGCACCCATGCAGGTAAAGCGAAGAACGCCATCCCGCCGGTCAATCCGAGCAGGACCAGGAATCCGGCCACGACGAAGCCGAACCGACCGAGCCACCGCGGGAACGAACCTGATCGGTGGGCCGCCACCGTCGCGGCAACGACCATGACTGCTGCCGCCCAGTTGGCGAAGAGTGCGAGCACGACATAGCCGAACTGCGGGAGGACCGCTTGTCCTGTCCCGAACGGCGCATCGTC
>JANOQG010000392.1:0-15188 GCA_031422255.1 Actinomycetes bacterium | reverse complement strand
CGCGGCTGCCTCCACGGCTGCCTCCCACCCGGAGTCCACCTCGACGAGGTCCAGGAGGGTGCCCACCACGCCGTCCACCTCGGCAAGGCGTTCCGCTCCAGCCCGGGCGCGGGCCTGGTCGAGGGCCAGGCTCAGTGCTTCGGCGCGGGCAGTCCACGCGTGACGGTCGCCGTCGGCCGCCCGGAGGGCCGCCTCGGCCTCGGCAACCTGTTGCTCGGCTGCGGCACGCTGCTGCTCGGCTGCTGCGAGCCGCTCCACCAGCGGGCCCTCGGCCGCCTCGGCGGCCTCTGCCTCGCTCCGCAGACGGGCGGCCTCTGCCTCAAGCCGAGTGAGCTTCTCGTCGAGCGTGGCCAACCGCGCCTGCGCACGAGCCAGCTCGACTTCACCGCGCTCCACTCCCGAGCGAAGTGCGGCCAGCTCACCCCGGGACTCGGCCGCTCGCCCCGCCGGCGCCGCGGGCACTCCGTCGGCCCAGCTCTGCTCGAAGGTGGCACGAGCATCTGCCAACGCAGTCTGGGCCTGGAGCAGCTCGTCCTGTTGCGGGAGCAGCGCGTCGGCCTCGGCGTCGGCGGCCGCCAGCTCTGAGGCCAGCCGGCTGGCCTCCGCCTCCAGGGTCGCGATCACGGCTTGGTCGACGAACGCACCTCGTTCTCGTTCGATGCCCCGACGGCGCTCCGTGAGCACGGCGACCAGCCCTCGGGCCTTCTCGCGCAGCGCCTCGAAGCGGACCAGGTCGTCGCCCAGATCGTCGGCCCCCGTGTGGCCCAGCTCGGCCTCCGCGGCGAGGACGGCTGCGTCGAGCTCGGCCAACGTCTTGCGAAGCAGGGAGTCTTCGTTGCCCAGCTCAGCGCGGGCCGCTCCGCCATCGGAGAGCCGGCGCGTGAGGGTCGTGAGCTCGCGCCCTGCGAGGAACAGGTGCAGCGCTCGTAGCTCCGCAACGAGGTCGCCATGTCGACGAGCAGCGTCGGCCTGACGTTCGAGCGGTCGCAGCTGACGGCGCACCTCACGCAGCAGATCGCCGAGGCGGGTGAGGTTGCCCTCGGTGGCAGTGAGGCGACGCTCGGCCTTTTCCTTGCGCTTGCGGTACTTGAGGATGCCGGCCGCCTCCTCGATGATGAGGCGCCGCTCCTCCGGTCGAGCATTGAGGACCGCATCGATCTGACCCTGGCTGACGATCACGTGTTGCTGCCGGCCCACGCCGGTGTCGGAGAGCAGATCCTGGATGTCGAGCAAACGGCACGGGACGCCGTTGATGGCGTACTCGCTGTCGCCGCTGCGGAAGAGCGTTCGGGTGATCGTCACCTCGGTGAAGTCGATCGGCAGGAGCCCTGCGGAGTTGTCGATCGTGAGGCCCACCTCAGCGCGCCCCAGGGCCGGACGCTTGGCGGTGCCCGCGAAGATGACGTCGTCCATCTTCTGCGACCGGACCGCTGAAGGGGCTTGCGCGCCGAGCACCCAACCGATGGCGTCGACGACGTTCGACTTGCCGGAGCCGTTGGGACCGACCACGACAGTGACCCCTGGTTCGAGATCCAGGGAGGTGGTGTCGGCGAAGGACTTGAAGCCCTTCAGCGTGAGGGTCTTGAGGAACATCTGGACCCGGACGCTAGTGGTCGCGGCGGGTAGGTCGGGGCACCTCAGACCTGACAGGCATCGCAGTAGTAGAGGGGCTTGCTGGCGAACCGAGTCTTGACCACGTCGGCTCGGCAGCGCCGGCAGGGCTGGCCGTCCCGGCCATACACCTTGAGGTGGTTCTGATAGTCGCCCTCCTTGCCATACAGGTCCACAAAACCGTTGTCGCCGAGGGTGGTGCCGCGATGCTTCACGGCCTCATGCAGGGTCTCCACGAGGGCACGGAACAGCCGACGGATCTCCTGTGACGAGAGCTCGCTCGAGATCCGATCGTGGCGGAGGCCGGCTTCCCAAAGGATCTCGTCGCTGTAGATCGGCCCGATGCCAGCGACCATCTCCGGGTCCATCAACAGCGCCTTGAGCTTCAGGTTCCGGGCGAGAATCGCGCGAGCGAACGATGTCCAGGACACGGCGTCGGCCACGGGATCCAGCCCGCTGGCGACCAGCTCCGGAACCTCCTCGGCCACCGCGTCGGAGGCGACCACGAAGGCTTGGGCCGTGCCACCCGTATCGACAAGGCGAATGTGTCCGCCCTGAGTGAATCCGAAGCTGATGACAGTGCCCTTCGGAGGCGTGGAGCGCGGCGCCACCTTCTCGAGGTAGCCCTTCTCGCCGATGTCGATCAACAGCAGCTCACCGTTGTCGAGGTTGCCGACGAGGAAGTGGCCCCGCCGGTCGACGGATTTCATCTTGGCTCCCTCCAGGCGTGCCTGGAAGACCTTCTTGTTGCCGTTGCGCTTCGTGGTCTTGGCGCCGGTGACCTCGGGGACCTTGAACCGCTTGCCCACCGATTCCTTTTCCAGCTCGCGCCGGAGCGTTTCGAGCTCGGGCAGCTCAGCCATGGTGGGTCTCCCTCAGGGTGTTGGATCGATCGTGGTCATCGAGGGCGGCGTGAGCGGCGCGCGCGGCGGCCTGCTCTGCCTGCTTCTTGGAGCGCCCCTCACCCTTGCCGTAGGCCACCCCGGCAATTGTGGCGGTGACGAAAAAGGTGCGGGCGTGGTCGGGCCCAGTTGTCTCGACGTCGTAGTGCGGCGCAGCGCCGAGGGCACGGGCCGAAAGCTCCTGCAAACGGCTCTTGTGGTCGGCACCGTCGGCCTGAGCCGTCGCCAGCCGCGCACCCAGGATGGTCAGGACGAGGGTGCGTGCCCCTTCGAGTCCGTCTGCCATGTAGACCGCTCCGATGATGGCCTCCATCGCGTCGGCGAGGATCGAGGGCTTCTCGCGGCCGCCCGACTGCTCTTCGCCCTTGCCGAGCAGCAGGTGGTCGCCGATTCCGAGGCTGGCGGCAACCTCTGCGAGGGCGACTGAGGTCACGACGGTCTTGCGGATCTCGGTGAGATCGCCTTCGTCGTGCGTGTCGTACACGCGGTACACGTGATCGGTGACGACGATGCCGAGCACTGAGTCGCCGAGGAACTCGAGGCGCTCGTTTGACGGGTGCCCCGCGTGCTCTGCGCACCAGGACCGGTGCACGAGTGCTGGCGCCAGGAGGTCGGGGGCGAGGTCGAGGCCAAGGCGCTCGACCAACTCCACCAGACCGGGTACGGGGAGGGAGATCAGATCTCCCTACAGCCGACCGAAGACATAGTCGACCGCGTCGCGAACCGTCTTCAGGTCCGCGAGATCCTCGTCATCGATCCGGAAGCCCACGGAGCGCTCGCTGAGCTCCTCTTCCAGGGCCTCGACCAGCTCGATGAGTGCCAGGGAGTCGGCGTCGAGGTCGTCGGCAAAGCTCTGACCCTCCGAGATCGTGCTGGGCTCGATCTCAAGGATGTCGGCCAGTCGGTCGCGAATGAGCTCAAACACCTGCTGACGGTCCATGGGGTTTCCTCGTTCGACGTGGGTCTCGGCGGGCAACGACAGCTCCTGCGCGGGCGATGGGCAGCGGGCACCTTACCGGTTCCCAGACTTTGTGCGCTTGTGCACAAAGAAAACCCCTGGTCAGCGCCTCAGGCGGGGGCGACGGCAGCGCGGAGGCTGCCCACGATGCCCGCATCGTGGAGCTCCTTGGCCACCCGCACGGCGTTGACGACAGCGGTCGCAGACGACGATCCGTGGGAGATCAAGCAGAGCCCATCCACCCCAAGCAGCATCGCGCCGCCGGTGTTGTCAGGGTCGAGCGTGCCGTACAGCGGCAGGAGCGCTGGGATCAGCACCTCACTGGCGGCTTGGGTCTCGGGGGTGGTTCCGAAGGCCTCGAAGATGGCGTTGACGAGTGTGCGCATCCCGCCTTCGAGCGTCTTGAGGACCACGTTGCCCGTGAAGCCATCCGTGACGACGACGTCGACCTCGGAGGTCATGACATCCCGGCCCTCGACGTTGCCGATGAAGATGCCGCCAGCCGCCTGCAGAGCGTCGGATGCGGCCAGGAGGGCGTTCGTCTCCTTCACCAAGGGCGTGCCCTTGGAGGCCTCCTCGCCGATGGACAGAAGCCCAACGCGCGGCCGTTCGATGCCGTAGCGAGTGCGGGCGAACACCACGCCCATCTGCGCGAACTGCAGCAGCCAGTCCGCTTGGCACTCGGCGTTGGCACCGGCATCCAGCAGGATCGTGGGGTCGGCGCCCGGCACCGGGATCGGCGTGGCGATGGCCGGACGGGAGACGCCTTTGATGCGACCCATGCGCAGCAATGCGGAGGCCATCGTGGCGCCGGTGTTGCCCGCGGAGATCATGGCGGACGCCCGGCCGTCGCGGACGGCCTCCGCCGCACGCACCAACGAGGAGTCCTTCATCCGACGAACGCTGGATCCAGGATCCGCGCTCATGGGGATGACCTCGGAGGCGGGGATGATCTCCAGACCCTCGGCGAGCGGTTCCAGCACCTCTGGCTGACCGACGAGCACAACGGGCACGCCGAGCTCGGCCACCGCCCGATGGGCCCCCGCGACGATCTCGCCCGGCGCCTTGTCCCCCCCCATCGCGTCGAGTGCGACGGGCAGCATCACAGCGTCAGTCGACCTCGATGGCCTGGCGGCCGGCGTACCAGCCACAGTTGCCGCACACGACATGCGGCAGCTTGGTGGCACCGCAGTGGGCGCACAGGCTGCGCGACGGCGCCTCGAGCTTCCATGCGCTGGCCCGTCGCTTGCGGGTCTTCGCCTTGGAGGTCTTCTTCTTGGGGACGGCCATGACAGATCCTCAGATCGGAGAACAGAGTGGCACTGGAGCGAAGCCCTGCAGCGCAGCCGGGAGATCGTAGCGGGGGGGCCTGGGGACCGTCGAACCGAACGCTGGGTTCAGGAGGGATCGAGCTTCAGATCGTCGAGGGCAGCCCACCGAGGGTCCTTGGGCGCAACGTCTCCATCATCGATGCTCTCGATCGGTTCGCCGGCCAACGCGATCGGCAGCTCGTCGGGCACCGGGCCGACACAATCGGGCCCACACAACGGCGAGAGCGGGAGGTTCAGGAGCACCGCGTCTCGCACCACGGGCTCGAGATCCACCTCGTCGACCTCGATCGGATAGGTCTCGCCGTCCGTGGGGTGCAGCTCATAGACCTCGCGCACCGCTACCACCACGGTGCCGGACATCTCGCCGAGGCATCGGCGACACTCCGCGACCCAGGGGACCCCGACGGTGCCGCGAGCCGTAACGGCTGTCCCCTCTACCGACTCGAGCGTGAGATCAACGTCGAGCTCGGCGTCGTCGGGCACATGGGCCGACGACACAGCAAGGCCGGGGATGGCGGTGCGCACGACGACGTCGCGCTGCGTGCCCGGCCGACGGCGGAGCTCGGTGATGCCGACGCGCAGCACCGATCGGGAGTTGGGCACCAGCGCTAGCCGAGGTCCTGGTCGAACACGGCGCCGTCAGGGTCGTCGTCGTGGCGCATGCCAATGGCAGGCGCCTCGCCAGTGGCGAGCGAGCCCTGGAGCTTGGCGCGGCCAGCACCCACCATCTTCATGGTGCGCTCCAGCACGATCTCGAAGCTCCCGAGCTTCTGGTCGCAATAGTCCTCACACTCGTTCTTGAGGCGACTGGCTTCCTCGGTAGCCGCTTCGAGGATCTTGCGTGCGCGAGCCTCGCTGGACTTCACCACCTCCGTGCGCTGCACCATGCGCTCCGCGCGAGTGCGCGCCTGATCAAGGATCTCGTCGCCCTCTCGGCGCACCTTGGCGAGGTACTCCTCGCGCTCCTTCAGGAGCCACCGTGCGGCGCGCAGCTCGTCGGGGAGCTTGTGGATCGCTTCGTCGAGGAGGTCGAGCACTTCGTCCCGGTTGATCATCACGGAGGTGGACAGCGGCATGGGTCGGGCCGCTCCCACGATGTCCTGCAACCGCCCGAGCATGACCTCGACCTCGGAGCCGGGCCCGCGGGGCTGGACTTCCGTCAAGCCGTCGTCAAGCGGTTGGTCGTCGAAGGTGTCGCTCATCGGGGGCCGTACCTCTCTGTGAGGCGCTTGGCCACCGCTGGCGGCACCATGCTGGACACGTCGCCACCGAAGCGGGCGATGTCTCGGATGTACTTGGATGCCACGGCCGAGTTGGCCGACGCGGACGGCAGGAACAGCGTGTGGACGCCCGACACGTTGAGGTTGATCTGCGCTTGAGAGATCTCGCTCTCGAAGTCGATCGTCGAGCGCAGGCCCTTGATGATGAAGTCGGCACCGACGTCGGCGGCGAGGTCGACGACCAACTTGGCGAAGCTCACGACCTCGATGTTGTCGAGGTGGCTGAGCGCCTCCACGATCATCTCTTCGCGCTCCTCGAGACTGAAGAGCGGTTCGCCCTTCTGAGGGTTGCGCATCGTTGCCACTACCACCTGATCGAACAGGTGGGAGGCGGTCTCGATCAGCTCGACGTGTCCGTTGTGGATCGGATCGAACGATCCCGGATACAGGACCTTGGTCATCGGCCTCACGCTACCGCTGGGCTGATCAGACGACGATTCGCTGCGCGATCACCACGTAGGTGGAGCCGTAGCGCTTTGTTCGCAGCACCTCCCAGCCGAAAGGCGGGTCCACGGCCTTGTCCGACTCCAGGACGGCGAGGTCGGCAGGGAGATCGAGCATGACTTCGGGCCACCCGTCGAACGCATAGGGCGGGTCAAGCACAGCGAGGTCCCAGCGGCGGTCCCCCACCGTGGCCAAGAATCGCTCCACCGTGGATGGCACCACGTCGGCATGATCCGCCAAGCCCGTCGCCGCGAGGTTGGTCTCGATCGCCTCGCGAGCTGCTCGATCGTGGTCGACGAAGGTCACGTGGGAGGCACCCCGGGACAGTGCCTCGATCCCCATGGCTCCGCTCCCGGCGAACAGGTCGAGCACGGTGGCGTCGACCACCGCACCCAGGCTGCCCAGGGCGTTCATGGTCGCCTCCCGTACCCGCTCAGGGGTGGGCCGGGTGGCCGGGCCTTCGGGAGCCACGATCGTTCGATTGCGAGCCGAGCCCGAGATCACGCGCATGTCGCCGACCGTATCGGGAGCCACCGGCTGGCCACCCCCGGATGCGATCTGGCGTCGGATTCGGGCTGCAGGGCACCAGGTCTGACGCCAGATGGGTTGGGTCCGCCTACGGTCCTCGTGCATGAGCGAACCGGAGCTGCCTGAGGGCGTCGTCGTGGTGCGGATCGACCAGGGGCACGTGCGCAACGCCATCAACAGCGAGACCGCGGAGCGGCTGTTCCAGGCGTTCACGGCCTTCGACGCCGACCCGGCGGCCAAGGTGGCCGTGCTCACCGGCGACACCGCTGCCTTCTGTGCGGGCGCGAACCTCCGCGACCTCCCGAAGCTGCGCGACAGCGGGCCGCTGGGCCCGACGCGCCTCGCGCTGGCCAAGCCCGTGGTCGCGGCCATCGAGGGGTGGTGTGTGGCTGGTGGTGTCGAGCTGGCGGCGTGGTGTGACCTGCGAGTCGCGGGCCGGTCGGCGCGCATCGGCTGCCTCGAACGGCGTTGGGGCGTGCCGCTGATCGATGGCGGCACCTATCGCCTCCCGCAGATCGTGGGCCTCGGCCGGGCCCTCGACCTCATCCTCACTGGCCGCGAGATCGGCACCGATGAGGCCGAGCGCATGGGGTTCCTCACCCGCGTGGTCGACGACGGGCAGGCGCTCGCCACGGCGATCGCCCTGGCCGCCGAGATCGCCTCATACCCGTGGATCGGCGTGGTCAACGACCGACGCTCGGTCTACGCCGGGCTCGGACTCGGAGTCGACGAAGCCCTGGCGATCGAGGAGGAGATCGGCCGCCAGACGATCTTTGCCGATGGATTCCGTGAAGGCGTCGGCCGCTTCGATGACCACCAGGCCGCCCGCGAGCGCTGACGCTGGCTCACAGCTCGACCCGGTCACCGGTGACGCCGCGGGCGAACTCGCGCACCCCGCGCTCAGGGTTCCACGACGTCGTCCGGAACGTGTCGCCACCCTCCACTCGCTGCCAGGCGGCCCCTTCGATGTCGAAGGCGAACAGGTGGGACGCACCGAGGTCGCCCATGTCATGCCCGCTCAGCTCCTTGAAGGTGCCCCGAACCGCCTCGTGCTCGGCGACGTCACCGACCTCGCGCGCCCGGCCGAAGATCTTGGCCTCACCGCCGAGATCATCACTGTCGGCCAATGGCGTGATCAGGCAGCACCGCGGATCTCGTTGGAGATCGAGCGCCTTCACGGCGCCCGGCATGCTTCCCACGTAGATCTGGTCATCGTGGAGGAAGACCTCCACCGCGCTCACCCGCGGCCAGCCATCTGAGCGGACCGTGCCGAGGAAGCAAAGCCGGGTGGCTCGGATGCGGGCCGCCAGGAAGCCAGCGATTGTCGGGGCGACGGCGTCGAGGTCCGCGAGCGAGGTCATACCAGCGACGCTAGGACCCTTCCCCGAGGACGACGAGGTGCGGACGGGCGACGGAGATGGTGGAGCGGTGCGCCTCCGTGCCAGCCTGAAGCGTGGCCGTTCCGGATTCCATCACCTGTGTCGACTGTGGCGGCACCTGTCATCGCATGCCCCTCGAGACGCCGGAGTTCGGGTGGGAGGAGGGCGACATCATCACGTTCCGCTGCAAGGACTGTCACGACATGTGGTACCTCGAGGTGACCAACGACGACCTCGCGCCGGAACACGACGACGTCCCTGACTGGTTCTGAGTGACGAGCACTGCCGCGGCTGCTGAGCGCCGGATCGGCACGCTTGCTGGCGTCGCGGCATACACGCTGTGGGGCCTGTTTCCGTTGGTGTTCCACCAGCTCCGATCCGTCGGTGCGGTCGAGGTGCTCATGCACCGCGTCATCTGGTCGTTCGTGGTGGTGATGGTGCTGCTCCGCCTGCGAGGCGACCGCCGCTGGTACGAGGAGGTCCGTCAGCGCCCCAATGGCCTGAGCCGGCTCACCGCGGCAGGCCTGCTCATTGCCACCAACTGGCTCGTCTACATCTGGGCCGTCAATCACGACCACGTTCTGGAAGCCGCCCTCGGCTACTACATCAATCCGCTCATCACGGTGGCGCTCGGCGTTGTGGTGCTCGGCGAGCAGCTCCGCCGCATGCAGCTCGTGGCGCTCGGCTTCGCGGCTACGGCCGTCCTGGTGCTCACGGTGGCCTTCGGCCGCGTGCCCTGGATCGCTCTTGTCCTTGCCTGCACCTTCGCCGCGTATGGCTACCTGAAGAAGGCCGTGTCGGTCCGCGCCACGGCCGCTCTCGCGGTCGAGACCGCCGTGCTCCTCCCCGCTGCCCTCGTGGGCATGGCCGTCCTGCTCGCCCGCGGCGGGGCCGCCATCGGGCAGGGCAGCGGCGGGCGGGACGCGCTGCTCGTGAGTCTCGGCGTGGTGACCGCAGTGCCACTGCTGCTGTTCGGCACCGCTGCAAGCCGCATCCCACTTTCGCTGCTCGGGCTGCTCCAGTACCTCACCCCCACGATGCAGCTCATCTTCGGCGTGGCGGTCTTCCACGAAGACCTGCCTCCCGAGCGGCTGGTCGGCTTCGTCCTGGTGTGGATCGCGCTGATCCTGCTTGGAGTCGATGCGGTGCGCCATGCACGGCGTACCCCGTTGCCCCTACCCGAGCTCGCCTGAGCACGGCGAACCTACGCGGGGCGGACAGCCGGGCGGGGATGGCGGACCAGAGCAACGATGCCAGCGACCAGACCGAGCACGATGCTGGGGAACGGTCCCCACGCCGCCGCCGCGGCGACGGCGAGGACGGCCGCCTGCGCGAGCACGATCGCTCGCTGCGCTGAGGGGAGTAGCTCGGCCAGACGACGGTGCAGGGCCATGAGACGATCGGGGGAGGTGAGGCGACGGCCAAGCAGGACGGCAAGCCCCCGCACCAGCCCGAAGCCAGTCACAATCAGGAATGCGGCGATCGGCGAGGCTGTGAGGGCAGCCAGCGCGAGCATCAGGTACACGGCGGACGTCGTCACATAGGTGGCCAGGCCCACTCCGATCTGCCAACCGAACCCACCGCCGTAGACCCAGCTCCGGAACTGATCGAGCCATGACTCGTTGACTTGGCGCGTGTGGGCGGGAAGCCGGAAGCCGCCGACCTCGAGGTCAGATGCGATCGTGACGGCCGCTAGCGCAGCGGCAACCCCCATGACCGCCTCGCCCGAGAGATCGACGGCGGCCACGCCCGCTGCCAGCAGCGCGGCAGCCGCTCCGAGGGTGGCACCGCCAAGCGTCGCGCCCCCAACGAACCAGGTCGCGGTGACAGCCCACCGGTTGCGTCGGCCGGACTCGCCGAGCGGCGTGATCGTCGAGAGCATCGAGAGGCCACATGGCGACCAGGTGGAACGGATGGCGGCAGCTACGGCAACCACCGCAGCGAGCGTGACGAGCAGCGCGGTCATGCATCGATGGTAGGTCGCGGGGCGCACCCGTACGCTCCGCCCATGCCGATCGAGCTGGACCCCGTCGAGCAGCGCGTGATCGGCAGCCTCCTGGAGAAGGAGCGCACCGTCCCCGACACGTATCCGATGACCGTCAATGGCCTGCGTACCGCCTGCAACCAGACCTCGGGCCGCGACCCGATCCTCTCCCTTTCAGAGGCAGACGTGCAGGCGGCCCTCGACCGACTTCGCCCCCGCGGCCTCACGCGTGTGCTCCACCCGAGTCACGGCGCCCGCCAGCCGAAGTTCCGGCAGGTACTAGACGAGGTCCTCACGCTCACCGACGGCGAGCGTGCCGTGCTCACGCTCCTCCTGCTTCGCGGCGCGCAGACTCCAGGCGAGCTGCGGTCACGGTCCGATCGGCTGCACGCCTTCGCCAATCTCGAGGAGGTCGACAGCGCCCTCAACGGCCTCCTCGGACGGGACGAACCGCTTGTACACGAGCAGGGGCCGCGGCCCGGGCAGAAGGAGCGGCGCTGGATCCACCGGCTCGGGCCAGTCGCTGAGCCGGCCGAGCCAGAGGCCGACCCCGCATCGCCGAACCCCACGGAGGCAGTTCTCGCCGACGGGGCCGACGCCCGCGATCAGCGCGTCCGAGACGCCTACTCCAGGGTTGCCACCGCGTATGCCGACCAGCTTCTCGACGAGCTCGACCGAAAGCCCTTCGATCGGTGGCTCCTCGAGCGCCTGGCTGAGCTCAGCGATGGGGGCCCAATCGCCGACGTCGGCTGCGGGCCCGGCCACGTCGCTGCCTACCTGTCGCTGGCCGGGGCCGACGTCACCGGCTTCGACCTGAGCGAGGGCATGGTGGACGAGGCACGCCGCCGTTTCCCGGACCTGCGGTTCGAGGTAGCCGACCTCAGAGCGCTCCCCGTCCCCGATGAGGGGCGCGACTGGGCCGTCATCACCGCTTGGTACGCCCTTGTGCACCTGGCCGCATCCGAGCTCACCGCCACGATCACCGACCTGGCCCGGGCCGTCGGCCCGGGCGGCTGGGTGGCTGTCGCGCTGCACGAAGGCTCCGAGGTGCGCCGGACGGACGACTGGTTCGAGCCGGGCACCAGCCTCGACTTCACCTTCAACACACGCGAAGACGTCGTGGCCGCCTTTCGCGCCGCGGGCCTCACCGACCTCGAGTGGTATCTACGCAACCCGTCAAGCCCCTCAGAGGCGGCCACCAACCGGCTCTACGTGCTGGGCCACCGCCAGACCTAGGTCTACCCGGCCATCAGGTTGGTGACCGGGGATCAACGCAACGCTTCGTCGAGTGTGAGTGATGGTGACCTCCATGCGAGGGCTTGTCGAGGGCGGTCGCTGTGGGCAGAACAGCCGTTGGGCACGGCGTCGCCGCAACCTGCGGCAGACACCGACCGGGCTGAGCCTGATCTGCCGCAGGTTCGCCCATCGGAAATCGGTCGCCGCAACCCGCGGCGCAGAGCGCCCGTTTTGGGCCCGATCTGCCGCCAGCTGAAGGAGGCGGGCTGAGCGGCCGCATCTACCGTCGCCCTTCAGCTCTTGAAGAGGAAGGCTTCGTCCTCGGGGTCGAGGAAGAGCCGGAGCTCATCCTCGAGCTCCGGGGTGCTCGCGAGGGTTGGGTCCTCGGCCACGATGCGCTCGGCGGCGTCGCGAGCGTGCTGCACGACCTTGCGGTCCCGGCGGAGCGACGCCAGCTTGAGGTCGCTGCGACCCTTCTGACGCTCGCCGAAGACGGTGCCCTCGCCGCGGATGTCGAGATCGACCTCCGCTAGATCGAAGCCGTCGTCGGTACGCACGAGCGCCTCGATGCGGGCGTTGCCCTGCGCTCGTTCGTCGTCGTCGCCCGCTGCGCCGCCGCTGCCGGTGACAAGGAAGCAGAACGACGCATCGGCGCCGCGCCCAACCCTGCCGCGAAGCTGGTGGAGCTGCGCGATGCCGAAGCGGTCCGCGTCGAGCACGACCATCACGGTGGCATTGGCGACGTCGACCCCGACCTCGATCACCGTCGTGGCCACGAGCACTTGCACCTTTCCCTGGCGGAAGGCCGTCATCGTGGCCTCCTTGTCCGCGGCAGGAAGCCGTCCATGCAAGATGCCGAGGCGCAGGCCCGAGAGGTCGTCGGCCTCCAGCCGTTGGAAGGTCTCCTCCGCTGAGGCCACCTCGAGCTTCTCGCTCTCTCCGATCAATGGGCACACGACGTAGGCCTGCCGACCGGCCTCCACCTCCGCGCGGACCTTGGCCCACACGGCCTCCTCCTCGTCCGTGCCCTTCGCCCATTCGGTGACGATGGGCTTGCGTCCCAGAGGCTTCTCGCCCAGGACTGACACATCGAGGTCGCCGTAGACCGTCATCGCTGCAGTGCGCGGGATCGGAGTGGCGGTCATCACCAGGACGTCGGGCACCGCTCCCCCGCTGGCCTTCTCCTTCAGTGCCGCGCGTTGCTCCACGCCAAAGCGATGCTGCTCGTCGATCACCACCACACCGAGGCTCTTGAACTCCACCGCGTCTTGGATCAGCGCGTGCGTGCCGACGAGCACATCCACCGCTCCGGCTGCCAACGCGGTCAAGACCCGTTGGCGCTCCTTGCCCGCAACACGATTGGTGAGCAGCTCGACGGTGAGCGGGCGTTCGCCGAACAACGAGGTTCCGTCGTCGGGCACGCTGATGCCGTCCAGCATCGGTCTCATGCTCGCGAAGTGCTGTTCCGCCAACACCTCGGTGGGCGCCATGAAGGCGCCCTGGTGGCCCCCCTGCACCGCGGTCAGCAACGCGGCGACTGCCACCACCGTCTTCCCCGAACCGACGTCGCCCTGCAACAACCGGTGCATCGGGATGGAGCGGGCCAGGTCGGCGGTGATCTCACCGATCACCTTCACCTGGTCGCCCGTCAGCTCGAAGGCGAGCGCAGCGAGGAACCGCTGCACCAGCGCACCCGTCGTCACATGCTCGATGCCAAGGCTCGTGGCCTCGATCATTCGCTTGCGCAGCACGAGCGCAATCTGGATGCGAAGGAGCTCGTCGAACACGAGGCGGCGCCGGGCTTCCTCGGCCTCGTGCATCGTCTCGGGGAGGTGAACGCCGTTGAACGCGGCCGTACGGTCGACGAAGTCATGCTGGTCGAGCACCCATTGCGGCAACGGCTCCACCAGACCATGCGCGCGCCGTAGCGACTCCCGCTGCCAGCCGCGGAAGTCCTTGGAGTAGAGCCGCAGCTTGTCGGATTGGGGGTAGAGGGCCGTGATCTGCAGCCGGTCCTCCTCGTCGAGCAGGTCGATCTCCGGGTTGGCCAGCTGCTTCTGGCCTCGGTAGTCGGTGACCTTGCCGAAGAACATCGCCTCAGAGCCCTCGGGGAACTGGCGGGCGCGCCACGGCTGGTTGAAGAAGGTGATGCGCAGGTAGCCCGAGCCATCGCTGATCCGGAGCTCCGTGCGGGCTTTGCCTCGCCCTCGACCGGGCACGGTCGCCGACGACACCACCTTGCCGAAGACCCACGACGACTCGTCCACCCGCAGATCGCGTATGGAGGACTGCTTCGTCTTGTCGATGTAGCGGCGGGGGTAGTGCGTGAGCAGATCGAAGATCGACGAGATGTCGATCTGGCTCAGGGCCTTCGCCCGCTCGGGGCCAACGCCCTTGAGCTCGGTGACGTCGAGCTCATCGAGATCTCGCAGCCGCTTCGCCACCGCCGCTACTCGATGCCGAAGAGGTACGGGTAGAGCGTCTGACCGCCGTGGTGTACCTCCGCGGTGACCTCAGGGCGGTGCTCGCCGAGCCACTCGGTGATGTGTCGCGTGACCCCCGCACTCGATCCCTCGCCTTCGATGATCGTGACGATCTCGTGGTGGTCGGTGACGAGCACCTCCAGGAGGCTGGCCGCGGCGTCGGCAAGCCCGCCCTCCACCGCACGTATGCCATCGCGTGCGATGCCCAACCAGTCGCCAGTGGCAATCGGGCCGAGGTCGCAGCTGGAGTCGCGCACTGCCTGGGTGACCTCGCCTGCCACAACGCTCGCTGCTGCCTCGGCCATGGCGTCGGCGTTCTCCTCGCCATCAGCCTCCGGGTCGTATGCCAGAAGCGCCGAGAACCCCTCAGTGATTCCCTTGGTGGGAACGACGAACACGGTCTTGGCGGTGTGATCATCAACCTGTTGTGCCACAGGGATGATGTTCTTGTTGTTCGGCAGGATGATCACGACGTCCGCTGGCACGGTCTCAACGACCGCAATCAGCTCCGCCGTGGATGGGTTCATCGACTGGCCACCGGTGACGATGCCCTGCACCCCGAGCGAGTGGAAGATGCGCCGGATGCCATCGCCAGTGGCCACGGCCACAACCGCTGTCGTAACGGGCGCACGGAGGTGCTCAGGGACCACGCTGCTGGCGCCGGCATCGGTGGCGTCGCGGACCCAGCGTTCCTCCTCCACCTGCTCGATGAGGTCAGTGACGCGGATCTTCCGCGGGGTGCCGATGTCGATGGCGGCCTCGATGGACGCGCCGATGTCATCTGTGTGGATGTGGCAGTTCCAGATGCCATCGCCGCCCACGACCACGATCGAGTCGCCGATGCCTGCCCACACGTCCTTGAAGGCGGGGATGGCATCGTCAGGGGCCTCGAGGAAGTACATGACCTCGTAGCGCAGATCCGAGATGTCGCCATGCTCCGCGTGACCGGGCAACGGCTCAGTGAACACGGGCCCGTCTACCGCCACTGCCTCCGGCACGGGACGACCGTCGGCGACGTGCAGCAACACGTCGAGCAAGAGCAAGAGGCCGGT
>JANOQG010000391.1:0-4970 GCA_031422255.1 Actinomycetes bacterium | reverse complement strand
GGCCCCGCTACGCCGACCGCAACGGCGGCTACACCCGGATCCTGAAGCTCGGCAACCGTCAGGGCGACAACGCCCCGATGGCGCGCATCGAGCTCGTCTAGTCCTCGCTCGCAGGCTCGCTCGGAGCTAGTTGTGCGGCCTTCGGCCGCGCTGAGGGCTTGTGCCTCGGCACAGCAAGCTGCACCTCGGCTGGTAGGGGGCTCCGGCAAGCCTCTGCCCCCCACGCCCCCGCCGGCGCTCCTGGCTACCGTCCTTCCCGTGACCTTGTTCGACGCACCCGCCGCAGCCCCTTCGCCGGTCGGACCCACCGTGCGTGTTCGGATGCTGGTCGCGTATGACGGGTCTGGCTTTCATGGGTTTGCGGAGCAGGCCGGTGTTGTCACGGTTGCTGGGTCGTTGCGGGCTGCGATCGAGAAGGTCGTGCGGGTTCCGGTGGAGCTCACGTGTGCCGGGCGCACCGATCGTGGCGTCCACGCCTGGGGGCAGGTGGTGTCGCTCGACCTACCGACGTCCGTCGACCTCGCTGCCCTGCACCGCTCCCTGCTCAAGCTGTGCGGCCCCGCCATCGCCGTGCGCGAGGTTGCTCCTGCGGAGGCGGACTTCGACGCCCGCTTCTCCGCCACCGCACGCACGTACCGCTACACGGTGCTCAACCGGTCGGTTCCCGACCCCTTTCTTGCCCGCACCACTTGGCACGTCGTCACGCCGCTCGACATCGAGCTGCTCGTCCTCGCGTGTGATCCCTTCATCGGCGAGCACGACTTCAGCGCCTTCTGCCGCCGACCCAAGGGCGAGCCGGTCTCGCTCGTACGGCGGGTGAGGCACGCGGGCTGGACCGACCTTGGCGATGGGGTGCTGAGATTCGAGATCACCGCTTCGGCGTTCTGCCACCAGATGGTGCGCAGCATCGTGGGGACGGTGGTCGCGGCCGGTCACGGACAAGTGCGAGCGGGAGACATCCGCGGCATCCTTCGCAGCGGCGACCGAGCCCAGGCGGCCCCGATCGCCCGTCCAGAGGGGCTCTGCCTCTGGCACGTCGACTACCAGGGCGAGCGCGAGATCCACCGGTCGGCGCCAGAGTTGCGGTAAGGCGGCGCTCGGCCGTAGTTTTGTCCTTCGCTTCCGGCGCCCCTGCGTCCGAAGCCCACCCTCGAGTTCCCCAAGGACGCTCCGCGTGCGCACGTACAGCCCCAAGGCCAGCGAGATCACCCGCAAGTGGTGGGTCATCGACGCCGAAGACCTCGTCCTCGGTCGCCTGTCCACCGAAGCCGCTCGGGTCCTGCGCGGCAAGCACAAGCCCACCTTTGCGCCGCACATGGACATGGGCGATCACGTCATCGTGATCAACGCCGAAAAGATCGTCCTCACCGCGGGCAAGGCTGATCGGAAGATGGTGTACCGGCACTCCGGGTACCCGGGCGGCCTCAAGGCGGAGACCTTCGCTCAGTCCCAGGCGAAGAAGCCGGAAGAAGCCGTTCGGCGAGCGATCCGCGGGATGATCCCGAAGAACCGCCTCGGCCGCCAGATGCTCACGAAGCTGAAGGTGTACGCCGGCCCGAACCACCCCCACTCGGCGCAGATGCCCGAGCCCCTCGAGATCCCCGCCGCCCGGCGCACCGCGTAGGAGACCACAGCGTGTCCCAGCCCCTCATCCAGTCCACCGGTCGCCGCAAGCAGGCCATCGCCCGTGTGCGTTTCCGACCCAACGAGGGCGAGGGCGACGGCACCATCACCGTGAACAAGCGGGCGCTCGCGGACTACTTCCCGTCGAAGACCCACCAGATGATCCTCACCGAGCCCCTTCGGGCTACCGAGCTCACCGAGGCGTACAACATCGACGCCACCCTTGATGGGGGCGGCCCCACCGGCCAGGCGGGCGCCCTGCGCCTCGGCATCTCCCGAGCCCTGATCGAGCTCGACCCTGAGCTCCGCCCGCTGCTCAAGCGCCTTGGCTTCCTCACGCGCGACCCGCGCAAGAAGGAGTCCAAGAAGTACGGCCTCAAGAAGGCCCGCAAGGCTCCGCAGTACAGCAAGCGCTGACGCGCTCGCTGCATTGCCGTCTGTGCCGCTCGGGGGGCTTCGCCACCCTTCGCGCCTCCCGCCAATGCCCAGCGGTACCGTGCCGATCGAGGTGGCGGAGTGCTGAAGTTCGGGACTGATGGTGTTCGAGGGGTCGCCGACGTCGACCTGACACCGGCCGTGGTCATGGCACTTGGACGGGCCGCGGCCCGGGTGCTCGGTGGCGAGCGGTTCGTGGTGGGGCGAGACACTCGGCTTTCTGGCCCCCGGCTCGAGGCGGCCCTCGTGGACGGGCTGGTCGCCGAAGGCGTGGACGTGCGCGTGCTCGGCGTCGTGCCCACTCCGGCGGTCGCGTGGGTGGCGGCATCGACAGGGATTGCTGGAGCCGT
Organism: Actinomycetes bacterium; assembly: GCA_031422255.1. Lineage (GTDB taxonomy): Bacteria > Actinomycetota > Acidimicrobiia > Acidimicrobiales > VFJN01 > VFJN01. The sequence goes on along the minus strand of JANOQG010000391.1, from coordinate 2,562 downwards.
CATCTCGGCGTCGCACAACCCCTACGAGGACAACGGTGTGAAGCTCTTCGCGCCCGGCGGCGTGAAGCTGACCACTGAGGTCGAGGCGGCTGTCGAGAACGAGTTCCACCGACTGCTTCGCCTCCAGGCGCCGACACCAACCAGTGGGGTCGGGTCCGTCACCGAAGGAACCGACGACGTGGGTCGGTGGGCGGCGACGGTGATGGCGTCGATCGGGCCGCTCGGCCTCGAGGGGCTTCACCTGGTCGTCGACTGTGCCAACGGCGCGGCGAGCGCGGTCGGGCCGCAGGTTCTGCGGGCCCTGGGTGCCACCGTCGAGGTGCTGCACGACGCACCAGATGGCACGAACATCAACGCGGCCTGTGGCTCCACCTATCCGCAGGACCTCCAGCGTGCGGTGGTGCAGCGCGGAGCCCACGCCGGCATCGCCTTCGACGGTGATGCGGACCGAGTCTTGGCCGTGGACGCCGCAGGACGACTGATCGACGGCGACCAGATCATCGGGATCTGCGCGATAGACCGGCACCGCCGCGGCTCGCTCCCCGACGACACCGTTGTTGTCACGGTGATGACGAACCTCGGCTTCCGTCTGGGAATGGCCGAGCACGACATCAAGGTGCTCGAGGTCCCCGTGGGCGACCGACACGTCCTCGAGGCCATGGCTGCTGGTGGCTATGCCCTCGGGGGGGAACAAAGCGGCCATGTCATCTTCAGGGACCATGCCACCACCGGCGATGGTCTCCTCACCGCTGTCCAGCTGCTCGACGTCGTGGCGCGGTCGGGCCTCTCATTGGCGGAGCTGGCGGACGGTGCCATGACTCGGCTCCCGCAGGTACTGCGGAACGTGCGGGTCACGACCAAGGGAATGGACCTGAGCGCGCCGCTGGCTGCCGACATCGCGGCGGCGGAGGCGGAGCTTGGCGAACGTGGCCGCGTCCTCGTGCGAGGAAGTGGCACAGAGCCGTTGGTGCGTGTGATGGTCGAGGCGCCCACGGCCGATCAGGCTCAGTCGCTCGTTGATCGTCTCGAACAACGGGTGATCGAGCTTCTCGACGGCTGAGCGATCAGGCACTGCCCGCAGCGGGCGTCATGGATCAGGCCAGCGCAGCCCGTACGCTGGTGCGGTCCCCGAACCGGAAGGTGTTCCTCACCGTGTGCGGCATCATCGCCCTCCTCCGGGGGCCCGGCGCTCGTCGTGAGCTGCCCGCCTCCGATGTGCTCTCCCGCCTCGACAGCATCCAACGCGCCCTCGAGGGCCCGGATGCCCTCGACGCGGCGCGGACGGCGGCTGTGGCGCTCGAGGAGCTCGACGAGCTCCTCCGCGACATGGATGGTTTCGCCCTCCTTGTTCGTCACCGCGACGTTGCGACTCGTGCTGGCGCGGTCGGCGCCGCGATCGGCGACTGGGTGGCTGACCTCGAGGCGAGCCTCGATAGCGACGGCGCGCTCGGGCATCACGCGATGGAGGAGGTGAACGCCACCCTTCTCCGACTCAAGGATGCCCGCTGGGCGGTGGAGCGCGACCGCGTGCCGACTGCCGAACGGGTCCGAGCGATGGTGGGAGCGGAAGCCGGCTGGTCCGCGATCGAGATCGGTGCGTCGATCCAGCAGGCTCTTGCAGCCATCGATCGCCTCGAGGTGCGCGGTCGCGACTCAGCAGGCCTCACGATCCTCGTGCGGGACCATGGCCTCGATCTCACGGACCCAGCGATCGCTCGGCTGGTCGCGCCGCGTCGGGGCGATCCGCTGTTCCGCTCGAAGGCGGTGCGCACGGCGGAAGGTCACCTGAGCTTCGTGTACAAGGCCGCAGCGGAGATCGGCGAGCTCGGCGACAACACCGCCGCCATGCGCGAGGACATCCTCACCGATGATCTGCTGCGGTTGGCAATGGCGGGGGAGCGGGCCGCGGCCGTCGTGCTGGGACACACGCGCTGGGCGAGCATCGGCATCATCTCCCAGCCCAACGCCCATCCAGTGGACAGCCTCGAGCTGGATCGGCCTGACGGGCCTTACGTCACAGCGGCCCTCAACGGCGATGTCGACAACTTCGCCGATCTCAAGGTCGCAGGTGGCCTCCGCGTGGCAGCGGAGATCACCACCGACGCCAAGGTGATCCCCACGCTGGTTTCGCACCGTCTGGCCGAGGGTGTCGACCTCACGGTCGCCTTTCGCGACACGGTGGCCAGCTTCGAAGGGTCGGTGGCCATCGCGGCCAGCGCCGCCTCCCACCCCGACCAGCTCCTCTTGGCCCTCAGGGGGAGCGGCCAGGCTCTCTACGTCGGGCTGGCAGATGGGTGCTACGTCGTCGCCTCGGAGCCCTACGGGCTGGTGGAGCTCACTCCCTCGTACGTGCGGTTGGACGGCGATACGCCCGCCAACCTGGAGAACCCCAATGCCAGTCGAGGTCAGATCATCGTTCTCGACGGTCGTCGGGCGGGCACGCTCGAGGGCATCGCCCGACAGGCGTACGACGGCACGGAGCTCCCCGTCACCATCGCCGACCTCAGCCAGGCGCAGGTCACCACCCGCGACATCGACCGCGGGGAGTTCCCGCACTTCCTC
>JANOQG010000390.1:0-5944 GCA_031422255.1 Actinomycetes bacterium | reverse complement strand
ATCAAGAGCGTCCTGGAGGCCGTCCGCGACCGACCCGACCTCGAGCTCCAGCTGGTCGTCGGGGCGTCCGCCTTGCTGGAGCGCTACGGCCCTGCGATCGATGTGATCCGTGCTGATGGCTTCGAGCCCGACGCAATCGCCTACATGGTCGTGGAGGGCGAGAACCTCGTCACCACTGCCAAGTCGACGGGGATGGGCGTCGTCGAGCTGGCGTCGGTCTTCGAACGCCTCCAGCCCGACATCGTTGTGAGCGTGGCCGATCGCTACGAGACAATCGCCACGGCAATCGCTGCGTCGTACATGAACATCCCACTCGCTCACGTCCAAGGCGGCGAGGTGACGGGCTCGATCGACGAGAAGGTCCGCCACGCGGTCACCAAGCTGGCCGACATCCACCTCGTGTGCACCGAGCTCGCCGCGGAGCGGGTCGTGCGGATGGGGGAAGAGCCTGCGAGCGTCTTCCTTACCGGATGTCCCTCAATCGACCTTGCCGACCGCGTGGCCAACGAGCGCGACGTCTTCGATCCGTTCGAGCGGTACGCGGGTGTGGGTGATGAATTCGACGTCGACCAGGACTACATCGTGATCATGCAGCATCCGGTCACCACGGAGTACATGGACGCGGCGAAGCAGATCGACGAAACGCTCGTCGCGCTCACCAAGGTGCAGCTGCCTGTCTTCTTCTTCTGGCCCAACGTCGACGCAGGATCGGATCGGATCTCGAAGCGGATTCGAACGTTTCGCGAAGAGAACGACCTGCCCCACGTCTACTTCTTCAAGAACCTCCCTCCAGAGGACTTCCTTCGGCTGATCAACCGCGCTCGCTGCGTGATCGGAAACTCCAGCGTGGGTATTCGGGAGTGCTCCTACCTCGGGGTCCCCGTCGTGAACATCGGCACCCGCCAGCACGGGCGCGAGCGCGGCCCCAACGTCATCGACGTCGAGAGCTCGAGCGATGCGATCCTTGCCGCCCTCGAACGCCACCTCGCGGGAGAGCCGGTGCCTCGCGCGCACCTCTATGGCGACGGGCAGGCGGGCGAGCGCATCGCCGCCGTGCTCGCCACCTGCGAGCTCTCGATCGAGAAGCGCCTCACCTACTGACCATGGAGCGATCCCCACGATGAGCACGGCTGCATCCGACGAGGACTACTGGGAGGCCTCGGGTCTCCGCTCCCTCTTTGAGGATCTCCCCAGCGACCCGTCAGCGCTCCCCCCGGACCTCAACGACCTCGTGCGGTTGCATCGGCTTGCCCGGCAGCGGCCCTGCGTGACGGTCCTCGAGTTCGGCATCGGCTGCTCCACCATTGCGCTGGCACACGCCATGGCGGAGAACGAGCGTGAGCACGGGGAGCTCCTGCGAACGCGCATCACCCGAAACGCACAGCTCTTCCAGGTGTTCAGCGTGGATGCGAACCAACGCTGGATCGACCACACGAGCGCTCGGATCCCCGCACACCTCGCTGCGCGGGTGCACCTCGTGCACAGCACCGTTTCAGCCACGACCTTTGGCGGACGTCTGTGCCACACCTACGACAACCTTCCCGACGTGCTGCCTGACTTCATCTATCTCGACGGCCCCGACCCCGCCGACGTCAGCGGAGCGGTGAACGGCCTCAGCTTCTCCGCTCCCGAACGCACTGTGATGGCGGCCGACATCCTCATGATGGAACCCACCCTGCTCCCCGGCACCGTGATCGTGGTCGACGGTCGAGAGAACAACGTTCGCTTCCTCACTCGCAACCTTCAGCGCCCCTTGTCGCTCTCGGTCGAGGGCGACGCGTCGATCATCGAGCTCGTCGAGCCTCGGCTCGGGCGAGTCGACGTCATCGGCGTCGACGTCTTCGGGCGTCCTGGAGCACGATGAGGATCTACTGGTATGCCCCCTTCGACAACGCCTCGGAGCTCGAGCTCGCCCAGGCCGTCGTCGGACAGGTGGAGGACCTCGTGCTGCACTCGGTGTACAGCCGCTTCGGAGTGCGGCTGCCCAACCGGATCGACGAGCTCACGCTTGTGCGCGACCTCCCTGCGCCGGCCAACGAGCTGTACGAGCACTCCACCCGGTTCCGTCGTGCCAAGGTCGCCCTGAACCGAGCTCGCATGCGCCACCACGAGATCACCAGTGGCGACTTCGACCTCGTCCACCTCCACACGTTCAACATGTTCACGGATTGGATCGCACTACGGCTCCTCCGCAAGGAAGGTCGCCCGTTGGTGCTGTCGATCCACAACGTGCGCCCGCATGAGCGCCGTGGGCCGCGCACCATCGAGACCCTCCTCCACAAGTACGCCTATCGTGTGCCCGACCGCATCATCGTGGCCCACGAAAGCCTTCGGGCCCGGCTCGCGAGCGAGTTCGATCTTCCAGCGGAACGGATCTCCGTGGTCCCGCTGCCGAGCCCCTTGGTCACCATGGCCAGCGACCACCCGTCCGAGTCACCCCGCGAGCTGCTGTTCTTTGGAACGATGCGCCGAAACAAGGGCATCGACGTGTTGCTGAACGCCATCGCCGCCATCCCGCGCGACGCCCCAGTGGTCTTTCGATTCGCCGGCCGCGGCGATCACGACCTCGAGGAGCTGCTCATTCGCCACGCCCGCACCGATCCACGCATTCAGGTCGAGATCGGTTGGATCCCTCCAGAGCGGCAGGCAATCCTCTACGCCCGGGCTTGGGCCGTCGTGGTGCCCTACCTCCCGGCATTCGCCGCGCAAAGCGGCACCGTGCGCGTGGCCTACAGCTTCGGCACGCCCGTCATCGCCTCCGACACAGGTGCCCTTGGTGAGACGATCCGCCAAGACGGCACCGGCTGGCTCGCCAACCCGGGCGATGCCCGCGATCTGGCCAACCGAATGCTCGAGGTCGTCGCCGACGAGGAAGGCCGCCACGCTCGAGCGATCACAGCCAAGCGCCTCGGTCAGGAGCGCAGCGCGGAGAAGCTCGCGCCGATGATCCTCAAGATCTACGAGGAGCTCGGCCTGGAGACATGAGCGACCTCGGCCACTCATCTCGCCCCGCGCCGACTGACTCGCTCGACGCTGTGGCAGGAGCCCTGCTGCGCTCGATCGCCGGGGCCGACCGGGGATGGGTCCTGCTCTGGTTGGCGGCCCCCACGGCGCTCCTCGATCATGCCCGTGGTCCCTCGACGCCACCCAACGGTCCCGGCCGAGCGAAGGCCACAGCGAAGACAATGCTTTCCGGGTTCGCAACGGCGCGAGGGTCCTCCCTCACCACCGTCGACGGTGTGCTCTTTGCCTACGAAGGGGCCAACCCCGCGGCCACACTGGAGCCAGTGATCGAAGCCTTGAGTCAGACGCACCACGCGGGTCCGACGAAGCGATCGGTTCGCCCATCCGTTGCCACGCTGGCTGCTGGAACGCGCGACGTCCATCACGCCCGCGCCGCCTTCGAGCGCGAGCTGACGCTCCCCGCCCCGGCGGCCCTCGAACGAGCGCTACAGGCGGCCGTGCGGGCCCGTGCCCGTGCGACGACTGCCCTCGATGCCCTCATGCCTCGACTCGTCGTGGTGGCGTCCCAGCACTCGACGAGCTCCCGCGCCTTCATCCACGCGGCCCGGGAGCGCTCGATCCCCACGGCTTACCTCCCGCATGCCCCGGCGGCCGACACCTACCAGTACCGCGACCTCCCCACCGACTTCGCGGGCCTGCGGGGGCCGCGGGAGGTTGCCTTCTACCGTTCGCTCGGCGCGTGTCGCGATGCCTCTGTGGTGGGCAACCCCCAGGCCTGGATCGAGGCTCCACCTGCGCTTGATCCCGACGCCGCGGTGATCTTCGCACCGCGGCCCCAACCGCCCGAGCAGCTCCGCGCACAGGTGGCCGAGGTGGAGGCCGCAGCACCACGGGTCGTCGTGTCTCCACATCCCCGGATGCGAGGCAGGGCCATGTACGAAGGGCTTTGGCCCGCCCACTGGGAGGTGCACGACGGCTGGACCGTGGAACTGCTGCGACGAGGGCACCCGTGCGTGATCCAGATGTCGAGTGGGGTGGCCTGGGAAGCCATGGCTCACGGCGTGCCGGTGATCGAGCTGGCCTCGACACCGGCGGCCCCGCCGCTCTACCTCGTGATCCGCGAGCCCTACGCGCAGGTGTGCACTCCGGCCCTGGATCTGACCGAAGCGGTCGCCCGCGCTCGGCTCACGGCCGCCGACTCGACTGCGCGGGACCGGCTCATGACGTGGGCTCAGGAGTGGTGTGCCGCCACGGGAGCCGAGGCGGTGGCCGCGGCTGTCGCCTGGATCGACGAGTGCCTCGCCACGAGCCCGTCGAGCATCCCGCTGCTCGACCACTGGGCCAGCGCACGGAGCGCGGCATGACCGAGCCGAGAACCCTCGTCCTCGCGGTCGTCCCCGCACGTGGCGGGTCTCGGGGTGTCCCGCGCAAGAACATCCGGGTGCTCGGTGGCCATCCCCTCCTCGCGTACACGATCGCTGCCGGACGGGCGAGCACACGGGTCACCGACCTCGTCGTATCCACTGAGGATCCTGAGATCGCCGATGTCGCCCGGTCCTACGGGGCCGACGTGATCGAGCGGCCCAACGAGCTCGCCACCGACGAAGCTCCCACCGCTCCAGTGATCCAGCACGCCATCGAGCGCGTCGAGCAGGCGACCGGCCGAACCTACGACTACATCCTCACGCTGCAGCCCACGACACCCTTCCGTCGCGGCTGGGACATCGATGCGGCCGTCGACCTGCTGGAGGCAACACCCAATCCCGATGCCAGCGTCACGAGCGTCGCCCGCATCTTCGATGCCCACCCCGTTCGCGTGAAGCGACTCGATGGCGATCGGCTACGCCCGTACATCGCCGGAGACGACCTTCCCACCCGCCGGCAAGACCTGCCGCCCGCCTACTTGCGCAACGGCGCCATCTACCTCGCGCATCGCCACACCGTCATCGGTGGCTCCGTCTGGGGGAGCCCCGAGATTCCCTACGAGATGCCACCCGAGCGGTCCGTCAACATCGACGAGCCGCTCGACTTCCTGCTCGCTGAGGCGGTCGTCGGTGCGGGCCTCACGGAGATCGACCTCCTCCTCAATCCTCAACCGGACAGCCGCTGATGCACCCCTCGAACGACTACTACGGCCACGACATGATCCTCTCGTGGGCGGCGTCCATCCATCGCCCCAAGCGAACCTTCGGCTACATCCAGCACGGGTGGAAGCCTGAGTCGGGGTTCCCGGCGGGGATGCGAGTCGTACCGTTTGCACCGCTGTTCGTCTGGTCGAGCGCCAACCGAACCGCGACAGCAGCGCAACACCCGCGCCACCCAGTCGAGGCCATCGGCGCCCCGTTCCTCTATCTGAACGAGCTGCTGAAGCCCGCCCTCGGGCTGGAGCCCACGAAGGATCTGCTGGTCTACCCCTGCCACCAGCTCAGGAGCTCCCCGCTCGCCAGCGAGGTGCACACCACCCTCATCGACCAAGTGCGATCACTCGAGGCCGAATCGATCACGGTGAACCTTCACCCCTACGAGTTCGCCGACGGCGCCACGCCGACCCTCTATCAGGCAGACCTTCCCAACGCGTTCGTCACCACCAACTGGCTGCAGCCGCCGTGGGTCGTGAGCGATGATCCCACGATCCTGGTGCGCCAGATCCTGCAGATACTGGACCACCGCCGCGTCGTGTCCAACTGCCTCACCACGGCGCTCCTCTATGCCGCGTACCTGGGCCGCGACGCTCGCCTGCTCCGACACCCCGCCCGCCGCCAACCCCCCACCGAGGGCCGCGGTCGCGCGCTGCACGAGTCGCTCGAGGGGGCCTCCGACGGCGCTGCCTTGGGCGCAATCGCCGCCACGGAGCTCGGGGCGGAGCACCTCCGATCCCCCGACGAGCTCCGCGAGCTGATGGGGTGGAACTCTCGAGGCCGGTCCGCGATGGCATCGGCCGTGCGGTTGTTCGCGGCTGCGCGCGGCCGCTAACGATGCC
>JANOQG010000389.1:0-1562 GCA_031422255.1 Actinomycetes bacterium | reverse complement strand
GACCAGGAGGATCGCCAAACCGCTCCCGAGCACGGCCAAGGTCCGGGCGGTGAACCCGGACGCGGGGTACGCCCACTCTCCGAGGGTCACCAGCACGCGGTACGAGCTATCCCCCAACGAGTCCGTCGAGGGGATGCGCTTGCCGAGATAGCTGCCGTCGGCCGCGTGGTTCCGCAGAATGCACGCGACCGGAACAACCGCACTGAGCACGCCGAACACGGTGATGCGGCCCAAGACTCGCCGATCGAGCGGACGAATTGCCACGAGAAGCGCGATTCCCCCCAGCCCAATCAGCGATACGCCGATGTACCGCACCAGGAAGGCCACAGCGCCAAGAGTCACGAGCACCGCGACGTCACGGTTCCGCAAGGTGCCGCGTTCCAGAACGCGCCCGAGCACGAGCAAGAACACGAGCGAAACGACGATGAACAGCGCTTCCGACCAGGCCATCTTCGCCACCCCGAGCAGGGCTGGCGAGACAGCAAGGAGCGTCGTCGAGCCGATCACTACGCCTCGATGGCTAACCACGAGTCTGAGCAGTCGATGGCCCAGGACGACGATGGCACCGAAGGAGACCGCTGACACGAGCCGGAGCATCATCTCGGCTCCGATCCCAGACGCTTCCCCCGCCGCTGCGATCGCCGGAAACCCGGGCGGGAAGATGGTCACTGGTTGATCCGCAAGCATCACCCAACCCCGAGACTCGGCAACGTTGACCCCGGTGGAGAGGTAGTTGACGGAGTCATCAGTCAACCCCGCGCCCTGCCACGTCGCGACCATCGCGAGCGTCACGGCAACGGCGCTCAGGACCGCGGGCACGAGATAGTCCATGGCCTGCGGGGCCGGACGCGTTACGTCGAGCACACGCTCCCCAACGGCGCCATCCTCGCCTCCCACCATGGGGAGGGACCCTAATCCGCGGGTCTGGCTACGACGCCGAGGGGATCACTTTGGGTCCCAGCGCTCGTAGACCCAGGTGTAGTTCCAGGTGCAGCGGTGAGTCTCAGCAAGCTGCCGGCGGTTGCGACGGCGGCCACGATAGGCATCCGGCCCGAACTCATGAAACTGGATGATCAGCGTGCCCGTGCGAGCCAGCCACCCCGTCTCATGCAGTCGATCGATCAACTCGAACTCGCCGCCCTCGATGTTGATCTTCATCAGATCGACCCGGTCGACGTCCAAGGCCGAAAGGACCGCTCCGACATCGCGCAGGTCGACCTCGGTCGCGCCCATGTACCCGGGAGTGTCCGGATCCACGAACAGCGACGATCCGGGGCCTCCGATGGTGAGCTGCTCCGCACGATCGCCGCCCGCGAGTCCAAAGGGATGGAGCTGGACCCTCGGATCCTCGCCGACACCGGCCAGCAGCCGCTTGTACGCATGCGGCTCAGGTTCGAAGGCGTGGACCCGTAGGTCCTGTACCCCGCGTTCGTCGGCCCGCCCCAGGATGCGCTCCGACCATTCGCCGATGTACGCCCCCACGTCGACCACCACGGAGCCGTTGGGGATGTCGACGTCGATCAGGATGTCCGGGTTGTCCCGCGTCGCCAGGAAGAAGCGGC
>JANOQG010000388.1:0-5224 GCA_031422255.1 Actinomycetes bacterium | reverse complement strand
CCGCAACCCGAACCCCCACGTGGCCTTCGGCATCGGCACGCACTTCTGCCTGGGCGCCAACCTGGCCCGGGCCGAGGTGCGCGTGGTGTTCGAGGAGCTCTTTCGACGCCTCGGGGACATCCACGTGCCGGAGGGCACCATCGTGGAACGCGGCGACTCATCGCTGGTGCTCAGCCTCGGGCACCTCCCGGCTGTGTTCACGCCCGAGGCCGTGTGATGGGAAGCTCCGCGCCGCCCGACCAGCGGGCTCGCATCATCGACGCCGCCCTCCACCTCATGAGCGAGCAAGGCAGCGCCAGCGCCACCATGCGGCAGCTCGCCGCAGCCTGCAACCTCAACGTGGCCACCCTGTACCACTACTTCCCGTCGAAGGCAGACCTGCTGCGGTCGGTCATGACCGAGCGCCGCTACGGCGAGCGGCTCGCCGAAGAGACGCCGCCGCTCGACGCCGCGATGCCAACGCACGACCGATTGGTGGCGCTCATCGGGTGGCTCTGGGCCAACACCCTCGAAGAGGAAGCCGTGTGGCGGCTCCTCATTGGCGAGGCCATCCATGGGGAGGCCGACGCCACCACGAGTGTCCGGGAGGTGGTCGACGCACTGGCCGTCACCATCCGTCGCTGGCTCGACGACAGCTTTCCCGAGATCCCCGGCGATCACGCAGCCTTGTCCCGTGTGATCCGGGGTCAGGTGTTCGCGCTGGTGGTGGAGCACCTGGCCCTCGGCGGGGTGAGCACATCTGCAGCGCGAGAGCGCGCCGAAGAGCTCGCCACCCTCGTCGTCCCCTGATCGGCGGTACCTTGCCCTCATGACCGCGATCGACATCCCGACCGCCATCCTCCGTGGCGAAGACGAGCTCCCCTTCGTCGACCTCGGCGATGGTTCCACCCTCCAGCTCCTCCAGGTCGACATCGATCAGGGCCTCTGGGTGATCCGTACGAGGTTCACCCCCGGCATGACCGTGGACACCCACAAGCACACGGGCGCGGTACACGCCTTCACCCTGTCCGGGTCGTGGAAGTACCTCGAGTATCCCGACGACGTGAACATCGCTGGCAGCTACCTGTTCGAACCGGCGGGCTCGATCCACACGCTGCACGTTCCCTCCAGCAACACGGAGGTGACCGACGTGTTCTTCGCCATCCACGGCGCCAACCTCAACCTCGATGCCGACGGGAACGTGACCACGGTGATCGATGCCGGCGGAATTCGGGACTTCTACTTCGCGATGTGCGAGGCCAGCGGCCACGGTCGTCCGCCGGTCATCGGCACCTGAGGCCCCTCAGAGGGCTTGCTCGATCACGTCGACGAGCGCCCCCACGCTGAGCAGGGTGATCACGTCGTGGCTCTGGAGCCAATCCGCGTTGCGGCGGTGCAGGTCGTCGTCGACGTCGAAGCGGTTGAGGACAACAAGCGGCTCGTGACCCTGTTCGCGAAGCGGAGCGATCGAGAGGAGCACGGCGTTGATCACGCCGAGGCCTGCGTCGGCTACGAGCACAACCTTGCGCGGTTCGAGACGGGCGACGAGATCGACGGCATCACCATCGACGGCGATCGGCGACCGTGGACCTCCCACCGTCTCGAGCCAACGCACCTCGGGCTCGGGCAGCGGCCAGCGCAGCTCGTCGAGCAGCTCCTGAAGGGTCGGCAGGGGCCGGCCCAGCTCGGCCGCGGCCATCGGCGGGGCCATCGGCACCGCGTAGGTGCGCGATGGAAGGCACACCACGTCGCCCGGCTCTCCGGTGGCGTCGCCCAGCACGTCAGCGTCGAGCGGGTGGTCGTCGGCGGGATCGAAGGACTGGGCCGGTTTGCGCGCCGCAACGGTGTGTCCCCGACCGCGCAGCTCCGTGAGCGCAGCAGCACCCACCCATGTCTTCCCGACCTCCGTGGCCGTCCCGGCACAGATGATCAACATGGCCCGCTACAAGTCGGCGAGCGCTTTGACGAGGCGCTCCACCTGGTCGTCGGTGTGGGCGGCTGACAGGGCCACCCGAAGTCGGCTCGTGCCTGGCGCCACCGTCGGCGGCCGAATGGCCGGCACGAGCAATCCGAGCGCCAGCAGTCGCTCCGACGCAGCGAGGGCCGCGGCTTCGTCGCCAAGCACGATCGGGATGATCGGCGACGGATGGCCAGGGAGCACAGCGTCGATGTGCGAGCGCAGGCGTCGCACGAGCTCGTCACCCTCCCCCGAACGAAGCACCCGCAGCGCGGCGCGGGCGGCGCCCGCATCGCCGGGCGTGGACGCGGTTGTGAAGATGAACGGCCGGGCCGCGTTGATCAGGAGATCGATGATGTCCTGCCGGCCAGCGACGAAGCCGCCGAGCGAGCCGAGCGTCTTCGAGAGGGTGCCCACCCGCACCACGTCGACGTCGCGCCAGCCGTCGCCAGCAAGGTCTGGGTGAGGCCCAAGCACTGCATGGGCTTCGTCGAGCACCAGCAGTGCCTCGTGGCTTCGACAGACCGCGGCCAGCGCGTCCACGGGGGCGACGTCGCCATCCATGGAGAAGACGGTGTCTGTGACGACGAGGGCGGGCCCGACGTGGGCCGCGAGCAACGCGTCCACGTGGTCCACGTCGTTGTGGCGGCTCACCGCGAGCCGCCCCTTCCCGAGGCGGCAGCCGTCGATGATCGACGCGTGGTTCAGCTCGTCGCTCACGACGAGCACATCAGGCGACGATGCCAGGGTGGCGAGCACGGCGAGGTTCGCCGCAAAACCGGTAGGGAGGAGCAAGGCCGCCTCTGTGCCCTTCCAGTCGGCGAGCTCTGCCTCCAGCTCTGCATGGATCGGCCGACCCCCGACCACCAGCCGTGACGCGCCCGATCCTGTGCCCCACCGAGCGATGGCCTCCCGCGAGGCCGCCGCCACCCCGGGGTGGTTGGCGAGGCCCAGGTAGTCATTCGAGGCGAAGGAGACGACCGTGCGACCGTCGAGCGTGGCCTCGGGGAGCGGGCCGTCGAGGGTGCGAATCGAACGCCACTGGTCGGCGGCACGGATGTCGTCGAGCCGCGTACGGATGCGTCGTCCCCAGAGGCTCATTGGCCCGCTGTGACCTGCGAGATCGCGCCAGAGACGACATCGACGATGCGATCGATCTCCTCGGGGGTGGTGGTGAGCATGGGCATCAGGACGATCACATCGCCGAGCGGACGGATCAGAACGCCTCGCTCCACACACGCTGCCGACACGCGTCGCCCCCACCGCAGGCCCTCGGCCGGTGGGGCGAGCTCGATGCCGGTCATGAGCCCTCGTTGGCGAATCTCTGCGACGCCGCTGAGGGGGGCCACCCGCTCGGTCAGGGCCGCCGCCAACTGGGCGCTTCGTGCGCGGACGTTGGCGAGCACGTTCTCCTCATCGATCAGCTGCAGGTGGCGCAGCGCTACGGCGCAGCCCAGGGCGTTCCCGCTGTAGGAGTGCCCGTGGTACAGCGTGTGCTCGGAGAGGTCGGGGCCGAGAAATGCGTCGTAGACCCGCTTGCACACAGCGGTCGCGGACAGCGCCAGGTATCCCCCGGTGATGCCCTTGCCCAGACACATGAGGTCGGGCCGCACACCGCACTGCTCCACCGCGAACAGCGTGCCCGTGCGGCCAAAGCCGGTGGCCACCTCGTCGCAGATCAGCAGGACGTCGTGCGTACGGCAGGCATCGGCCACCGCCGTCATGAACTCAGCCGTGCACAGCGCCATGCCTGCCGCTCCCTGCACGAGTGGTTCGACGACCACAGCGGCAAGCCGATCGGCGTGCTCCTCGATCATCGCCACGGTGGACGAGGCATCGCCGTACGGCGCGCGCAGCACGGGGAAGCGCAGCGGATCGAACACGTTGGTGCCGAAGCCGCCATCACCCACCGAGAGCGAGCCGATCGAGTCCCCGTGGTAGGCGCCGGTGAACGCGAGGTAGTGGTCGCGGCCCGAGATGCCTTGGTTGGTCCAATACTGGAATGCGATCTTCAGCGCCTGTTCGACTGCCTCAGCACCGTCGCTCGCGAAGAGGAAGTGCGGGTCGTCCATCGGAACACGAGGCGCGAGCGCCTCGGCCAGCTCGATCGTGGCGCGGTTCCCGTGCCCGAGCATCGTGCTGTGCGCGACCTTGTTGATCTGATCACGGAGTGCCTGATCGAGCTCCGGGACGCGGTGCCCGAGGGTGGTGACCCAAAGCGAGGAGATGGCATCGAGGTAGCGGCGACCTTCGACGTCGATCAGCTCGCGACCCTCGGCCCGCTCCACCACGATCGGCGCGTTGTCTGCGTACACCGACATCTGGGTGAAGCCGTGCCAAACCACTGCAGCATCTCGTGCGACCCAGTCGCTGTGCGTATCACCCAAGGCGCCCGACGCTACCCGTGTGGCAGCCTGCCCTCATGTCCGACGTCCTCACCCTGCGCCCGGCCGGCCTGGGCGTGCTCCCCGCCGGCTATCAGTCACTGTTCGACGCTGCGGTCGCCGTGCTCGTAACCGATGACCGGGTACGGGCGATGTGGGTCCATGGCTCCGTGGGGCGCGGCGATGCCGATGCCTCCTCCGACCTCGACGTGCTGATCGCCGTCGCGGACGACGCCTTCGACGCGCTGTGGGGCACCTGGCCCGACCTCCTCGCCAAGATCACGCCCACCGTGCTGGCCCGGGCCATCCCCTGGCTGCCAGGGATCGTCTATGCGCTCACCCCTGACTGCGAGCGGCTCGACCTGGTGATGGAGAAGGCCAGCGCGGTGAGCACCAGCGGCTTCGGGCCACGAGCGCTCGTCTTCGACCGCGACGGTCTCGACTTTTTGGTTCCTCCGCCGCCAACCTCCGCTGGGCCCGACCGCGTCAAGGTGGAGACCGCCGTCGAGGAGCCACTCCGCTACCTCTCGCTGCTGCCCGCCATGCTCGACCGCGAGGCGTTCCTCCTCGTGCAGGAGGGCTACGCCCACATCCGGCGCCGACTCGTGGAGCTCTATCTCGAGGCCAACGCCCCTCAGCCGCACGTTGGCATGAAGCATGGCCGCTTCCAGCTCACCGACGAGCAGTACGCCGTGCTCGAGGCGCTCCCGTGGCCGGCCGCCAACCGGGCCGATCTGATCTCCGCCCACCAGGTCATCGGCGCTCGGCTCCTGCAGATCGGCAAGCCGATCGCGGAGCACGTCGGCCATCCCTGGCCCCAACCTCTCGAAGACGCCGTGCGCGCCCATCTTCGCCAAGCGCTCGGAATCGAGCTCGACGCGTAGGCTCGGGTGCGGTTTCGACT
>JANOQG010000387.1:0-7326 GCA_031422255.1 Actinomycetes bacterium | reverse complement strand
TGAGCTCGGCCTGCTCGACCAGACCAGTCTCTGGCAGAGCGCGCATCGCTTGCGCGACGCGGCAGCGGAGATGGACCGGATCCAGATCTCCCTCGGTGGTCTGGGCGGCACCGAAGGCCCCGAACCGGCTCTCATCGAGGCGATCG
Source organism: Actinomycetes bacterium (assembly GCA_031422255.1). Taxonomy (GTDB): domain Bacteria; phylum Actinomycetota; class Acidimicrobiia; order Acidimicrobiales; family VFJN01; genus VFJN01. The sequence continues at coordinate 7,180 of JANOQG010000387.1, read as the reverse complement.
AGTCCACCCATCGAGATGTGGAGGACGCGGAGAACGCCGCTGAGAATCTCCGGATTCCGGGGGTTGCCACCACTGGTTTGGGTCTTTCGCTGGCAATGGCCGGGGCAATCAACCTGCCGATCCTGATGCCAATCGGCCTCCTGGGAGCAGCCGCCTGCGGCATCACCCTGTTGCTGAAGCCGAAGCGGCGCATCGCCAGGGCTGCGGCCATCGAGCGCACGGCCTTGGCCGCCGTCGGCGCCCCGACCTACCTCGCCTTCCACATCCGACGGGTCGACGCCACGGTCGACCCACTGCTCAGGGAGTCAGCGGAGGCCGGGCTCATCGAGCACCGTGCCGCTCACGCCGCCTGGGTCGAGCTCGTGGGACAGGACATCGACGTCGCACTGGCCCTCAGCCTCGACGGCGAGGTGCGTGCGTACCACGACGCCCTCGAGAACCTCGGCGGCGCCGCTGACGAGATCGAGCATCTCCGATCGGAGCTGGCGGACCGGGCCGAGCCTGCCCTTGCTTCGGCACGACTCGCCGTTGCCGAGCTGTGCGAACCCTTCGCCCTTCCTCCCGCAACGCTCGCGGATGTGGCTGGGATCAACGCAGCTGTCAGCGCCCGGGTTGAGGTCGGGCTCGGTGCCCAGCTCCAGGCCGAGCTCGAATCGGCAGAGGCTGACGAAGGCCGAGCGGCCGCTCGCCTCAACGACGTCCTCACGCAGCTCGGGTTCGACGAAGGCGCCCTGGCCGCTCGCGTCGGCGCCCTCGAGTGGGCAGTGACGCGCGCCTCCGAGCGCGAGGACGCCCGGGCCCGATCCCGACCCCGCCCGGAGATCGATGCTGAGCTCGAGCACCTGGAGGGACTGGCAAAGGAGTTGCGCCGCCCCGAATGGGCCAGCATCACTGCTGCCGATGCTGCCGCCCCCGACATCGCAGAGCTGGAGCGCCGCCGAGAGAAGGTGACCATCAACCTCGACGAGGTGCGACCGGATGTCGACATCGAGCGGTTGGCCGACCGCCACGCCGCGATCGAGCGCCGCGTCCTCTCCCTCGAGGCGAAGCACGGCGGTGATGAGGGCCATGGCGACCCAGGAGCCGTGGCGGACATCCAGCGGCACCTGCTGGCCCGTCTCACGGCTGCGGGCCAAGCCGGACCGCACGGCGACCCCGTGCCGGCTCTCCTCGACGATGTCTTCCTTCGGGTCCCCGCCGACCGGAAGTGGGACCTGCTCGACCTTCTCCACCGGCTCTCGGACCAGCACCAGCTCGTGTATCTGAGCGACGACCCCTTCGTTGCCGCGTGGGCACGCCAGCACGCTGCGGCAGGCACCGTGAGGCTGCTCGAACCCGAGCCTGTCTGACCGGAAGCGTCACCGCAGTCGGTCAGTCGATTCGACGGAGCTGCTCACGGTACGTGCGGCCTCGTTCGACGTAGACGAGCATTCCGCTCCGGATGTGCTCAACCGACGTCAGGGCACCGATCTTCAGCGTTGCCGGCACACCAAGCGCGATGGCTCGACTGGGGACGGTGAGGTTGCCGGGCACCAGCGCTCCCGCCCCGATGAGGGCACCGTCCTCGATGACGGCACCGTTCAACACCACGGCCCCCGAGCCGACCAGGCTCCCGTTGCCGATCGTGCAGCCCTCCAGATGGACCAGGTGGCCGATGACGCACTCGTCGCCGACGCGCGTGGGCGTCATCGGCGTGGTGTGCACCACCGTGCCGTCCTGAATCGAAGTGCGGGCGCCGATGACGATGCCGCCAGGATCGCCTCGCAACACGGCGCTGGGCCACACGGACGTCTCGGAGCCGAGGGTCACCTCACCGATCACCACCGCATCTGGGTGCACGTAGGCGGTGGAGTCGATGGAGGGCTCAAGGGAGCCGAGCGCGTAGATCGGCATCGGAGCTAGGACGCGAAGCGGCCGTAGCCACCGCGGAAGAACAGCAGTGGGGAACCCTCGGTGCCGACCCCAAGATCGCGTACCCGGCCCATGACGCTGAAGTGATCGCCCGCCTCGCTCACCGTGTCGATGTCGCAATCGATCCATGCGAGCGCACCGTCGAGCTGCGGCGACCCCGACCCAGCGCGCGTCCATCCGAGCCCAGCGAACTTGTCCTCACCGCGCGCCGCGAACCGGCGACAGACGTCCTCTTGCGTGTCCGCCAGGACATTGACGCAGAAGTGGCCCACCTCCTCGATCTTGGGCCAGGTCGATGACCCCTTGTCGGGAAAGAAGGCCACCAGAGGAGGATCAAGGGACACCGAAGTGAACGAGCCGACGGCCAGTCCCACTGGTCCGGACTCCGCTGCGGCCGTGACCACCGTGACGCCGGTGGAGAAGTGGCCGAGTACCTGGCGGAACTTGGCGGAGTCGAAGGGCAGCGGCTCGGTCATCCGTTGGAACTTAACCGGCGGCACACGCCTGCCCTTGCCTAGCCGAAGGAGACGACGAGCCCCTCGTGCGCCGCGACGACTTCGTCTACGCCGGTTCCGCGAGCGAGGCCCCGGGCGTGGGCGAGGATCGCGTCCATCGCGTCGTCGTGGTGGGTGGGGTCGTGGTGGAACAACGCCAACCGGCGAGCGCCGGACTCCTGCGCGACGTGCACTGCGTAGTCGACCGTGCAGTGACCCCACGTGGACTTCGCGGGAAACTCGTCGGTGGTGTACTGCGCGTCGTGGATGAGGAGGTCGACTCCATCGCAGAGCTCGAGTACGGCGTCGGAGACCGTGTGGCTGCCATCCTCAGGCATCTGGTGATCGGAGAGATAGGCCACCGAGGCCCCACCCATGTCGATCCGGTAGCCGTTCGTCGGGCCGACGTGCGGCACGGGCCGCACCTTCACCTTGGCACCGTCGAGCTCCAGGTCAACCTCCCACACGTCATGAAAGCGGATGTCGCCGAGCAGCTCGTGGGTTGTCACGGGAAAGAAGGGCGGTCGCATCAGCGCATTGAAGGCATCCTCGAGGGTGCCCTCCTCCGGCTGCGGCGGCCCGTACACGTCGAACTGCGACCCCGGCTGGAGTATCGGCCCGAAGAAGGGAAGGCCTTGCACATGATCCCAGTGGATGTGGGTCACGAGGGCCGACCCGACGAAGGGCTGTGCAGGGTCGAGCGTCTCACCCCAGAAGCGGAGCCCCGTGCCGAGGTCGAGCACGATGGGCGCGTGGCCGGGCGCCTCGAGCGCTACGCAGGAGGTGTTTCCTCCATAGCGCCGATTGGCGTTACAGGGGCAGGGGGTCGAGCCCCGTACGCCGAAGAAACTGATATTCAGCAGCTTGCTGCCCCCCGGCTTTCCCTCGCTCGTTCCCCTAGTAGGCGGGAAGGCTACCGGCAGGATCCGCTCGATGCCGCGCGTGTGACGTAGGTCTCAGCCGTCGTCGCGAGCGCTCCGATCACTCCCGCGAGCACCCGCTACGTTGCCTCGCATGACGATCACCGAGCGCCGCGTCACGGCCAACGATCTGGAGTTCGCCTACTTGGAGGCGGGGTCTGGTCCGCTCGCCCTGTGCTTGCACGGCTTCCCGGACTCGGCTCACACGTATCGCCACCTCCTACCTGCCCTAGCCGATGCCGGTTTCCACGCGGTTGCTCCGTTCATGCGCGGGTATGCGCCCACGGCGATCCCCACGGACGGTCGCTACCAAACGGCCGTGCTCGCCCTCGACGCCTGCGGATTGCACGACGCGCTCGGAGGCGACGGCGATGCGGTGATCGTCGGGCACGACTGGGGGGCCATGGCGACGTACATCGCGGCCAACCACGAACCGGAGCGGTGGAAGCGCGTTGTCGCCATGGCCGTACCTCCGGCTGGCGCAGTGGCAAACGGGTTTCTCACCTACGCCCAGCTCAAGAAGAGCTGGTACATGTTCTTCTTCCAGCACGGCCTCTCCGACGTCGTGGTGGGCATGGACGATCTCGCCTTCATCGACGGGCTCTGGGCGGACTGGTCGCCCGGCCACAGCGGCCAGGCCGACATCTCCGCCGTGAAGGACGCACTGCGCGACCCGGCGAACCTGGCTGCCGCGCTTGGGTACTACCGCGCCACCCTCGGCGGCATCGGCGTGGATCCGGCGCTCGATGCCGTTCAGAGCAAGGGCAACGACACAACCGCTCAGCCCACCCTCTATCTCCACGGACGCACGGACGGCTGCATGGGCATCGAGGTGGCGGAGGCAGCCACCGCGTTCCTGACCTCGCCGGGCTCCCGCATGCAGGTGGTCGACGGGGCCGGACACTTCCTCCACGTCGAGAAGCCGGCCGAGGTGAACCATCTCATCATCGATCACCTCACCGCCTGAGCCGCCTCAGGCGAGCCCATAGGTGTCCTCCGCCAAGGCGATGAGGCCGTCGGCCACCAGGGTGCTGGCCACCTGCTGCGCACGAGCGAGATCGTCAGGCCAGCCCATGACCACCGCCAGTTCCTTGGTCGTCACGGTGCCCGACCGGAGCGCGTCGACGAGTCGACCTCGACCCTGGCGATCGCTTCCCGCATAGGTTGACTGGCCCACCGACACCCCCGCCGTGCCGTCGGCCGGATCCGGTTCTGGTCGCCCGTCGGACCACCACTGGCAGAGCGCGTTCACCGGGCAAACGCCGCAGAGGGGCGCGCGACGGAGGCACACCGTGGCGCCGAGGTCGAGCATCGCCTGGTTCCACGCCCAGGCCTGCCCTCCAGGCACGTGTGCATCCGCCGCGTCCTGGACGGCCGAGCGTCCGAGGCGCTCCCCTGCCCAACGGGCCAGCACGCGCGCGGTGTTCGTATCGACGATGCCGTGGTCATGCTCGAACGCGAACGCCAGCACTGCCCTGGCCGTGTACGCGCCGATCCCAGGCAGGGCGAGCAAGCCGCCGAGGTCGTCGGGGACAAGGCCACTGTGGCGCTCCACGATGACCGTGGCCGCCCGATGGAGGTTCAGCGCGCGGCGGTTGAAACCAAGGCCACGCCACCAACGCATCACCTCGGCGGAGGGCTCCGCTGCGAGCGCCGCCGCCGTGGGGAATCGCTCGACGAAGGGGCCCCAGCGCTCAGCCACCCGGGCCACCTGCGTCTGCTGGGCCATCACCTCGCAGACGAGGACGGCCCACGGATCGCGAGTCTGCCGCCACGGCAGGTCCCGCCGGAGCGGCTCCCACCAGGTGAGGACGGCCGCGGGACGAGCCGTCAGCGGGAGCGACACCACTGCACGCGGCAGGTGTACGGCATCGGGAACGGCTCGGGCAGCCGACCCACGAGGCTGGTCACGTCGGCAACGAGCCGTTCCCGCTCGGGTACGGGCATGACAGCGATGTAGCTGATCGATCGCACCCTTTCCGCGAGCACGTCGCGCGTCATGACCTGGTCCCAGGCGATCGTGCACTCCTGGAGCGGGTCGAACCGATCGCTCTCGGCCACGATGTCGGGCCAGCTCACATGCTGGTACCGGGAGACCGTGCGGTCGTGCCACTTGATGATGCGGCTCATCTCCGCCACCCAAGCCGAGGTCTCGTCACGTTCGTTCCAGAGGAGCGCGAGGCCCCCACCTGGGCGCAGCACTCGCGCGATCTCGGTGAGCGCAGGGCGAGCATCGAACCAGTGGAACGCCTGAGCCACGGTGACTACGTCGACCGACGCGTCCGGTCGGGGAATCGCCTCTGCAGTGCCCGCGACGGCCTCGACGTCAGGGAGCACCGTTGCCATCTGGCGACGCATTGCCTCGACTGGCTCGACCGCGAGCACCGCCGCGCCCGTCTCCACGAGACGGCGGGTGAGCTTGCCTGTCCCAGCGGCCAGGTCGCACACAACCGTGCCCGGGCCGATTCCGAGCTCGTCCACCAACAGCGCGAGCGCTTCGTCGGGGTAACCGGGGCGGGCCATCTCGTACGCGGCGGCTCCCGCCTCGAAGCCCCGGGCGGCGACGTCGTCGATCTCCGTCACTGGGTCTGCTCCCGGTCGGCAAGCGCGGGTCGGAGCTGATCAAGGACGGCAGCAGCCCAGAGGGCGTAGCCCTCGTCGCTCGGGTGATAGCGGTCGGCGGCCAGGTACCGGCTGGTGTCGGAGCGCGTGGTGGGGCCGGTCTCCCCGGCGATGTCTACGTACACGGCACCATTGTCCCGCGCGACTGCCTGCGACACGCCGTCGATCTGGCGCCCCCGGAAGCCCGCGATGCCACGTAGCGGCTGGAGGTAGCGAGGCGGGGCGCCCATGTCGGGCACACCCAGCAGCACGATGAGGGTGCCAGCGGGTACGGCGGCGATCAGTTCGTCGTAGCCCCGGCGGAAGTCAGCGCGGGACGTGAGGTGCACGGCATCGTTGGCGCCCACGCTCACGAGCACTACGTCGGGGCGAAGGTCGCGCAGCCGACCGGCCTGGTCGTCCACGACGTCGGCCACCCGATCTCCTGATACGGCGAGACCGGTGAGCACAACCGGTCGATCCAACCCGAGCGCCACCTGACGAGGGATCGCGTGGTCGGCATCGCTGGCACCCACGCCGGCGGCCGTGGAGTCGCCCAACCACACCATGCGCAGCGGGGTGCCGGGGCCGGTGCCGATGCGCCCGTCGTGATCGAAGGGGGTGTCGTCGGGGAGGTCGGGCCCGAGTCGGGCCAGCTGTACCTCGGCGCCCAGCACCGTGAGGGCAGCGATGGGCATCGCCACGACGCCGATCACTGCTCGTCGAACCCTCCGCCGCACCCCGTCACTCGCCGTCGGCGAAGACGGAGCCATCCTCGTAGGGGAACCGGCGGGGCGGAGCGCTCTCGCGCTTCCACACCATCAGCTTGCGCCGGAAGAAGCACACCTCTTCGCCGCGCTGATTGATGCCCTTCGTCTCCACCGTGACGATGCCGCGATCGCCCTTCGAGGTCTCCTTGACCCCGAGCACCTTGGTGACCGCGTAGATCGTGTCGCCGTGGAAGGTGGGCATGGGATGCCGCAGCGACTCCACCTCGAGGTTTGCGATGGCCGCGCCGCTCACGTCGGGCACGCTCATGCCGAGCACGAGCGAGTACACGAGATTGCCGACGACAACATTGCGGCCCTGCACGCTCTGCTCGGCGAACCAATCGTTGGTGTGCAGCGGGTGGTGGTTCATCGTGATCATGCAGAAGAGGTGATCGTCGTACTCGGTGATCGTCTTGCCGGGCCAGTGCTTGTAGACGTCACCGACGGTGAAGTCCTCGAGGTGACGGCCAAAGGGGCGCTCGTG
>JANOQG010000386.1:0-3868 GCA_031422255.1 Actinomycetes bacterium | reverse complement strand
GTCTACCGTGGCGGAAGCCGAGCCAGCCTGACCAGGAGCAAGCATGACCACACTCGAGAGCCGTCCGCACTCGGCGCTCCTCGTCATCGACCTGCAGAACGGCGTCGTGGAAGGCGCACACGAGCGTGATGCGGTGCTTGCTCCTGGTCAGGCTGGATCCGGTTCCGCCCACGGTAGACACCCCAGCAGCGCCACGGGGCCAGTACGGTCCCTTCGGTGGGCGCGCCGGTGTGAGCAAGATCTTCGAGGAGCTGGATCGACGCTCTACCCCGATGGGTGAGATCAGCTTGCGGCGCAGGCTCGAGCCGGCGCTCCAGGTCGATGTCTTCGAGGCCATGCTCGGCGAGGAGCACCTCATGTCGAGCCTGTTCACCGCGGCCGAGATCGCACTGGCTCACCTCGCGCTGCCACTGCTCGACCATCCCGAGCTCGATGTTCTGGTGGGTGGGCTGGGCCTCGGATACACGGCCGGAGCGGTGCTCGACGATTCCCGGGTGCGCTCCTTGCAGGTGGTCGAGGCCTTGGGTGAGGTGATCGATTGGCATGAACGCAGGCTGCTGCCGCTATCCGGGCAACTGGTCGATGACGAGCGGTGCCACCTCATCCAGGGCGACTTCTTCGCCGCGATCGCCGCGGGGCTCCCGTTCGGGCCCGAAGCACCCGCGCTCTTGCACGCGATCCTCGTCGACATCGATCACACCCCGAGCCACCTCCTGCACCCGAGCCACGCCGGCTTCTACACCCCTGCCGGTTTGAAGCGGCTGGCTGAGCGCCTCCATCCCGGCGGGGTGTTTGCCCTCTGGTCTGATGCCGCCCCCGACGACAGCTATCTCAGCACCATGGCGCAAGTCTTCCCAAGTGCGACGGCCCACATCGTGACGTTCTCCAACCACCACACCGGACGCGACGCCTCCAACACCATCTACCTCGCCGCTGGCATCGTCGACGCGGACAGCGCGTCTCAGATCCTCTGAGCGCCGTCCGGCGTCGCCACCGTCGTTACGAGGTCGTCGATCGAGCCGTCCACGACCAACACCTGTGCCTCATCCGAGGCCGACGCCGTCTCCACCAGCGTGGCAAGCGCCGCATCATCGGCGACCCGCACGAATCGCGCCCGATCGAAGGAGCGCTCGTCGCCGACGATCACGCCTTCGACATCAAAGGAGGCGACTTCTGCGCTCCCGGCCACCGGCATTTGTGGTACGGCGCCACCCCGCTCAACGAGGAGGACGAGGGCACCCTCGCCGGGCGCGTCTGCATCGTGAGCGGTCGGCAGGCAGGACATGACGATGGTGAACTCCATGCCCGCCTCCTTGTGGACGTGCTGGACCTTGAAGTCGTCTCGCTGTTGCATGGCGAAGAACGCGGCACGGGTCGGATAGCGCACGATTCCGACACGATCCCACGAGGGTTCGCCGAGTCGTTGGTCGAGCACGTCGCCGTGGAACGCGATGACGGCTCCAACCGCGGCGAGGGGACCCCTGGGGACATACGCGTCGTCTGCCTCGCGGCCCGACCTGGCGGACGTCCCATCGGCGTACTGGGCGACCTGGTGGTACTTCATGAGGTTGAGCGCCCAGAAGGGTCCATCGTCGTCGGGATCGAGCTGGAGCCAGCGACCGAGCAGCTCGAAGTTCGGGGTGCCGTAGGCGGGGCTCGGTAGATCAGCCATGCGATGTCCTCTCAGGGTCGGTGTGAGGGCTCAGGTCGGCTTCTGGCCGACGCAATGCCAGTTCAAGGTGAGCAGCTCTTCTTCCTCGGCCTGGATGTAGGACTGACTGTTCTCGTTCAGGCGTTGCATCATCGCGGCCGTCTTCCTCGGGATCACGTGGACCTTCGCGAGGAACTTGAACACGGCCTCGTACCTGCTGAACAGCGCAACCTCCTTCTTGATCATCGCGAGCGCACTCCGACCCACCGAGGAGGTCACGTCGAAGCCTGCGTTCTTGTAGGCGTCCTCCCAGTACCTGTAGTACCAGAAGCCCCCGAACACGGTGAGCTCACGGGTGTGCTGGATCAGCGTCCGGTGGTTCCCGTTGTCGCGGTCGTAGCTGTCGAGAGCGGCCACATCGTTGATCACGAACACGCCGCCTGGCTTCAGGACGCGATACACCTCGGCGAAGGTGAACTCGTGGTCGGTGACATAGGTCATCGGCTGGATCGCGTAGACCGCATCAAACGAGCCGTCATCGAACTCGAGGGCTTTGTTGAAGTCGCCGACCGCAAAGTTGGATCGCGGCAGGTTCGGGTTGCGCCATGCCTTCTCGATCTGCGACTTGTCGAGGTTGATGCCGTACGGGGTGGCTCCCGTCAGCTCCGCGATGTGCTCCGCAATCGCTCCGCAACCGCAGCCCAGATCCAAGACCTTGTCGCCTCCGCCGATCTCGAGATCGCTTGCCACGATCCGCTCGAACAGGATCTGGTTCTGGAGGACCGACTGGTCCGGATCGATCACCGGCGGCATGTACATCTTCTCGACCGATCCGAGCGTGCAGAGCAGGTGGATGATCCGGTACAGCTGTTCAAGCTCCGCGCTGCTGCCTTGCGTGTAGCCCTTGATCGGGACACCCGAGTCGTAGTCAGCCTTCGTGTTCTCGGGCGAGTCCGTGAACAGCTCGTCGTACGTGCCCATGAAGGCAGCGAACTCTGCATCGCTGACTCGAAGCAGCCCGACGAGAGCGCCCAGCCTGTCTCGCATGGTGGTGGGCTTGTGCTTCGTGGCCTGATCTCCTGGGTTGGGCAGCATCGACACTCACGGCGCCGACCGCGAACGGCTACGAATCCGGACCGTAGCAAGGTCCGGGGGACGCGCCTGACGAGCAACAAGGTGGGTGAGGAGCTCCCGGCTCGAGTCCGGCGACCATGTCGGGCGGAACACAGCGGACGGCCCTCAACCTCCGAGCGATGGTTGGGAAGGAGAGGTGGTCAGCCCAGACGGGGATGGCAAGCCGGTTGCGACGGGTAGCCCAGCCCGGCGCCATTCCGGGAACCCCTCTTCGAGCCGCCGTGCGTGGACGCCTTGCGATTCGAGCGAGCGAATCGCCTCGCACGCGTAGGCGCAGTACGGCCCGCGGCAGTAGGCCACGACCTCGACGTCTCGTGGGACCTTCCGAAGCTGATCATGGAGCCGCAGTGGGTCGATGGGCACGGCGCTCGGGATGTGCCCGGCCTCGTACTCCGGAAGGGGACGCACGTCGAGCACGACGAACCTTCCCGCGTCGAGGTTCGAGGCCAACTCGTCACGAGTGATGGTGGCGATGCTGTCGCGTGGACCCAGGTACGCGTCAACGAGCTCCGAGATCCCTGCCACCTGGTGCGCCGCCACATCGCGCAGAGCAGACCAGAGCTCAGCGACCCGCTCGCTCGACAAGCGGTAGTAGACGCGGGCGCCATCTCGACGGGTGGCCACCAGCCCGACCCGCGCAAGCACCTGCAGGTGGTGCGACGTGTTGGCCATGCTCTGGCCGAGCTCACCTGCCAACACGTCAACCGAGCGCTCCCCCTGCGCCAGCACGTCGACAAGCTCGGTCCGACGCCCGTTGCCAAGCGCCTTGGCCACGTCCGCCAGTCGATCGAACAGGGCCTCTTTCGCCACTCGATCTGCCATGGAACCTCCTCAACGGGGACCGTGCCGGGAACCCGAGCCGTACGCGGCCGCTAGGACGCCCGAACCCTACCCGACTCATTCTAATCCTCAAACAATCTCTTGACACTACCCGTGAACCAAGCGTAGAACCCTTGTATTCGCACTATCAAACGATCCCTTGATTCAAGGGGCGGAGTCACCAGGGGGAACACAAGATGGCAGAGCCCACGACCACGACCCAGCCCACCGCGACCGTCGATCCCGAGGCCCTCCGCGCGGAGG
>JANOQG010000385.1:0-5995 GCA_031422255.1 Actinomycetes bacterium | reverse complement strand
TGGACGTCCGTCGCTCGCGCGTTCCCGGAGATCTGTGCTGGACACCTCGATGCCCGGAACCTCAACTCGAGCCCAGCGCCACCCATCGAGCGGGACCGCGTCTGGGGTGCCCGGGCGCTCCACGACCACGATGGTGGCAAGGTCACGGACCTCCTCCGCGCGCTCCCAGGTGGAAAGGCCGGCGGCTGCGTCGGCGCCCAAGACGACGAACAGGTCGCGTTCCCGGTCCTCTGCGATCAGGGTGGCCAGCGTGTCCGCCGTGAAGGACGGCCCGCCGGCGTCGATCTCGATCCGGCTGGCTTCCAAGCCGTCGACGTCGGCGACGGCCGCCTGCACCATCGCCAGCCGGTCGACTGCCGACGAGATCGCTCGGCTGCCGGCCTTCTGCCATGGCACGTCGTTCACCACCAGCAACACCCGATCCAGGCGCAACTCGTGGCGGACGTTGACGGCGGAGACGAGATGGCCGACGTGGGGAGGGTCGAAGGTCCCCCCGAAGATCCCGAGGCGCTCACCCAAGCAGCACCCGTCCGTCGCTCGTCATCCAGGCAACCTATTCGCTGCGAACCCTCGGACTGAAGCGCCCAGCGCCAGTGACATGGGTCACCCCTTGAGGAGGAATCTCCCCTCTAGGCGGAGCGTTCAAGGGATTACCCCTACCGAGATGGTGGAAAATCACTTCGGCAGGGAAGATCGTTGCAGTATCAATCGTTGAGGAGATCGCCATGACAGATTCAGTAGGTCAATACCTCAACGAAATCGGGCTCGTCCCCCTGCTCACTGCCACGGAGGAGCGCGAGCTCTCCCAAGCCGTTGAAGCCGGATTCAAGGCCCGTGCCGCCATCGAGGCCGGCGACGACACCCCAGAGAACGATCGCCTCGCCCGCAAGGGCGCGGCCGCCAAGGACCGCTTCATCAGAGCGAACCTGCGTCTCGTCGTCTCGGTCGCCCGGCGCTACCCGCTTCCCCCCGCGATGGAGCTCTTGGACCTGATCCAGGAGGGCAACCTCGGGCTCGAACACGCCGTGGACAAGTTCGACTGGCGCAAGGGCTTCAAGTTCTCCACCTACGCCACGTTCTGGATCCGTCAGGCCATCGGGCGTGCGCTCGATCAGAAGGCGTCGCTTGTACGCCTCCCGGGCGACCGCTCTGCGGGCCTCAGGGCCGCGCTCCGACAGGTGGCCGGCGATGGCGACGAGCTCGACGACGAGAACGCTCGCCTGTACCGGCTGACCACCCCCACCAGCCTCGATCGCACCGTGGGTGACGACGACGGCAGCGAACTCATCGACCTGATCGCCGACGACAAGCCCGGCCCGGAGGCCGTGCTCGTCCACGCTGAAGACCGGGCTCTGGTGGGCGACCTGCTGGGGGTGCTCGACGACCGAGCCCGCTACGCAGTCGAGCAGCGCTTCGGACTCACGGACGGCCGCAAGCGCAGCTACCGCGAGGTCGGCGAAGAGCTCGGCGTGACCGCTGAGGCCGCCCGGCGCCTCGTCAAGCGGGCCGTAACCGCTGTCCGTGAGGAAGCACTGGCAAGAAGCGACGCCGCGTAGGCAACGCCCAAATCTTTCCTTGGCGAAGCGCTGACTCCGGTACAAGATGAGTGTCTGCAGGGTCCTTTCCCCGCCCGACCCTGTACGTGAAGCCGTGGAACGACCCGCTCGCCCGGCTTCCTGTCCGATCGGTCGCCCCACCCGCCTGGGGCGGCCGGTCGATTTTTCGAGTCGGGGTTGCGAGATCGAGGAACTGGCTTGGTCTGGCCGCCTCTCACGGGGGAGGCTTGGACCGTGACCGAACCCTGGGCCCCGTCATCGTGGCGTGACCACCCCGCAGCACAGCAGCCACCGTGGCCCGACGACGCCGCGCTCCAGGCAGCGCTCAAGCACCTGGCCACCTTGCCCCCGCTGGTGTTCGCGGGCGAGGCCCGCGGTCTCACCACCGCACTAGCGCAGGTTGCGGACGGCCGAGCGTTCCTGCTCCAGGCCGGCGACTGTGCCGAGTCCTTCGATGCCTTCTCGGCCGATGGCATCCGCGATCGCCTCAAGGTGATCCTCCAGATGGCCATCGTGCTCAGCTACTCGTCCGGGGTCCCCATCGTGAAGGTGGGTCGCATTGCCGGCCAGTTCGCCAAGCCGCGGTCATCGGACACCGAGATGATCGGCGGGGTCGAACTTCCGTCGTTCCGCGGCCACATCGTCAACGACATCCCGCCGACTGCGGCCGCGCGCATTCCCGACCCCGATCGACTCCTGCAGGCCTACCACCAGTCGGCCTCCACGCTGAATCTCCTCCGAGCCTTCGTCAAGGGCGGCTTTGCTGACCTGTCGCAGGTGCACCAGTGGAACCAAGAGTTCGTGAGCTCCAGCCGCGAGGGCCAGCGCTACGAACGCCTTGCGCACGAGATCGATCGTGCCCTGCGATTCATGCGCGCCTGCGGGATCGCGTCGGAGACGCAGCCCTCGCTCCACGAGGTCGACTTCTTCACGAGTCACGAAGCGCTGATCCTCGGCTACGAGGAGGCCCTCACGCGGCAGGACTCCCTCACCGGCGATTGGTACGACTGCTCCGCCCACATGGTGTGGGTCGGCGAGCGGACACGGCAGCTCGATGGTGCGCACGTCGAGTTCTTTCGGGGGATCCGCAATCCCATCGGTTGCAAGATCGGCCCGACGGCCACCGCCGAGGAGGTTCTCGACCTCTGCGAGATCCTGAACCCCGAGCGAGCAGCGGGCCGCCTCACGCTGATAACCCGCATGGGCGCCGACCACATCGAAGACGGTCTCCGACCCCTCTTGGCCGCCGTCCGCGACGCCAACCACCCCGTCGTGTGGTCGTGCGACCCGATGCACGGCAACACCTTCACCTCCGAGGGCGGCCGCAAGACACGTCACCTCGACGCGGTACTCGCTGAGATCGCCGGCTTCTTTGCCGCTCACAAGGCGGAGGGCACCTGGCCCGGTGGCGTTCATGTCGAGCTCACCAGCGATGACGTCACCGAGTGCCTCGGGGGCGCGGAGGAGATCTTCGACGCAGACCTCGACGCTCGCTACGAGACGATCTGCGACCCGCGCCTGAACGGGCGCCAGTCACTCGACCTTGCGTTCCGGGTCGCGGAGCTTCTGAAGCGATAGATCTCCCGGTTCGGGAATGTTGACCAGTCCGGTCGGGTTTGGGATGATTGTTGAGCGGTCCCGTCGGGATTGCGCCGTGTTCCCAATCGCCACCGAGGCCCGCCATGTTGCAGCGTGAGATCGACCCCGAAGCACGAGCCGACATCGACAAGTTCGAGGAACAGCTCGCTCGCTACCTCGCTGGAGACCTCGAGGAGGATGCCTTCCGGGTGTTCCGTCTGAACAACGGCATCTACGGCCAGCGCCAGGGCGGGCACAACCAGATGGTGCGCGTGAAGGTGCCCTACGGCTCGATCACCGCTGAGCACCTCGACATGTTCGCCCACATCTCCGAGACCTACAGCCGCGGCTGGGGCCACCTCACCACTCGGCAGAACATGCAGTTTCACTTCGTCGACCTCGAGCAGATCCCAGCGGTGATGCGCGACATGGCATCGGTCGGCCTCACCTCGCGGGAGGCCTGTGGCGACACCGTTCGCAATGTCATGGGCTGCCACCTCGCGGGAGCGTGCCCGTACGAGGCGCTCGATATCAGCCCGTGGGCTGAAGCGGCCTATCAGCACTTCCTTCACAACCCCCTGAGCCAGCGTCTCCCCCGCAAGTTCAAGATCAACTTCTCCGGTTGCGAGACCGACTGCGGGCAGGCCATGTTCAACGATGTCGGCGTGATCGCGACCACCCGCACCCTCGCCGACGGCAGCCGCGAAGCGGGCTTCCGCGTGTTCATTGCTGGGGGCCTGGGTGCCAACCCGCACCCCGCGCTAGCGCTCGAGGAGTTCACCTCGCGCGAGGACCTCATGGCCACGCTCGAGGCGGTGCTCCGCGTGTTCTCGAACCACGGCAACCGTGACAACAAGCTCCGTGCGCGCATGAAGTGGCTCGTCGACACGCTGGGCTGGGACGACGTGCAGGCGCGGGTGCTCAAGGAGCGGAAGTTCCTGGTCGCATCCTCCTCCTGGCCCGGTGGCCTCCCCGAGGCAGTACAGAAGGCTGGCGACGCTCCTGCAGGCCTCGGCCTCGGGGTCACCCCCACCCCGTTGGGCCAGGGCACGCCCGTGACCCTGCGGCGCGACGACCCCTACAAGGCGTGGGACGACGCCAACGTCGTGCGCGGTGTCGCGAACGGAACGGTGTCGGCGATTGCCTATGCCCGCCTCGGTGACATCACAACCGACCAGCTTCGGGCGCTCGCCTCCATGCAGCGAGAGTTCGCCGCCGACGTGCGCATCACGAACCGCCAGAACCTGGTCTTCCGTGATCTCACCGAGGCGCAGCTTCCCCTGCTGCACCAGCGTCTCGCCGCCATCGGGATGGACAAGCCCGGCGCTGAGCTCGCCCGCGATGTCGTGGCTTGCCCCGGTGCCGACACGTGCAATCTGGCCGTCACCCAGAGCCGCGGCCTCGCCGATGCCATCAGCGCGGCGCTCGATGCGGCTGGGCTATCCGACGTGGGCGGCATTCGCACCAACATCTCCGGCTGCACGAACAGCTGCGGTCAGCACCACATCTCCGACATCGGCTTCTTCGGAGCCGAGCGTCGGGCCCACGGCCAATCCGCCCCCGGGTACCAGCTCTTGCTGGGCGGCTACGTCGGCCAGGAGAAGATCCAGTTCGGCGAGAAGGCGCTGCGCTTGCCCGCAAAGAACGCCCCTGAGGCGGTTGTGCGGGTGGTGCAGCGCTTCAACGATGAACGCCAGCCCGGCGAGGTGTTCCGATCGTGGATGGACCGCTCCGGCGGCGTCAAAGTGATCGCTGACGGTCTCCGCGACCTCGACGAGTTCCCCACGCCTGAAGACGGCCCCGAGTACTACGTCGACTACGGCGAGACCGGGCCCTACGTGGCCGAGATCGGCGATTCGGAGTGCGCGACGTGAACACCATGTTCGAGGTTGCCGACTTCACCGACGAGGAGCTGGCCGAGCTCAACCGTGAGTTCGAGCACCTGCCGGCCGCCAAGATCATCCAGTGGGCCGTCGACAGCTTCGCTCCGCACCTCAGCCTCAGTGCGTCGATGAACGACGCCGTGCTGATCGACCTCGCCACCAAGGTCCACCCTGGCATCGAGGTGGTGTTCATCGACACCGGGTACCACTTTCCCGAGACGCTGGAGACAGTGGAGACCGTGCGAAAGCGGTACGGGCTGAACCTTCGCATGATGACGGTCCCCCACCATGCCGAGGAGCTCTGGCGGGTCGACCCCGAGAACTGCTGCTCTGCCGTCAAGGTCGGACAGCTCGATCGCGCGCTGGAGGGGAAGGCGGCCTGGATGAGCGGCCTCCGACGTGAGGAGGCGGCCACCCGTGGGCAGGCCCCGATCGTCGTCCGCGACCTGCGCGGCCTGGTGAAGGTCAACCCCATCGCCACCTGGACCGACCTGGACGTCAGGGGCTACATCGCCGACCACGACGTGCCGGTGAACCCGCTCAAGGAGCAGGGCTACCTCTCGATCGGGTGCCAGCCCTGCACGAGCCTGCCCACCGACTCCGACGACCCCCGTTCCGGCCGCTGGGCCGGCCTGGGCAAGACCGAGTGCGGCCTGCACGACTAGGCGTGGTTCCCCACGCCGTGCAACCGGCGAACGCCTACGCCAGATAGTCGACGAACTTCTCGAGTTGCCGCAGGTTCCGGCACTCGAAGGTGCCATCACAGTGGTTGGCGTACTCCCCCACGATCGAATCGCCCGTGTCCCAGTACGACTTGGGCTCGGGATTCAGCCAGTAGAGATGACGGGCGCGCTTCTCGATCTCCTTGAGCACCCAAGCCTGGGAAGCGTGGTAGTTGTTCCGGGCGTCGCCCAGGATCATCACGGTGGTCTTGGAGCTGATCTCCTTGCCGTACCGCTCCCAGAAGACCTCGAAGGC
>JANOQG010000384.1:0-9140 GCA_031422255.1 Actinomycetes bacterium | reverse complement strand
GCGCCGGGTGCTTCCGGTCATCGAGGCGTTGGCCGAGGCAGGCATCGCTGTGTCCATCGACACGCGCAAGGCTGAGGTGGCCCACGCAGCGGTCGCAGCAGGGGCCACGCTGATCAACGATGTCAGCTCCTCGCTCGGTCACGTAGCGGCTGAGCTTGGCGTGGCCTGGGCAGCCATGCATGCCCAAGGGGAGCCCGCATCGATGCAAGATGCGCCCGCCTACGTGGATGTGGTCGGAGAGGTGCTCGAGCGCCTCGTCACGCGGGCCGACGCTGCCTCTGCTGCCGGCGTGCCCGAGGTGTGGATCGACCCTGGGATCGGATTCGGCAAGACGGCCGAGCACAACCTCGCCCTACTCGCTGAGCTCGACCGCTTCGTGGCTACCGGCTACCCGGTGCTCGTGGGGACGAGCCGCAAGGCGTTCCTCGGGGCGCTGCTGGGAACCTCCGACGGCACCACTGCACCGGCGCCTGTCACCGACCGGCTCGAGGGATCGCTCGCCACCGCAACCTGGGCCATGGCCAGCGGCGCCGCGATGGTGCGGGTGCACGACGTGCGCCCGGCCGCGCAGGCTGCGCTGGTCATCGCCGGTCAGATCACTACCAAGGACGCCGCCGCATGAGCGCGTTCGCAAAGAGGGAGCACGAGTCGTGCCGTTGAAAGGCAAGTGGGCGCAGGGCATCCAACCCCGCAACTTCGCATGGATTCTGAAGGACAAGCTGGCCGTCTGCGAGCGGCCAGGGGGTTACGGCGCCAACCATCGTCGCGTCCGTCGGCAAGAGGAGATCATCTGGGTGCGTGAACAGGGGTTCACCTGTGTGGTCACGCTGATCCCGTCGCCCCACAACCTCCACAACTACGACGAGCTCGGGGTGGCATGGCGGCACCTGCCGTTCGGAGTCCACGACGACGCTCGCGAGGTGGCTGCCACGCTCTTCCCGGAGCTGGCCGCCATGCTGTCAGCCGGCGGCAAGGTGCTGGTCCACCGCGACGAGCTGTCCGACCGAGTGGCGGGATTGATGGCCGGCTATCTGCTGTGGTCCGAGGTCATCCCGGCCGCCCCCCAGGCCACCTCCGTGGTGGAGCGGCTGCTATCCCGCCAGATGGGTCCGCTCGGCCGCGATCTGGTCTCGCTGGCTGGCAGCGTCCCGAAGTAGGTAGCGGGAACGATGGCTGTCGACGATCGCATCGAGCTGCGCGGGTTGCATCTGTCGGGCATCGTCGGTGTGCTCCCACACGAACAGGCGCAGGCCCAACCGCTGGAGATCGACCTTGACATCTTGCTCGACCTCGCGCCTCCCGGTCGTTCCGACCACCTCGCCGACACGGTCGACTATGGAGCGGTCTGCGCGGTCATCGAGCAGGTCGTCACCACGACTCGGTTCCAGCTCCTTGAGGCCTTGGCGGAGAGGATCGCGGCCGACTTGTTGGCAGTCGACGGCCGCATCGATGCCGTCGTCGTCTCCGTGCGCAAGCTCCGGCCGCCCGTCGCCCAGCAGCTCCATACCTCCGGGGTGCGCGTCACCCGGATGAGGGCGTGACACGGGCCTTTCTCGGCCTCGGCTCGAACCTGGGTGACCGGGTCGCCTACCTGCGCGCGGCAGTGGCGGCCGCGCCGGACGTGGTGGCGGTATCGCCCGTGTACGAGACCGTCCCAGTTGGGGGTCCTGATGATCAGGGCGCGTACCTGAACCTCGTCCTGGAGCTCGACTCGACGCTCGACGCACGCGGCTTGCTCAAGGCGTGCCACCGGCTCGAAGCGGCCGCTGCGCGGGTGCGGGAGATCCGCTGGGGGCCTCGAACCCTCGACGTGGACGTGCTCTGGGTGGAGGGTGAGACAGTGACGGATCCTGACTTGGTCGTGCCTCACCCGCGGATGCGAGAGCGTCGGTTCGTGCTCGCTCCGCTGGCCGATCTGGCGCCCGACCTCGTTTCCGCCGCGGATCTGGCGGCAGCCGATGGCGAGGTGTCGGTTCTCGGCGCTCTGGCTGATCTGGAGGCCGGTCCATGACGCGCGTCCGAATCATCGGACCGGGACGCGCTGGAAGCGCGCTGGCCATCGCCCTCGAGCGGTCCGGCTGGGATGTGCTTCCGAGCCTTGGACGCGGGGACGACTTCCGTGGGGCGGCAGCAGGGGTCGACCTGCTCGTCATCGCGACGCCCGATGCCGTGATCGCCGCGGTGGCTGCTGCCGTCGAGCCGTCTGATCATGCGGCGATCGCACACCTCTCCGGTTCCCTGGGGCTCGCGCTGCTGAGCGGCCATCCGCGGCCCGCGGTGCTCCACCCGCTGGTGGCCCTTCCTGATGCCGAGCGAGGCGCAGAGCGTCTCGTGGGAGCCTGGTTCGGGTTGGCCGCGGATGGCGACTCACTCGCTGCGGAAGCAGTGGCCAGTCTGCGCGGCAAGGTGGTGCACGTCGCCGAAACCGACTGGGCTCGCTATCACGCCGCCGCCGTCATCGCCTCGAACCACCTCGTCGCACTCCTCGGCCAGGCCGAGCGCGTCGCCGCCAGCATCGGTGCGCCGATCGACGCTTTCCTCGACCTCGCCAGGGGAAGCCTGGCCGACGTCGCCGCGCTTGGAGCGGCCGACGCGCTGACCGGACCGGTTCGTCGGGGCGACGCCGTGACGGTCGAGCGCCATCTCGCAGCGCTCCCTCCTGCTGAACGTTCCGGGTACGAAGCCATGGCTCGAGAAGCGGCCCGCCTGTGCCCGTGACCACGGTGGCCACCGTTGCGGCGCTACGAGCCCGCCTCGACGCCGAGCGGGCAGCGGGGCGAACCGTCGGCTTCGTGCCCACCATGGGGTACCTGCATGCCGGGCATGGCTCGCTCATGGCAGCGGCCCGGGAAGAGACCGACGTGGTCGTCGTGTCGATCTTCGTCAACCCACTTCAGTTCGCCCCCACGGAGGACCTCGCCTCCTACCCGCGTGACCTCGCCGGCGATACCGCCCTAGCCGAAGCTGAAGGTGTTGATCTGATCTTCGCTCCTTCGGTGGCTGAGATGTATCCAGACGGGCCCGTGCTCACCACGATCAGCGTGGCTGAGGTCTCAGCACCGCTCGAGGGTCGCACCCGTCCAACCCACTTCGCGGGGGTGGCCACCGTGGTGGCCAAGCTCCTCGCCATCGTCGGTCCGTGCCGGGCGTACTTCGGTGAGAAGGACTTCCAGCAGGTCGCGGTCGTCCGACGCATGGCACGTGATCTGTCGATCCCCGTCGATGTCGTGGCCTGCCCCACGCATCGCGAACCCGACGGACTCGCCATGTCGAGCCGCAACGCGTACCTCAGTGCTGAGGAGCGGGCCGCGGCCCCCGTTGTCCATGCCACGCTGCAGGCGGGTCGCATGGCCATCGACGCCGGTGAGCGCGATCCGGCCGAGGTTCGAGCCCTCATGGCCGACCTGCTCGCCGCGGAGCCGCTGGCAGCGCTCGACTATGCCGAGGTCGTGGACGCCGCCACGCTGCAGGTGGTCGACCCGTTGCGCGGCGAGCTGCGTCTCCTCGCTGCCGTCAGGTTCGGAAAGGCTCGGTTGATCGACAACCTTGCCGCTCACGCGTAGGCAATCCTCTAGAACGGCAGTGGCGTCGCCACGACGGGTCGAGTGGGCGGGTGACAACCGGGTAAACCTTGGTCGTGGCTGACCTCGATCTGTTGGTGCTCGGCTCGGGTGTGGCAGGGCTTTCGGCCGCCGTGCGGGCAGCGGAGATCCATGGCATGCGGGTCGGGGTTCTCACGAAGGCGGAGCTGCAGCAGGCCACGACGCGCTGGGCGCAGGGTGGGGTGGCGGCGGTGCTGGGCGGTGATCCCGACTCCACCGACCTGCATCTGGCGGACACCTTGGCCGCGGGGGCGGGCCTCTGCGATGTAGACGCCGTGCGCGTGTTGGTCGACGAAGGTCCCGCGCGGGTGCACGAGCTGATCGCGCTCGGTGCGGCGTTCGACCGCGACCCCGACGGTCAGCTCCAGCTCGCCCGGGAGGGCGGCCACTCGCTGCCTCGGATCGTCCATGCCGGTGGTGCCGCGACCGGCGCGGAGATCGAGCGAACGCTGGTGGACGCGGTGCGCGCCGAAGTGTCCGCTGTCTACGAGAGCTCCTTCGCTCTCGACCTCCTCGTCGAAGGCGGCCGATGTCGCGGCGTGCTGGCCGCCGATCCCGATGGGCAGCGCCGAGAGGTGCGCGCCACGCATGTCCTTGTGGCTACCGGCGGATTCGGCCAGCTCTTCGCCGTCACCACCAATCCGCATGAGGCCACGGGCGACGGTGTGGCCATGGCGTTGCGGGCGGGGGTGGCGGTGGCCGACGTGGAGTTCGAGCAGTTCCATCCCACCGCACTCCACCACCCGGTCATGCCGCGGCCGCTGCTCACCGAGGCATTGCGTGGCCATGGCGCGCTCCTCCGTGACACGAAGGGGGAGCGCTTCGTCGACGAGCTCCTGTCGCGCGACAAGGTGAGCCGGGCCATCACGGCTCGAATGATCGAGCAGGGCGTCGACCATCTTTGGTTGGATGCCACCGATCTCGAGAGCTTCGCCGAGCGCTTTCCCACGATCATGGAGGAGCTGATCGCAGTCGGCCTCGATCCGGCTACCGACTGGCTTCCGATCGCCCCAGCCGCCCACTACAGCTGCGGTGGCATCCTCGCCGATCTGGACGGTGCGTCATCTCTGCCTGGCCTGTGGGTAGCGGGCGAGGCCGGCTGCAACGGGGTGATGGGCGCCAACCGACTGGCCTCGAACTCGTTGCTCGATGGGATGGTGTTCGGGCCACGGGTCGTGGAGGCGATCGACCGAGGGGTCGACGGTCCCACCGCTACCGGTGCCATGCGGTCCCTGCTCGGGGGCGGTGACATTGGTGGCCGCTTCCTTGTGGTGCCGGCGGCGACCGACGTGGCGCTCCCGAGCCGCGACGATCTGCAACGCACGATGACCGCCCAAGCGGGTGTGCTGCGCACGGCCGCGTCGCTCGAAGCTGCTGCCCACGCATGCGCGGGACAGGTGGCAGGTGAAGACCTGCCGTCCTGGGAGCTGCGCAACCTGGCCACAGTCGGGCGGGCGTTGTGTGCGGGCGCCCTGGCGCGCCAGGAGAGCCGTGGGGCCCACACCCGGGAGGACTTCGAGGGCATGCGCGATGATCTCCGGCTCCGATTCATCGCTGGCGGCTGACGCTCCGCAGGCGGGCGTGATCCGGTCGGTAGCCTCCCCCGCATGAGCGACACCGCCCCCGCGAACTGGTACCCCGACCCCTTTGGTCGCCACGAGCTCCGGTATTGGGACGGCGCCCAGTGGACCGAGCACGTCTCGTCGCACGGCAGGCAGTCGGTCGACCCGCCGGTTGGCGGAAGCGCGGTTCCCACCACCAACCGCCCAGTCGAGAAGATCGTGGGGGACGTCCTGAAGTCGGGCGCCGCCACGGGTGCAAGCGGTGGTGGCACGATCTTCACCGAGCCGGTGCTGGTCGTGAACCAGAAGGCGAAGCTCATCGAGATCAACAACGAGTACGCGATCTACGACCAGAACGGCACCCAGTTGGGCGCGGTGCGCCAGGTCGGTCAGTCGGCGGCCAAGAAGGTGCTGCGCGTCGTCAGCAACGTCGACCAGTTCCTCACACACAAGCTCCAGGTGGTCGACAACAACGGCACGGTGGTTCTCGCCCTGACCCGCCCAGCGAAGTTCGTGAAGTCAAAGGTCATCGTGCAGGACGGCACGGGCGCAGACCTCGGCCAGATCGTCCAGCAGAACGCGATCGGGAAGATCCGCTTCAACCTCGAAGCGGGTGGCCACGTCTACGGCTCGATCAACGCCGAGAACTGGCGCGCGTGGAACTTCAACGTCGCCGACCATGCCGGCACTGAGGTGGCTCGCATCACCAAGACGTGGGAGGGCCTGGCCAAGACCATGTTCACCACCGCCGACAACTTCGTCGTGCAGATCCATCGGCCGCTCGAAGAGCCCCTTCGGTCCCTCGTCGTGGCTGCGAGCCTCGCGATCGATACCGCCCTGAAGCAGGACAGCCGCGGCCTGAACTGATCAGAGGAAGGGCACCCACGCGATCGGAGCGAGGGTGCCCAGATCGCTCACCTGTACCCCGGAGCGGCTCACCGACAGCAGCCGGTCGCCGATGATCACCACGCGGTCGAAGACGATGTCCACGGGGTTCGGGGCGCCCGTCGGCGACACAGAGCCCACCTTGGTGAGGCCGCCGTCGGCGACGCGCACGACCTGCACGCTTCCACCGATCCCCAGAGTGCCCACGGGCACGTAGGCCGTGGCCGTCTCCGACCACCAGAGGAAGGCGCGATGATCAGACTCGGTCACGGGCGAGGTGATCGGACCAAACGCCTCGAGGTCCAGCCGGACTGGGACGCTCGGATCATGCACGTCGATCAGGGACACGGCCGCTCCGGTCAGGCGTCCGTCCTCGGTCCCGTCGTGGCCTATGCCGAGCAGGAGGCCGTCGCCGACCGGATGGAGGTACGCGCTGTAGCCAGGCACGTGCAACACCCCCGCCAACCGCGGGGCCGTCGGATCGCTCAGGTCGATGACGTGGAGCGGGTCCGTGCGGCGGAACGTGACCACGTAGCCGACGTCGCCCACGAAGCGCACTCCTTCGATCTCCTCATTGAGGCCGAGGCCATCGACCACGCCGGTCTGAACCAGCTCACCGTCAGCTACCTGCAGCACCGTGACCAGGCTCCGAGTCGATCCGTCGTAGGAGGATGACGCCACGCGCAAGTGGCCGTCGTACTCCGAGAGCCCGAACTGGTCTCGCACGTAGCCATCCACTCGCCCCGAGCCCGCGTAGGTCGGGGTGTCCTCGAGTGTGAAGCGGTGGATGTCGGTGTGTGGCGACCTGGTCACGGGATTTTCGACGGCGCTGGGGGTGCCTAGCTCGAGGTCGTCGACGCTTGTGGTGGCGGTGTAGATGCTCCGGGCGCTGCCGTAGACGAGCAGGCTCGCGGCCTGCACGGAGGTGCTGTCGCTCGCCGAGAGCTCGTTGAGGTCGAGGGTCACGAGCGATGTCTGATCGAAGCCGGCGAAGGCCTTCGGCCGGCGGATCGCCGTGCAGTCGGTGAGCTGCTCGTCATCCCGCCGCACCGTGCCGTCGGACGACGTGACGGTGACAGAAGGGAGCCAGTCCGCCAGCGATGAGCCGCGAATCCGCTCTCGGTTGGCCTCGGTGGCCGCGTCCTCCGCTCCCTCCTCGCCACCGTTTGGGTACGTGAAGCCGAGGGTCGGAACGCTCGTGGTCACCATGTGCACCTGCCCATCGATCGCGCGAACGTCCACGAGGGAGCCGTCCACTGTCATTCGGTCGCCCACCACGGGATCGCCGGAGACGTCCACCAAAACCACCTTGGCCTCCCCGGACCGGTAGTCGGACAGCGGTTCGTTGGCGAACACGACCAGTACGTCGTCGACCAGCACGCTGCCATGGACGTTCACGAGCCCGAGCGGCAGGGTTGCCACCAGGGCAGCGCTGGTCGCGTCGATGACGCGGAGCACACCCCCGTGCACATCGAACAACCGGCGTCCGTCGGTCTCCACCAGGTCGGGTTCGTCAACGCCCGCCTCTTGGTTGTTGGTCTCGGAGGCCGCATCGGACCCGATCCCCTTGAGGTTGAGGTTCTGAAAGAATTTGTCGGAGATGAAGAAGCCGGATTCGTTGGCGCGCCGGGACCAAGACGGGCCGTAGACCCCGGACAGTCCGTAAGGTCCCACTCGCTCCAGCGCGTCGGCCTTGAGGTCGGCCAGCACGCTGGCGCAGCTGTCGAAGAGCACGAGCGACGCTTCGCTCTGCCCGACCACGAGCACAGGCTTGTCGGGCGCCATCGTGGTCGTGGCGGGCGCGCCCACCGAAGCGGTGTCGTCATCGCGGGTGAGGGCGATGGCACCCGCGAGCGTGGCCAGCGCGACGGCGATCGCTCCGACGCCGATCGCTCCCGGGCGACGCGGCGAGGGACGCTCGGCGAGCGCTCGAGCCGCTCCAAGCACGCGGCCTGCGCCCCGCTCGTCACCGCGTGTGGCCCGCTGCTCCAACCGACGCTGGGTCTCCTCGTCCATCACGTGCCTTCCTTCTCGATCTCGACGCGAAGCCGCCGGCGAGCCCGTGATGCCGTGGTCCGAGCGGACTCCTCGGACACGCCGATCTGCCGGGCCGCGGCCGCGAAGCTCCACCCCTCCACCTCCACCAGGAAGAGCACCGCTCTGGCCACGGGAACGAGGCGCTCGAGGTCGGCGAGGTCGGAGCCGTAGTGCTCCGTGACCCGGTCAGGTGGGTGGATCCGTTCCAGTGTGCGCCTCGCCCGTGCGAGCCCGCGGCGGCGGTTGCGGGCCAGGTTGAGGATGGCGCGACGCAAGTAGGCGAGCGGCTCGTCGAGCTCCGTCAGCGGGCGAATGCGAAGGGCGCGGGCGACGGCCTCCTGCACGAGGTCATCGGGATCGACGTCGGTAGGCCCGGCCACGGCAGCGAAGCGGCGCAACGCGGGGTACAGGCGCGCGAACAAGTCCGCCTCGCTCTCGGGCGGTGTGAGCTCTCGCCGTAGTGGCAGCTCGTCGATGGCCATCCCCTCCACTCCCGGAAGACACCGGCCGAGGGAGGATCGTGACACGAACCACCAGGTTCAGCTGATGGGGCCTGACGCCGGTCGCGCGCGTCGCCCTCTGACAGGCTGTCGCCATGGCCGTGGCTCACCCTCCTCTGCATGCCGTCCGGGCGGCCGTCGCTCTTGCGCTGGCCGAGGACCTGACCCCACTCGGCGACCTCACCTCCGCTCTCCTGCCTGAGGGCATCGCCGCGGTGGCCGACTTCATCCCTCGTCAGGACGGCGTGCTGGCCGGCACGTTGTGCGCGACGGAGACCTTCGCCCAGCTCGACTCGTCCGTTGAGGTCACCTGGACAGCGGACGATGGCACTGGGGTATCGGCCGGTGAGGTGATCGGCACCGTGGCCGGCCCGATGGCGTCGATCCTCACCGGGGAGCGCACGGCGCTGAACTTCCTGTGTCACCTGTCCGGCGTGGCCAGCTTCACCAGGCGGTTTGCCGACGCGGCGGCTCTCGGTGGAACCGCTCGGATCTGGGACACCCGCAAGACCACGCCAGGCCTGCGCACGCTGCAGAAGGCGGCCGTGCGAGCC
>JANOQG010000383.1:0-2468 GCA_031422255.1 Actinomycetes bacterium | reverse complement strand
GCGGAGTATGTGACCGACCCGTTGGTCGAGGCCGCCTCGGCGTCCGCACCCGAAGCAGCCGCGGAGATCTCCGGATGATCGCTGTCGCGCAGGTCACGCCGGTCTGGTACTTGGCGCTCGGGTCGGTGTTGTTCGCCATTGGCGCAGTGGGGCTGCTGGTCCGGCGCAACCCGCTGGTCATGTTCATGTGCGTGGAGCTCATGTTGAACGCCGTCACGCTCACCTTTGTGACGTTCTCCCGGATGTTGAACGACATCAACGGCCAGACCGTGGTGGTCTTCGTCCTTGTGGTGGCCGCCGCTGAGGTCGTGGTGGGTCTGGGCATCATCGTTGCCCTGCTCCGCAAGGAGCCCTCGGCCACCGCCGACGACATCACGGTCCTGAGGGGCTAGCCCACATGCTCGATCTTGTCTGGCTCATCCCCGCGCTACCCCTCGCCGGCTTCCTGATCCTCGTGGTCCTTGGCCGACGCATGGGCGAGCCCAACGCGGGTCGACTCGCCACCGCGATGTGCGGCGGCGCCTTCGTGGCGACGGCGATCGTGTTCGTCGGGCTGCTCAACGAGGATCACGAGGGACGCCACCACGTCGTCACGCTCTTCGACTGGATCAAGGTGGGCGGGTTCAAGGTGGAGGTCGGCTTCCTCGCTGATCCCCTGTCGATCACGATGGCCTTGTTCATCACGGGCATCGGAACGCTGATCCACCTGTACTCAATCGGCTACATGCATGGCGACCCGAGGTTCTCGAAGTTCTTCGTCTACATGAACCTCTTCGTGTTCTCGATGCTGATGCTCGTGCTCGGGAGCAACATGCTCGTCACCTTCCTCGGCTGGGAAGGGGTGGGTGCGTGCTCCTACTTCCTCATCTCGTTCTGGTTCGCCAAGGACGCCAACGCGTCGGCGGGCAAGAAGGCCTTCGTCACCAATCGCATCGGTGACTGGGGCTTCATGTGCGCGATGTTCCTCACGTTCGCCACCGTGGGCTCGCTCGATTACTCAGTGGTGCTGGAGCGGGCGCCGGAGATCGCGCCGGTGACCGCTACCGCAATCGCACTGCTGCTGTTCGTCGGCGCCTGCGGCAAGTCCGCCCAGCTGCCTCTGTTCGTGTGGCTGCCCGACGCGATGGCCGGCCCCACACCAGTGTCGGCGCTCATCCACGCTGCCACCATGGTGACGTCGGGCGTCTACCTCATGACGCGGGTCAACCCGATCCTGGCTCAGAGCTACGACTGGGCTCCGAGCATCATCGCTTGGGTGGGCGTGATCACAGCGCTGTTCGCGGCCACCATCGCTGTCGCTCAGACAGACATCAAGAAGGTGTTGGCCTACTCCACGGTGAGCCAGCTCGGGTACATGTTCCTTGCCGTGGGTTCAGGTGCCTACGTGGCCGCCATCTTCCACATGGTCACGCACGCGTTCTTCAAGGCGCTGATGTTCCTCGGCTCCGGCTCCGTGATCCACGGGATGCACGACGAGCAGGACATGCGGCGCATGGGGAACCTCAGGAAGTACATGCCGGTCACGGCGGCGACCTTCATCGTCGGCTGGCTGGCCATCGCTGGGGTGCCACCGTTTGCCGGCTTCTGGTCGAAGGACGAGATCCTCCTGTTCGCCTACGACAAGAGCCCCCTTCTCTGGCTCCTCGGGCTGATCACGGCGCTGCTCACCGCCTTCTACATGAGTCGCCAGGTCTTCATGGTCTTCTACGGCGAGGAACGGTGGCGGGATCCCGATCAGGCCGATGCAGCCGAACCCCATGAGTCTCCCTGGCTGATGACGCTGCCGCTGGTCGTGCTCGCGGGGCTCGCCATGGTCGGTGGTGGCTTGAACCTGCCCTTCACGAAGGGCACGCACCTCCTGGAGCGCTGGCTCGAACCGGTACTCGAAGGCAACGAGCGAGTTGTCGACGTCGCCACCGGCACGAAGGTTGCCCTGGCCGGAATTGCGGTGCTGGCCGGTCTCGCAGGCATCGCCCTCGCTTACCGCGTCTACTACCAGCACAAGCGGGAGCCGATCGAGCCGGAGATCCTCGCTGACGGCTGGAAGTTCGACAGCAGCATCGCGGCCCTCGCAGGCGGTCCGGGTCGGGAGGCCTTCGAGGCCACCGCGTCCTTCGATCGCACGATCATCGATGGAGCCGTCAACGGCATCGCCACCTTGGTGCGCGGAAGCGGCACCCGGTTGCGAAAGGTCCAGAACGGGTTCGTACGGAGCTACGCGCTCGCAGTCGCCGTCGGCGTCGTCGCCTTGCTCGCCTACTTCTTGAGCCGGGTGACCTTCTGATGCTTGCCGGGGTTCTTGCCAGCGAAGGTGTGTCGGGCGTGGTCACGACGCCGCTCACCCTCGCCGTTCTCCTCCCCTTCGTGGGAGCGATGGTCGTGGCCCTCATCCCGAAGGGTCGGGTGGAGCTCCACCGGCTGGTGGCGCTTCTGTTCGCCACGGGCACAGGGGCGCTCACGCTCGCGCT
>JANOQG010000382.1:0-39663 GCA_031422255.1 Actinomycetes bacterium | reverse complement strand
CTACGGCCTTCTTCTTCGCCGGAGCCTTCTTCTTGGCTACAGCCTTCTTCTTGGCCGGAGCCTTGCGAGCTACGGCCTTCTTCTTCGCCGGAGCCTTCCGCTTGGCCGGAGCCTTGCGAGCTACGGCCTTCTTCTTCGCCGGAGCCTTCCGCTTCACTGCCTTCTTGGCTGCCTTCTTTGCAGGTGCCACCCGTGCCTCCTTGTTCGTTTGGTGTACGGGATCGCCAGCCGAGGTCACCGCGGCGGGACGTCCCGCCGAAACAACCACGACACCAGGCATGGTCAGGTCGACACCGCGGCGCGGGGTGTCGAACGCATGGACCACGAACTCATAGGGCCGACCCATGCTGAGCGCCTCGCGGGCGCTCCGAGGGGGCGGGTCGGCCAAGTGGGCGAGCGGCAAGTAGCACCGCGCCCCGTCAGCCATGACATAGGCGCCGTGCGATGCGAATCGTTCGACCTCGCCGGAGACGACAGAGCCGACGGGATGTGCGCCGACGAACTCGATGAACGGGAGCGCATCGTTGTACGGCTCCACTCCGCCGCCGGAACCGCTCCCGCTGCGCCGTTGACGCGTACGGCCACCTGTCGACGCCGCGAGCACCGCAGCGCCTTTGGAACCGGCGGCGCGGCGGGCTGCATCGTTGGCGCCACGCTTGGGTGTACGGCCGGTGGGCGCTTTGGTCGACGAGGCCACCGCTGCCGCTTGTTTGCCTGGCGAGGACTTGGCAGTCGAGGCCTTCGCCGAGGTGGCCTTCGCGGGAGTCTTCTTCGCCGCGGCCTTCTTCGCATCACTCACGGATCGACGGCTGAGCGGGCCCCGGACCGGCGAACGGTCCATGAACACCCAACCCACGTGGGGTACGGGCTTGCCGCCGACTAGGCGGCCCTGATCGAACAGCCACGCGTACTGGCCATGGAACTCTTGGAAGGAGTCGTTGGACAGCACGACTGCATCGGCCCGATCGGCGATCTGCAGAAGGAATGCGTCACCCCGACCAATGACTCCGGCGGGTGGGGAGATCATCTCGCCCGCGCTGATGCCATCCTCGAACGCGGCGCGCTCCGATGCATCGATGCGATTTGGGAAGCTCGCATCGACCACGACGGTGACTTGTACCGGCCCGAATTCGTCGACGAACGAGCGCACTGCCTCGTCGAGCTGTTGCAAGCTCGGCAAGGTGCGTCCCTCTGTTGCGAGGTTGGATCCGTCGACCACGACGTGCTTGACAGCCATCCGGTTTGCAAGTCAAGCATCCGTTTTGCGCGCGCGGGAGGATGGTGCGAGAAAAGTTGCGCACGAACACCAGCTTCGTCGTCGCCGACATGACTTCCCGCACTCGCCGTTAGTGTCCCAACGATGAGCGACGAGGTCACCGATCTGCTGCAACAACTCATCCGAAACGAGTGCGTGAACGACGGCACCGCGACGTCGGGACACGAAGTGCGGAGTGCCGATCTTCTCGAGACCTACCTCGAAGGATCGGGCGTCGACCTCGAGCGCTATGAACCCGCTCCCGGTCGCACGAGCCTTGTCGGTCGCATCGAGGGAACCGACCCGGACGCACCCACGCTTCTGCTCATGGGGCACACGGACGTCGTTCCCGTGAACCCTGACGGTTGGCGCCATGACCCCTTTGGCGGGGAGCTCATCGACGGCGAGGTGTGGGGTCGCGGCGCCGTCGACATGCTCAACCTCACCGCGTCGATGGCAGTAGCGGTGAAGCACCTCGCCCGCGGTGCCTTTCGGCCCAAGGGCACCCTCATCTACCTCGCGGTTGCCGATGAGGAGGCCCTTGGCTCCCTCGGAGCCCAGCACCTCGTCGATCACGAGCCCGACGCAATCCGGGCCGACTACGTGATCACCGAGTCGGGAGGCATCCCGATCCCCAGCCCCACCGGCCTGAAGCTGCCCGTGATCGTGGGCGAGAAGGGCAGCTTCTGGGTGACATTGCGGGTGATGGGAACGCCAGGCCACGGATCGCAGCCCTACAAGACGGACAACGCTCTCGTGACGGCCGCCGCCGTCGTGCAGAGGATCGCGGAGTACCAGCCTCGCACCGAGATCCACGGCATCTGGCGACAGTTCCTCGAGGGGATGGACTACCCAGAGGAGATCGTCGGCCCGTTGCTCAATCCCGCCGACTTCATGGACGCGTGCGACCAGCTACCCGTCGGCATGGGGCGTCAGTTCCACGCATGCACTCACACGACCTTCGCTCCGACCATCGCGCACGGTGGCACGAAGATCAACGTCATCCCCGACCGCGTCGACCTGCAACTCGACATCCGCACGCTTCCCGGTCAGGGCGAAACCGAGGTGCGAGCGATGCTCGACGAAGCGCTGGGCGACCTTGCTCCGAAGGTCGAGCTCCTCGCATCCGCCGATGACCCGTCAACGGCTTCTCCGATCGACACGCCATTGTGGGATGCGCTGGGCCGCGTCACACAGGACTTCTACGCGGGTTCGAAGATCGTCCCGTTCATGACAGTTGGCGCGACAGACGCGCGCTTCTTCCGGCGCCTCGGTACGACCTCGTACGGGTTCGGCTTGTTCTCTGAGCACCTGTCCTTCGAGGACTACGGCGCCATGTTCCACGGCGACGATGAACGGATCGATGTCGAGTCGCTGCAACTCAGCACGTCGATGTGGGAAGCCCTCGCCACAGACTTGCTGACGTGACCATCCGAGCGGCCTTCTTCGACTTCGGCGGCGTCGTGCTCTCGAGTCCGTTCGAGGCCTTCAACGGATACGAATCCGCGCACGGGCTGCCGATCGACTTCATCCGAACCGTGAACTCCACCAACCCGGACGTCAACGCCTGGGCGCGCTTCGAGCGGAGCGAGGTGCCCTTCCCCGAGTTCTGTGACCTGTTCGAGGCTGAGTGTCGCGCTGCGGGGCAGCAGGTGGTGGCGCGTGAGGTCATGCCGCTGCTCGCGGGCGAGATCCGTCCGACGATGGTCGAGGCCGTTCGCCGGTGCCGGGCCAACTTGGTCACTGCCTGCCTCACCAACAACTGGGTGGGATTCGGCGACCTCCCGTCCGAGACCGTGGATGCAGGACGCGCCGACGTGCTCGGGCTGTTCCACCACGTCATCGAGTCGAGCAAGGTGGGCGTGCGCAAGCCCGACCCGCGGTTCTATGAGCTGGCCTGCGAGCAGTGCGGCGTTGCACCCGCCGAGGCGGTGTTCCTCGATGACCTGGGAGTCAACCTCAAGCCGGCCGCTGCGATGGGCATGACGACGATCAAGGTCGTGGACCCCGCCGCCGCCCTTCGCGAGCTGGAGCAGGTCGTCGGATTCCCGTTGGGGTGAGCGTGCGTCCGGGCCGCTAGGTGAGGTCGAGAGATCGCGCGAGCAGGTGTGCTTGCTCTTGGGCGTGGACGGCGTGCGAGCCGGTGGCAGGACTCCCCGACTCGTAGCGGGAGATGCGATGGATCGAGTGGCTCGCGTCGAAGCGCTCGTAGAGACGCCCCTTCACGAAGTTCCAGGCGCCCATGTTCTCCGCCTCCTCCTGAAGCCAGACGATCTCCTTGGCCCCGGGGTAGCGGGCCACGATCTCGTCGAGCTGCTCGTAGGGCCACGGGTAGAGCTGCTCCACGCGCACGACCGCGATCGGCGCCCCGGCGGAATCACGAGCCGCGATCGCCTCATGGCCGATCTTGCCGGCCGTCAACACGACGCGTCGTACAGCCGCGGGATCCGCCACCCCGGCGTCGTCGAGCGTCTCGCGGAACGAACCGGTGAAGAGATCCTCGACGGGAGAACGCATGGTCTTGGCCCGGAGGAGGGACTTCGGGGTGAACAGCACAAGTGGCTTTCGCACCGTGCGCCGGACCTGGCGACGCAGAAGGTGGAACAGCTGCGAGGCCTGGGTGACGTTGGCCACCTGGATGTTGTCCTCGGCACACAGCGTCAGGAATCGCTCGACCCGCGCCGACGAGTGCTCCGGTCCCTGGCCTTCGTACCCATGGGGTAGGTACATCACGAGGCCAGCCGTCTGGTTCCACTTGTCCTCGGCTGCCACCAGGAACTGGTCGACGATCGTGGACGCGCCGTTCCAGAAGTCGCCGAACTGGGCCTCCCAGATCACGAGCGATTCCTTGGCTACGACCGAGTACCCGTACTCGAAGCCGAGGGCGGCGTATTCGGAGAGCAGCGAGTCGTAGATCCAGAACTTGCCCTGCTCGGCCCCGAGGTGCGCGAGGGGTGCGAACTCGTCGCCGTTGGTGTGGTCGATCACCACCGCGTGGCGATGGCTGAACGTGCCGCGACGAGTGTCCTGGCCCGCGATGCGCAGGTCGGTGCCCTCGAGAAGGAGCGAGCCGTAGGCCATCGCCTCGGCGAGCGCCCAGTCGACCGCACCCTCCTTGAACATCGCGTGACGTGCTTCGAACTGCTTGAGCAGCTTGGGGTGTACCTGAAACGCGTCGGGGAAGGTGGAAAGCGCGGTGTAGATCCGCTCCAGCACCTCGCGCTCGACGCCGGTAGCGAGAGCAGGCAAGACCCCGATCGGCGGAGACGGGGGCTTCGCGACGGCCTCGACGGTGGGGGCGGACTGGCGAGTCTGCTCGAGGGCAGACTGCAGCCGCTTCTGGAAGTCGTCGAGGGCGACCTCAGCCTCCTCCAGCGAAAGCTGTCCTCGCTTCACGAGCGACTCTGTGAACAGCTTTCGCACCGAACGTCGCGCGTCGATCTTGGCGTACATGATCGGCTGGGTGTAGCTGGGATCATCACCCTCGTTGTGCCCATGACGGCGGTAGCAGACCATGTCGATGACGGCGTCCTTGCGGAACCGCTGGCGATAGGCGAAGGCCAGGCGGGCCACGCGCACACACGCCTCGGGATCGTCGCCGTTGACGTGGAAGATCGGCGCCTGGATGATCTTGGCGACGTCGGTTGAGTAGAAGCCGGAGCGAGCGGATTCGGGGGTGGTGGTGAACCCGATCTGGTTGTTGACGACCACGTGCACCGTGCCGCCGACGCGGTAGCCCTTGATGTCGCTCATGTTGAGCGTCTCCGCCACCACTCCCTGGCCCGCGAACGCGGCGTCGCCATGCATGAGGATCGGCAACACCGAGAAGGCCTCGGGTTCGTTGATGGCGTCCTGCTTGGCCCGAACCATTCCCACCACGACGGGATCGACCGCCTCGAGATGACTCGGGTTGGCGGCCAGCTCCACGGTGATGTCCTTCCCCGACCGCGCGACGAACTTGCCCACCTGGCCGAGGTGATACTTCACGTCACCGGAACCCTGCATCGAGTCGGGATCGACCTGACCTTCGAACTCCCGGAACAGCTGGTCGTAGCTCTTGCCAACGATGTTCGTCAGCACGTTCAAACGCCCGCGGTGGGGCATGCCGATCACCGAACCCACGAGACCCGCATCGGCGGCCGCCTCGAGGATGGCATCGAGGATGGGAATGGCGGATTCCGCCCCCTCGAGCCCGAATCGCTTCTGCCCCACGTACTTCGTGGCGAGGAACTTCTCGAAGGCCTCGGCAGCGTTGAGCCGCTCGAGGATGTACCGCTGATCGTCCAGGTCGAGCTCGGGGGCCACACCCTCGACCTGATCCTGGATCCACTGCTGTTCGACGGGATCCTGGATGTGCATGTACTCGATGCCGACGGTGCGGCAGTAGGCGTCGCGCAGCACGTGGAGGATGTCGCCCAGTGCGACCCGCTCGCGGCCGGCCAGTCCTCCCGTGAGGAACTCGCGGTCGAGATCCCAGATCGTGAGGCCGTAGGTGGCCGGGTCAAGCTCGACCGGCATCTCCGGCTCCTTCCACCGGAGCGGGTCGAGGTCGGCGATGAGATGCCCGCGCACGCGATGGATGCGGATGAGGTTGGCCACCGCCATCTGCTTCTCGAGCATGGCTTGCTCACGGTCGATGGGGTTGACGTCGCGCCGCCACTGCACGGCTTCGTAGGGCACTCCCAGCGCTCTGAACACGTCGTCGTAAAAGCCGTCGGTGCCGAGGAGCAGCTCCTCCACCCGCTTCAGGAACAGGCCCGACTCTGCCCCTTGGATGATGCGGTGGTCGTAGGTGGAGCTGATCGTGATGACCTTGGAGATGCCCAGATCGGCGAGCGTGACGGGGTCGGCGGCCTTCCACTCCGAGGGGTAGTCGAGGCTGCCAACACCCACGATGAGTCCCTGGCCAGGCATGAGGCGGGGCACCGACTGCTGCGTGCCGATCGTGCCCGGGTTGGTGAGCGTGACCGTGATGCCCGCGAAGTCATCGGGGCTGAGCTTGTTCGAGCGAACCTTGTGGATCAGCTCCTCATAGGCCCCCCAGAAGCCCCGGAAGTCGAGCGCATCTGCATCACGCACCACGGGCACCAGGAGCGTGCGGCTGCCGTCGGACTTCTGCATGTCGACCGCGATGCCAAGGCTCACGTGATCATGCCGGACCACCCGAGGTTTGCCATCCGCATCTTCGATGTAGGAAGCGTTCATGACCGGCGCCGTGTCGTGGATCGCCCGCACGACCGCGTAGCCGATCAGGTGCGTGAAGGACACCTTCCCGCCGCGGGTACGACCGAGGTAGCCATTGATGATCCGACGGTTGACCTCGAGGAGCTTGGCTGGGACGCTGCGGAAGCTGGTGGCCGTGGGCACGCCGAGGCTGGCTTCCATGTTCTGCACGATCCGCGCAGCCGCCCCTCGGATCGCGTCTCCCTCAGGCTCGGCAACCACGGCTGGAGCCGTGGCCGTCGGGGTCGCTTCCGATGCCTGGACCGCTGGCGTCGCGACAGGCCTGGGCGCCTCGACGGGAGCGGGCGGGGCGATCGGGGCGGTCTGCGGTGCGGCGTCGCGCCGGTAGTCTGCGAAGAAATCACGCCAGCTCTCGCTCACCGATGCCGGATCGCTGAGATACTGCTCGTGCATCTCATCGACGAGCCAGGCGTTGGGACCGACGGCACTCGGCAGTGCGTCGTCATGGGGGGGAATGTCTGCAGCCACCGCGCCGATCGTAGCGGCGCCGCGGTCAGCCCCCGGGCTGGTCGGCCAGAGCCACCCGCATGGCGTCGACCACCTGATCGGCGAGCTCCGGGCGACAGATCAGCAGGTCCGGCGACCAGGGGTCGGGCTTGTTCCACGTCAGCGGCCGACCGTCGATGCCCGACACGTGCAGCCCTGCTGCCGCCGCAACCGCCGCCGGCGCGGCGGAGTCCCACTCGTACTGGCCGCCGGCGTGTGCGTACACGTCGGCTGCTCCCCGCACCACGGCCATGGCCTTCGCCCCGGCCGAACCCATGGGTACCAGCACCGCACCGAGGGCCTCGGAGGCAGCCACGGTGGCGGGATGCGCACGCGTGCGGCTCACCAGCATCCGAATCGGGCCGTCGTGATGGGGAGGTGGCGTCGGAACCGGCGCTGTCGAGAACGTGACGGATGCCGCGGGCAGAGCGACCGCTCCGACCCTGAGGTGGCCGCCAATCACCAGTGCAACGTGCACTGCCCAGTCATCGCGCGGCGGCTCCCCAAACTCACGCGTGCCGTCGAGCGGGTCGATGATCCAAACGCGCTGTGCGGCAACCCGAGCGGAGACATCGGCGGCTTCCTCTGACAGCACAGCATCGCCGGGCCGGGCCCTTTCGAGCGCAGCGGCCAAGAATCGTTGGCTGCTCGCATCGCCTTCGGCCTTGAGCGCCGCTGGATCGGCTGGCGCCGAACCGTGCCGGCCTCGCAGCTCGAGGAGAACGAGGCCTGCCTCGGTGGCAAGCCAGGTCGCCAGCTCGTGATCGTCTGCGTCGACGGGCAACGGTGTTCGGGGCTCAGTCATCGCCGCCATGGTGACGCAAACCAGTCCGGGCCCGCACCTTCACGCCACGTCGGCGGGCAGCATCCACCACCGCTTCGCGCGCGGCGTCTAGACCGAGCCGAACCCAGCCATCGGCCACGGGAGGCGACGCATGGAAGCGGCGGCAGCACTAGCGAGCGGCGGGCAGGTCTCCCTGCACGATCTCCGCACGCTGATCGGAGCTGAGGTGGCGGCGCACACCACCACCGGCGAGATCGCCGGCACCCTCCTGTCCTGCACAACTCGCTCGGCCTGGATCGTGGCAGGCGACGTCGACTACGTCGTCGCGCTCCCCCACCTGCAGAGCATCCACCGTCGCTAGCCCACCACCGAGTTCGAAGGCGCACGGGAGCGGCCGATACCCTCGACCGCCATGAGCAACGCCGCCCAGTTCATCTTCACCATGCGGAAGGTGAGCCGTTACCACCCGCCGGACAAGGACGTGCTCAAGGACGTCAGCCTGTCCTTCTACCCAGGCGCCAAGATCGGCGTGATCGGGTCCAACGGCTCAGGCAAGTCGTCCCTCCTCCGCATCATGGCCGGGTTGGACGACGGGTTCACCGGCGAGGCGCGCCTGTCACCCGGATTCACGGTCGGCCTGCTCGAGCAGGAGCCCGTGCTCGACGAGACCAAGGACGTCCGCGGCAACGTCATGGACGGTGTGGCCGAGGTGGCGGGGCTGCTCGAGCGCTACGACGCCGTGTTGGCCAAGTACGCCGACCCCGACGCCGACTACGACAAGATCGGAGCCGAGCAGGCCGAGCTCGAGGCCAAGATCCAGGCGGCCGGAGCCGACGACCTCGACCGCCAGATCGAAATCGCCATGGACGCGCTCCGGCTTCCACCTGGCGACGCCGCCATCGGTCCGCTCTCTGGCGGCGAGAAGCGCCGGGTCGCCCTCTGCCGACTGCTGCTGTCCAAGCCCGACCTGCTTCTGCTCGACGAGCCCACCAACCACCTCGATGCCGAGTCCGTCGCGTGGTTGGAGCACACGCTCAAGACCTACCCAGGCACCGTCGTGGCCATCACGCATGATCGCTACTTCCTCGACAACGTCGCCCAGTGGATCCTCGAGCTCGAGTTCGGCCGCGGCCACCCCTTCGAGGGCAACTACACGGGCTGGTTGGAGCAGAAGCAGGCCCGACTCCAGGCTGAGGAAAAGAGCGACTCCAACCGTCGGCGCACCTTGGAGCGAGAGCTCGAGTGGGTCCGCATGGCTCCCAAGGCGCGTCAGGCGAAGGGCAAAGCCCGCCTCGCCGCCTACGACAAGCTGCGGGCCGAGGCCGAGGAGGCCGAGGGCAGGATGGACAAGCTCCAGATCCAGCTGCCCGCTGGCCGGAGACTCGGCGGGATCGTGATCGAGGCCGACAACGTCGACAAGGGCTACGGCGACCGACTGCTCGTCGAGAACCTCACCTTCAAGCTCCCTCCGGCAGGCATCGTCGGTGTCATCGGCCCCAACGGCGCAGGCAAGACCACCCTCTTCCGGATGATCACCGGCCAGGAGCAGCCCGATGCCGGCACGTTCACCGTGGGCGACACGGTCGACCTGGCCTACGTCGACCAGAGCCGCGACAGCCTCACCCCCGATGCAACGGTCTACGAGGAGATCACCGGTAGCACCACCGACTTCATGAAGGTGGGCGACCAGGAGGTCAACGGGCGGGCGTACGTCAGCAAGTTCAACTTCAAGGGCTCCGACCAGCAGAAGCCGGTCGGCGTGCTCTCCGGTGGCGAGCGCAACCGGGTACTCCTGGCCAAGATGCTCAAACAGGGTGCGAACGTGCTTCTTCTCGACGAGCCGACCAACGACCTCGACGTCGACACCCTCCGCGCCCTCGAGGATGCGCTCGAGGCCTTCGCCGGATGCGCCGTGGTCATCAGCCATGACCGTTGGTTCCTCGATCGGATCGCCACGCACATCCTTGCGTTCGAGGGCGACAGCCAGGTGCGGTGGTTCGAGGGCAACTACAGCGACTACGAGGCGTGGCGGAGGAAGGAACTCGGCCACGACGCAGACCAGCCGCACCGCATCAAGTACAAGCCGCTCGCCCGGTAGATCGGGTCCTTAGTCGAGCAGCCCGAGCACCAAGGCCGCCATGGCCACCGGGTCGCCCGCGGCTGGCGTGAGCACGAGCTCGGGGCGCGCCGGCGCCTCGTAGGGGTCGTCGATGCCCGTGAACCCGGTGATCTCCCCGGCTCGGGCCTTCGCATAGAGGCCCTTCGGGTCGCGCTGCTCACAGAGCTCGATCGGCGTGTCGACGAACACCTCGAAGAACGGCAGTCCGGCGACCGAGTGGAGGTCGCGCACGAGGTCGCGGTCAGCGCGGTACGGGCTGATGAGCGGAACGAGCACCACGAGGCCCGAGTCGGCCATCAGGCGAGCCACATGGCCGACACGCCGCACGTTCTCAGCGCGATCGGCGGCGGAGAAGCCAAGGTCGCCGTTGAGGCCTTGGCGGATGTTGTCACCGTCGAGCACATAGGCAGGACGGTCAAAGGCGACGAGGCGGGCCTCACAGGCGACAGCCACCGTGGACTTGCCCGAGCCCGACAGCCCGGTGAGCCACACGGTGGCACCGACTGAGGGACGATCGTCCCGGGACACATCTCCCGGGTGCCACGTGAGGTTGTCGCTCGCCACCGCTACTCGCTTGCGGGAGCGAGGATCATCCCGGCGCCCACGGTGGTGTTCGTGGACTCGTCCACGAGGATGAAGCTCCCCGTCGTTCGATTGCGTCGGTACTCGTCGTAGAAGAGCGGCACCGTGGTGCGGAGCGTCACCCGCCCGATCTCGTTCAGAGCCAGCCCGACGGAATCGTCGTACCGATGCAACGTGTTGATGTCGAGCTGGTACTGCAAGTCCTTCACCAGCGCCCGGGCCCATCGCGTCGTGTGCTTGATGGCGAGCTTGGCGCCCTCGCGAAGCCAGCTCACCTCAGACATCCAGCACACCATCGCCTCGATGTCCTGGCCGACGTGGGGCTGGTTCTTGCGTCGAGCGATCATGTCGCCACGACTGATGTCGATCTCGTCCGTGAGACGCAGCGTCACCGACATCGGTGAGAACGCCTCGTCGATGGGACCGTCGGCGGTGTCGATCGACGCGATCGTGGACGTGAACCCCGACGGGAGGACCACCACCTCGTCGCCCGTTCTGAACACGCCGCCTGCCACCTGCCCCGCGTAACCGCGGTAGTCGTGGGTGGCGAGATCCATCTGGTTCTGTGGGCGAATCACGTACTGCACCGGGAAGCGAGCGTCGATCAGGTTGCGATCCGACGCGATGTGCACCTCCTCGAGATGGTGCAGAAGTGCGCTGCCCTCGTACCAGGGCATGTTCGTGGATCGATCAACGATGTTGTCGCCGTGCAAGGCCGACACCGGGATGAAGGTGAGGTCGTGCACGTCCAACTTCATCGCGAACGACCGGAACTCCTTCTTGATCTCCTCGAACCGCGCCTCGTCCCAGTCGACGAGGTCCATCTTGTTGATGCAGAGCACGAGGTGCGGGATCCCGAGCAGCGATGCCAGGAACGCGTGTCGCCGGGACTGCTCCAACACACCCTTGCGCGCATCGATGAGGATCAAGGCGACGTCGGCAGTCGACGCTCCCGTGACCATGTTGCGGGTGTACTGGGTGTGCCCCGGAGTATCGGCGATGATGAACTTCCGCTTGGGCGTGGCGAAGTATCGGTAGGCAACGTCGATCGTGATGCCCTGTTCGCGCTCTGCCCGGAGTCCGTCGGTGAGCAGCGCCAGGTTCGTGTACTCATCGCCGCGCTCGCGCGACGTGCGCTCGACCGCCTCGAGCTGGTCCTCGAAGATCGCCTTCGAGTCATAGAGCAGGCGCCCGATGAGTGTGGACTTGCCGTCATCCACCGATCCTGCCGTTGCCAGACGGAGCATCTCCATCAGAAGTAGCCCTCGCGCTTGCGATCTTCCATGCCGGCTTCGCTGATGCGGTCATCGGCGCGTGTGGCGCCCCGCTCGGTGAGTCGGGTGGCAGCCACCTCAGCGATGACCTCCTCCAGGTTGGAGGCCGGCGAGTCGACTGCGCCGGTGCAGGTGACGTCCCCCACCGTACGGAATCGCACGACGCGCTCCTCCACTTCCTCACCCGGTAGCCGAGCGATGAGCTCGGAGTCGTCCATCCACATCCCATCGCGGCGGAACACCTTGCGCGTGTGGGCGAAGTAGATGGCGGGGAGCTCGATGCCTTCGTCGGAGATGTACTGCCAGATGTCGAGCTCGGTCCAGTTCGACAACGGGAAGACCCGGATGTGCTCGCCTTGCTTGTGGCGACCGTTGTAGAGGCTCCACAGCTCCGGGCGCTGGTTCTTGGGGTCCCACTGTCCGAAGTCGTCGCGGAAGCTGAAGACCCGCTCCTTCGCCCGCGCCTTCTCCTCATCACGGCGAGCCCCACCGAAGACAGCGTCGTAACGCTGCTCCTCGATGCCACGGAGCAGGGTGATCGTCTGCAGGCGGTTGCGACTTGCCCGCGGCCCCGTCTCCTCGACGACCCGCCCCGCGGCGAGGTCATCCTCAACGCTCGCAACCACGAGGCGCGCGCCAACCGCTGCGACCATGTGATCACGGAAGGCGAGGACTTCAGCAAAGTTGTGGCCGGTGTCGACATGCATCACGGGGAACGGAACGCGACCGGGCGCGAACGCCTTCACGGCGAGATGGAGCATCACGATCGAGTCCTTGCCGCCGGAGAACAGCAGCGCTGGCCGTTCGAACTCCGCGGCAACCTCACGGATGATGTGGATCGCCTCTGCCTCGAGAGCCCGGAGGTGGGAAAGCTCGTAGGGGGCGGCCATGAGTGGATCAGGGTAAATCTCGACCTGACTGGTAAGCAATCTGCGTGTCCGGCCTCCCCACTGCCGCTGACCATGCCCTTGCGGTGCGGGCAGCGGAAGCGGCGGGAAGCCTGCTGCTCCGCCTCAGAGCAGATCTCATGGATGCAGGACTTCATCCTCTCTACATCGGCGACGAAGGCGACCTTCGCGCCCACGATCTGCTCGTCGCGCTGATCGCCAGGGAGGCCCCAGTCGGCGATGCAATTCTCTCCGAGGAGGGTCGTGATGACCTTGGTCGCCTCACCGCCGAACGCGTCTGGATCATCGACCCGGTGGACGGCACGCGGGAGTTCAGCGAGCGCGGGCGGGCGGACTGGGCGGTCCATGTGGCGCTGGCCATCCATGGCACCGTGGCCGCGGGCGCGGGGGCCGGCCCCGCCCGCGGCATCACCCTTGGCACCAGCCCGGTTCCTGCGGCGCCCACCGCTTGGTCCGGGCCTCCTCGCATCCTCGTCTCACGGTCGCGACCGTCGCACCACGCGCACCTGATCCAAGATGCCCTCGGCGGGACCCTGCACCCACTTGGGTCCGCCGGCGCCAAGGCCATGGCAGTCGTGCTGGGAGAGGCCGACATCTACGCACACGCGGGCGGGCAATACGAGTGGGACAACGCTGCGCCCGCGGCTGTTGCCCTCGCCGCGGGGCTGCACGCCAGCCGGCTCGATGGAAGTCCCCTCCGCTACAACCGTCGGGACCCGTGGCTACCCGACCTGCTGATCTGCCGAGCTGACCTCGCCGACGACTCGCTGCGCGCGCTGAACGCGTAGGGAGCGGCTACTGCGCCAGGTGCTGCTCGAACGGGGGCAATGCTGGCAGGGCCCGAACCCCATCAAGGTCGAAGCGAGGTTCGACGTGGGGATGACCGAAGAGGAAGCCCTGACCCGCATCGCAACCGAGGGCTCGCAGGCGCTCCATCTGTGCCACGGTTTCCACTCCCTCGCCCACCGATCGCAGCCCAAGGCTTCGCGCGAGCTGGATCACGGCGCCCACGAGCACCTCGTCCTCCTTCGGCCCCCCCAACCGTTCCACGAAGGACCGGTCGATCTTCACAACGTCCACCGGGAGGCGCGTCAAGTAGCTGAGGGAGGAGTAGCCCGTGCCGAAGTCGTCGATTGCCAACCGCACCCCCAGGGCGCGCAGCTGGTGAAGGCGATGCCCGATCCTGTCAGCGTCCAAGAGCACCGACTCGGTGATCTCGAGCAACAGCCGGGTCGGGACGAGGCCC
This sequence comes from Actinomycetes bacterium, assembly GCA_031422255.1. Lineage (GTDB taxonomy): Bacteria > Actinomycetota > Acidimicrobiia > Acidimicrobiales > VFJN01 > VFJN01. The sequence continues at coordinate 25,765 of JANOQG010000382.1, read as the reverse complement.
GTGCGGTTCAGGATCGCCGCCACCGTCGTCACCGCCGACGGATCGAGCAGCTGGCCGGCGGCCAGGTTCACCCCAATCGTGCCGGCGCCATCGGGCCAAGCCGCAGCCTGCTCGCAGGCGCGCTCCATCACCCACCACCCCATCGGCACGATGGTTCCCGTCTCGACCGCCAGATCGAGGAACGACGCCGGCTGGAGAAGCCCCCTCACCGGGTGCCGCCAGCGCAGCAGCGCTTCATGACCTTCCACCTGCAGGGTTTGGAGGTCGACGATGGGTTGCACATGCACTTCGAGCTGGCCCTGCTCGGCTGCTCGTCGAATGTCGCCCACCAGCTCCAGTCGATCGATCGCGCTCGTCCGCATGCCGCGTTCGAACACCGCCACCCTGGCCTTGCCGTTCGCCTTGGCCGAATACATCGCGAGGTCCGCGTCTTGAATCGCGCTCTCGCCCGAGGTGTAGGGCCCCGTGGAGAGGCCGAGGCTGGCGCCCACCCGCAGATCACGGCCAGCGAGCGAAAAGGGGACATCGAGCGCGGCCAGCACCCGTTGGGCGAGCGCCGGTCCGTCCACCTCTGCGCGGTCACCCTCCACCAGGATCGCGAACTCATCGCCACCGAGTCGCGCCACCGTGTCTCCGGGGCGCACGCACGCCCGCAGCCGCTCGCCCACTGCGGCGAGGAGCCGGTCGCCGGCGTCGTGACCCATGCTGTCGTTCACGTTCTTGAAGTCATCCAGGTCGACGAACAGCACCGAGATCGGCGCATCTCGGCGTTGTTCCAGGGCGTGCTCGAGGCGGTCACGGAACAGGGCGCGGTTGGCGAGGGACGTCAGCGGGTCGTGGAATGCCTGGAACTGCAGCTCCTCCTCGCGTTCCCGAAGATCGGACAGTGACCGCTCGAGGTGAGCAGTCAGGGCTCGGTTCTCCGACAGGGTGAGCACCTGCCGGGCCGCGAACAGCAGGACCAGCGCACTGCCGGTGATCCCCAGAAACGGACCAATGGGCTCACTGCCGAACGACCGTACGGCGAAGACCGCTACCGCGGGGAACACCGGGAGGTACGCCAGCGCGATCGCCGCGCCCGAGCCAGCCCGATGACTCGATTCCGCACTGCCAGCCTCGGGGAGCCAGGCGGCGTATGCGATGAGCGCGAAGCCAAGCGGCCAGCCGAGGTCAGTCACCGGATCTGCCCCATAGGAGCCGGTGGAGGTCAGGTAGGCGAATGCGCTGTCCGCAACGGCGAGAGCCGCCAGCCCGGCCGCAATGATCGGGAGCGGGCCGTTCATCCGATGCGATCGACGAGCAAGCACGGCAAGTACGACCGACACCGTCACGATGTCCGAAACGGGGTAGGTGACGGCGATGGCGCGTTCGAGGAGCCGCCCCTCGCTCGTCGAGTACACGGTCTCCAGAAACGTGCCGTAGCTGGCGAAGAGCAACGCACTTGTGGTGATCAGCCCATCGACGACAGCGCGCGCTCGACCGGCGGTCCGCAGCGACGACGACGGGAACATGAGCACACCCGCCAGGAGCAGGGGAATGGATCCGAGATACCCAACATCAGCGAGACCCGGATACGGCACGGGTTGATCGAGCACCACCTCGAACCAGGTCCACACCACCTGGCCCAGACCCCACGTGGCGCAAGCGGCGGCGAGCAGCAACCATGACGTGCGCAATCGTCCCGTCGAGCGGCGGGCCGCCAAGAAGGTCGCCGGAGCCGCGATGAGCAGGGGAACGACCGCCTGGGTGAGGTCGTTGACGACCATGACCGATTGAGGCGATCCGGGCGCGAAGGCGAGGTATCCAAGATGCGCCGCCGCGCCGACGGCGAGCGCGAGGGGAACAGCTCGTCGCCCGAACGTCCGTGAGCGTTCCTCGGTCACCACCGCAAGGTCATCGACATCCGGCCCGCAGACCTGAACCCAGGGCGATCGTAGAGATGCCGTGGTGCGCGCGATACTCATCGTCGCCATGATCGCCACCGACCTCGAGCTGGGGAGCTTCAGCGAGGACGCGCCGTGGATCGTCGAACCGGAGACGCTGCGCTGGCGGCGCGCCACGCCTGGACTGCGCCAGCAGATCGCCGATGACCTGCCTCGCCTCACCCGAGCCGGGCGCATCCCTCCCGGACTGCGCGTGCTTCGGACCGTGCGACTCCTCGGCACCGCGTTGGTGCTGTGGTTCGTCGGAGCCCGCCGAAAGGGTGGCACCGCCTCGCGGGCCGATGTGTCCCGCCGATTGCGCGTCGCAGCGGAGCAGCTCGGGCCCACCTACATCAAGCTCGGGCAGATCCTCTCGTCGGGCGAGGGGATCTTTCCTGAGGAGCTCGTCGCTGAGTTCAAGAAGTGCCGCGATCAGGTACCGCCTGAGCCGTTCAGCACCGTGCGTCGCGTCGTCGAGGAGGACCTTGGACGTTCCCTCGAGGACGTGTTCAGCGAGTTCCATCCCGAACCCCTCGCCGCGGCATCGATCGCACAGGTGCACGCGGCCACCCTGCGGACGGGTGAGTCCGTCGTCGTCAAGGTGCAGCGCCCGTCTGTTGGGGAGCTCGTGCACCGCGACCTTCGGGTGATGGCGTGGATCGCTCCGTTCGCAGTTGGCCGCATCCCGATCGCTGCGCTCGCCAACCCGCCGGCCCTCGTGGAGCTCTTCGCCGAGACGATCACGGAGGAGCTTGATTTCCGCATCGAGGCGGACAACATGCTCGACGTAGCCCAGTCGTTCGCGCGGCTCGGCCAGCGGGGTTATGTGGTCCCCCGTCCACACCCCGAGCTGGTCACGCCACGGGTCCTGGTGATGGAACGGCTTGACGGCTTCAAGTTCGACGACGTCGTGGGAATGAAGGAAGCCGGCGTCGACACCGAGGCGGTGGTGCGCACCGGCCTGATCGGGTTCCTGGAAGGGGCCATGATCCACGGCATCTTCCACGGCGACCTGCACGGCGGCAACCTGTTCGTGCTGCCGGACGGACGCACGGCGCTGCTGGACTTCGGGATCGTCGGCCGGCTCTCCGAGCCGCGTCGCCTCGCGTTCCTGCGGCTCCTCATGACGGCCACCGCCAACGATCTCACCGGTCAGCTCGAGGCTCTCCGCGACCTCGGCGCACTCCCCCCAGACGCCGACATCCAAGCCGTCATCGACGACCTCGGCCTCGACCGTCCAGTGGTCGACCCCATCACGTTGTCGGCGGACGAGCTCGTCGCCGAGATCCAGAAGGTGATGAAGGCGCTGCTGGGAATCGGCGCAAAGCTCCCCAAGGAGCTCATGCTCTTCGTGAAGAACATGGTGTTCCTCGATGGCGCGGTGGCCACGCTTGCGCCAGACCTCGACATCATCGGACAGATCGGTGAGGTGTCGATGCACTTCGCACAGGTGCACGGCGAGCGAATCGCCGCCGAGCTCGGGATGAAGGCAGGCGACGAGTACCGGCTCGACCTCGCCGGCGTGAAGGCGAGCTTCGGTCTGGACGACTCGGTCGACAAGGTGACCCACCGCGACCTCCGGGAGCGGCGCGAGATCATCCGCGACCGACTGCATCAGCGCGACCGCTAGTCATGCGACTGGTCATTGCTCGATGCTCGGTGGACTACGAGGGACGGCTCTCCGCCCATCTCCCGATGGCCACTCGATTGATCATGGTCAAGGCCGACGGGTGTGTGGCCATCCATGCCGACGGCGGCGCCTACAAGCCGCTCAACTGGATGAACGCGCCCAATCGTGTGATCGAAGGGGACACAGAGTGGACGGTCACCAACCCCAAGGGCGAGACCCTGCGAATCACCATCGAAGCGGTGATGTCCGACAGCGCCCATGACCTTGGTACCGATCCCGGCCTCCAGAAGGACGGAGTCGAAGCCCACCTCCAGGAGCTGCTCGCCGACGCCTGCCACACCCTCGAAACGGGAATGGTGCTCGTGCGGCGAGAGCACCGCACAGAGATCGGCCCGGTCGACCTGCTGTGCACGGATGCCCAAGGCCGCTCGGTGGCAGTCGAGATCAAGCGGCGCGGCGAGATCGACGGCGTCGAACAGCTCGCTCGCTACCTCGAGTTCATGGACCGCGACCCGATGCTCCGCCCAGTGCGGGGCATGTTCGTGGCGCAGGTGATCAAGCCGCAGGCGAAGGCCTTGGCAGCCGAGCGCGGCATCATCTGCGTGGAAGTCGACTACGACCAGCTCCGCGGCGTCGAGCGAGCCCAGACGTCGCTGTTCTGACACCCGATCCCTCGCGCCCCGGCGTCGTCCGCTAGGTCCCGAGCTGTCCCCAACCAGATGCAGCGATGACTGCTTCTGCCGTGTCGTCGGGGTGACCGTCATTCGTGATGTCGAGCATCCGAAGCCCCTGCAGCATCGATGACCGCCGCGAGCGTCGGAGCCCGGTCCGCAACCTGCGCAACTCCATCAGGCAGGACGTGATCCGGGGGCAGCTCGCCCAGCACGCCCGTCCCGACGTGACGGTCCTCGACGCGGGGTGCGGTCAAGGGACTCAGGCCGAGGCGGCTGGCGTGCAGATCGAGTTGCTCGATGGATCGCGACCTGGTCGCCTGGTACGGCGTGCGTGTGTGTCAGCGGGATCCGTACCGCTCGATGGCCTCGCAGCTCCACATCGTTGGGCGGGTCGCGGCGGTCTGACCGCTTCTACCCGCCGGGATCAGCCTGCGAAGAGGGTGGCTGTCGTGCGTCGGCGGGCGTCTACTGCTTCTTGCACAGCGTTGGAGAGAGCGCTGACTCCGTCAGCGTTTTGCGGCAACGGCGGATCGCCCGACATGGGGCCGCTGTTGTGCGGATGGCGAAGGTCCTCTGGGGGCACCATGGGCCGCTTGCCCGAACCCGCTACGAGGGCCCACCCCTTGTGCGTGTGGAGGTCGTGGTGGCCGCAGCACACCCGGTCGATCTCGTCGAGGCGGGTGTGCCTGGTGTGCTTGTACTCCGCACCGGTGCGGTGGTCGTACTCGACGATGGTGCGCGAGCAGCCCTCGGCCGTGCAGGTAGGCGAGGACCACAGGGAGGCGTAGTGCATCGCCTGAGTTGGCCCACGGGTGAGGCTGGTCACGTGGGCGACGTCGACGCCCTTGGTGATGATCAGCTTCAGGACCGCGTCGCCCAGCAAGCGCGTGGCGGTGGCGACCGGGATCGGGCCGAGCCCGGTGATCTCGCACAGCTCGTCGCCGTGCACGTAGCCGCGCCACAGCGCTGCGATGTCCAGGCGGAGCAGCGCGAGGTGTTGGGGCGCCGGCTGACGCCGCGGCCCCGCCTCCGGCCGACCGCCGAGGTGGAGCTCGCGTGACCGCTCCGCCATCGACCGCAGCGCATCGAAGGCGTACGCATCCCGGCACTCCGTCGTGCCGCTCTTGCCGCGCTCTCGAAAGATGTCGTCGAGCAGGCGGTCGAGCTCGGCCCTCACGATGGCGCCGTCCTCGACGGTGCCGCGCCCCCGGACGTTCCACGCACCCTCGCCGTCGGTGAAGTGCGACAGCCGTCGCTCCCGATGGATGCGCCGATGGGTGGCCTCAGGGTCGGGATCGGCCTCGGCCTTCACCTTCTGAGCCTCCTCCTGGAGCTCTCGGTTGTTGGCCGTCTTCGCCTTCTTGATCAGCCGGCGCTCCGCGCCCGGGTTCCTCTTGGCCGCCCCGGCGACGATCTTCCCCTGCTCGGGCGACACATCACCGCCGAGCAACGCGTCCTTCGTGCCCGGCAGGTCATCGAGCGCCTCCGACATCTCCAGGTCTCCCTTGGCGGCCCCGAGCGAGCTCCCGGACAGCTTGGCCAGCAGCTCGGCGGTCGTTCGGAAGCCCTGCCGCCGAGCCTCCCCGGACGCATCCACCCGCTTGGCCAGCAGCAGCTTGGCGGCACCCGCCGCCCTGGCCACCCGCTCCATCACCTGGTACACCGCCACCGCATCCGCGGCGGAGATCTCATCCGGGTTCCGCACCGCTGACGCGGCCGCCCACGCAGCCGTCTCCGCGGCGTGCGCCTTGTCGAGCGGTGCGGAATGGAGCATGAGAAGACCCTACGCAGGGGGTGTGACAGTCCTGCCGAGCCGCACGGCGACGGCCTGACCGGAGCCCCCGTCGAGTCCAGCGAGGTCAGAGGTCCGGACAGTCGTAGCCGCGGCGGCGGAGGTCCTCGATCGCTTCGCTCACGGTGCCGTCGAACGCGCCCGCCATGGGAGCGCCGCTGTCGTGACCGACGACGTAGATGTGACTGCTCGCCGTCGTCGTCAGCTCGACGACCCCACCGCAGCTCTGACCCCCGTAGTGGACCGTGGCGTGGAGGCGCATGCCGCGTGAGAGCGGCTGGTCCTCGAGCAATGCGTTGATCGCCGCCAGCTGCACCTCTTCTGGGCTGACGTCCCACCCCAGGTCGTCGACCACCCCCATCACCCACAGGCCACCGAGGATCATCGCTGCGCCGGCTACGACGCCGAGCACCGCCGGCTTGATCCAGCTGCTGTCCCGACGGGCGCCGACGAACAACGCCACGGCCAGGACGGCGCCGAGCGCGACGATTCCCAGAGCACCAAGCGCGACCAGTGCGGTCAGAGCTCCCCGCACTGGTCGTCGGCCTCGACCAGCGCAGCCCACTCGGCCTCGGTTAGCTCACGGGCCGCTGTCGCCACCTGACTGGCCACGTCGAGCGGGACGCCGAGCCCCACGATGCGGATGACCAGGCCATCGGACTCGCGCCACGTCACGACGGCCGGCCCGTCGGCGCCCCACGCGTTGCCGAGGAGCCCATCACGTCCGCCGACGGCGCCCTCATCGACCCCCACGGTGAAGAAGCGGAAGGCCTCGAACTCCCCGGCGGTCATCCGCATGCCGGTCACGTCGAGGAGACCGTCGGCGCTCTGATAGCGCACCGAGTACAAAGGCGATGGCGTGAGCACGAGCGAGGTGACCGATGGGTTGCCGCTGAACACCTCGGAGTACCCGTCTGGGAGGGCGTCCGCCGGGAGGCGGAAGCCGTCGGCGGACTCCTCGAGGCGATCCGCGATGGCCAGCAGCTCGTCAGCTCGCTCCATCGGCCAGCCGCGCCCGTACAGGCCGATCGCCCGATCCCCCTCCGTCCACGCGATCACCGTGCCGAGCTCAGGGAGGACCGTCTGCTGGAAGACGGTGATCGGTGCGGCGACACCGGGCTCGCCGCGCACCGTCACTGCCCCAGCGTCGCCGTCGCCGGCGTGGCCACCATCCCCGGCCCGGTTCCAGACGACGCCGAGCATCGAGCCGTCGTACGGATCGCCGGCATCGTCGGCGCCGTACAGCAGCATCCCCGACTGACTGTCGTCTGGCCTTAGTGGCAGCGAGGTCGTGCTGCAGAACGTCAGCCCGTCGAACGCAGCGTCGATCGTCGGGGCGACGCGTCGCTGGCTCGGCCCCGGCCCGCCCACCTCGCACTGCAGCGCCGTCCAGTTCAGTATCTCGGCCACCGCGGCCTCTGCCTCCGGTGACTCGGACCCACTGGCCTCGGCCTCGCGAACGACGGCCGCGGCCTCCTCGAGCTCCGCGGGGGCACCGTCCAACACCGCATCGACAGCCGCATCGTCACCGCTGACAATCGCGGCGTTCCAGGCGGAGCAGAACGCACCCCTCTCTCCTTGGACAGCCGTCGTCGATCCGCGGGCGGCGTTGCCGTCCGGATCGTCACCCCCGCAGCCGGCGGCGGCCAGCAGGAGCGCGACGAGCACGGTCGAGGCAGTGCGGCGGGTCACGGTTGCATGATCGCCCACGGCGGGCCCTTCGAGCGCAACCGGCGACGGGCGATCAGCTCGGGACCACGAGCAGGATGCGGCCGGGGTTCTCGTCGGTGGCGACGTACAGGTTGCCGTTGGCGTTCAGGGCAGCCACCCGGAGGCGGCCGTAGCCCTGCATCGCCACCCACTGCGCCTCCGTTGCCGTGCCCGTGGGTGTTGAACTTCACGACGCGCGGCTGTTGCGCCGTGAGGACCGCCATCACGGGCGAGCGGTCCCAACCCTTGCACCGACGACTCAGGTCGAATAGGTGACGCGGCCAGCGTCGATGACCACGCGGCCATCCTCGCCACATGTTTGGAAGATGGCGGTGCCCGCGCCGTCCTCCCAGACGTTGATCGTCAGCGCCTCGCCCGGCATGACAGGTGAGGAGAAGCGCGCATCGAGACCCTTGAAGCGGGCGGGGTCGCCTTGGCACAGCGCGTGAAGCAACGCTCGTCCCGTGAAGCCATAGGTGCACAGCCCGTGGAGGATCGGCTTGTCGAAGCCACCCATGGCAGCGAACGACGGATCCGAGTGGAGCGGGTTGCGGTCCCCCGACAGGCGGTAGATGAGTGCCTGATCGGACCGAGTCTGCACCGTGACCGTGTGATCGGCGGCGCGGTCGGGCGCCTGGTTGGGCGTGCCTGACGGGCCACGATCGCCACCGAAGCCACCTTCGCCGCGAATGTAGGCGGACATGCGCGTGGAGAACAGGGCCTCGCCGGTGCTCACCAGCGTGGCGGTGCTCTCTGACACGACGACGGCACCCTTGCCCTTGTCGTAGATCCCCGTGATCTCGCTCACCGCCTCGAGCTCGCCCTCTACCGGGATCTCCTGGTGGATCGTGATGCCCTGCTCGCCGTGCACGAGCATTGCGGGGTTGAAGGACCCGATCGCACCAAAGCCGCCGCCCATCGGGCCGAGCACGACCGCGATCGTCGGGAGGGCTCGCTGCGGACTGCCGTTTGTATTCTCGGTGGTGAACTGCAGCTCGTCGAGCGGGTCGGCCGCGCCGGCACCTACGCCGAGGGCGTAGATCAGCGCGTCTTTGCTGCTCCACTTGCGACGCGCCGGCTCGGACTTGGTCCCCACAGCATCAGGATTGATCGGCATGTGCGTCTCCTACTTCTCGTCGTAGCCCTGCATGTTGGCGTTGGCGCGAGCCTGCTCGACCAGCGCCGACACCTTCGGTCCCAGCTCCGCCAGGTCATCCGGCGGGTTCTCGAGTGACGGCCCACGATGCCAGCCCTCGCTCACGGAGATCATCCGCCCGGTCACATCGAAGACGCGTCCAGTCACGTGCGCCGCATCGGGACTGGCCAGCCAACAGACGATCGGGGCGATGTGCGCAGGAGACATCTGCTCTTTGATCTCCTCAGACGCGTTGCCCATGCCGAGCCCCTCGGTCATCCGAGTCAGCGCCGCGGGCGCGATGGCGTTCACCGTGACTCCGTAGCGACCTAGCTCCTTCGCCGCAATGATCGTGAAGCTGGCGATGCCAGCCTTGGCGGCCCCGTAGTTGGTCTGCCCCACGTTCCCGTAGATCCCTGACGGCGAAGACGTGTTGATGATGCGTGCGTCGTTCGTCTCGCCGGCCTTGGAACGTTCGCGCCAGTAGGCGGCAGCATGGCGGGCCGGCGCAAAGGTGCCCTTGAGATGCACCTTGATGACCGCGTCCCACTCCTCCTCGCTCATGTTCGTGAGCATGCGATCTCGGAGGATGCCGGCGTTGTTGATGAGGATGTCGAGACCGCCAAAGGTGTCGATGGCGGACTGAACGAGGCGCTCCGCACCGTCCCAGTCGCTGATGTCATCGCCGTTGGCGATGGCCTCGCCGCCCATCGCGAGGATCTCGGCGACAACGTCATGAGCAGGGCCTTGGTCGTTGCCCTCCCCGTCCATCGAGCCGCCCAGGTCGTTGACCACGACCTTTGCGCCGTGGTGGGCGAGCAGCAGTGCGTGCTCACGGCCGATGCCGCGGCCAGCACCGGTGATGATCGCGACGCGACCCTCGCAGAGCTTGGTCATCCCTGGTGATCCCCCTGAGTCGTGTGCCTCTGTCGGCCCACCTCGTCTAGCGCACCGCCGCGCAGGGGGCGAATTCCGGACGGGGGTCGGGGCGTGAGAGATTGGTATCCCCATGGAAGATCTGCCTACTGAGACGTCATCGGGCGCGCCTCAGGCGGACGAGGCCCCCGATGGCCCGGCCGCACCGAACCGCGTCGCCTCCTTCGCGACGAACCATGACGACGACCTGAGGCGACGTTGGATCCTCCCGGTCGCCATTGTCCCGTTGGTGGCGCTTCTCCTGCTGGTGATCGGCTGGGCGGTGGATGCGAACGCCGGTGGCGTGCCCCGAAACGTTCAGCTCGCGGGACGGGACATCAGCGGACTCGGTGAGGACGAGCTGGCCGGGCGCATCGGCGAGATCGCGCAGGACTTGGCATCCATGCCGGTGGAGATCGCGGTCGACGGCACGACCTACTCCATCACCGCGGGAGAGCTCGGGCTGACGGTTGACGAGGCAGGCACGGCCACCGCGGCGCTCGAGAAGGATGACAGCACCTTCGTGCTCCTGCGGCCGTTCACCTGGGCTCGATCGTTGCTGTTCGAGCGAGCGACGTCGTTGCGGTTCAACGTCAACGAGGAGCAGGTAGCCGCCACAGTCGTCGACCTCGAGGGAACGGACCGTACGGCCCCGACTGAACCCACCGTCGAGCTCGTCGACGGACAGTTCGACGTGCTGGCGGGCAAAGACGGTGACGGCATCGACCCCCAGGAGGTCGTTCGACGACTTCCGGCGGCGGCACAGGCGGCCACCGACGCTGGCGACGAGACGATCCGCCTGCGAGTGTCGCGTGGACCGATACCCCCGCTCGGTTCTGTCGAGGCCGCCCGCAATGCTGCCGACGCTGCCGAGACGCTGGTCGCGGAGCCCGTGGAGATCCGTACCGTCGGCGGCAACCGCACGATCAGCTCCGACGAGGTCCGATCGTGGGTGGCTCTCGCCAGCCGCCCAGACGGCGCTGTGATCGTGACATTCGACCAGCCCAAGGTCGCCGCCGGGCTACGGCGAGCCTTCGAAGATGTCGAGGGGCACCCGCTGAACGCATCCTTCACACTCGAGAACGGCACGCCGGTGATCATCCCCGACCAGCCTGGCAAGGTGTGCTGCGGCGATGGCACGGGCACACAGATCCTGACTGCGCTCGAGAGCGGAAGTCGCTCCGTCGAGCTACCACTCGTTGACGGGCCAGCGCCGTTCACGACGGCTGCGGCTGAGAAGTACGGCATCGTGCAGGCCGTCGGGGGCAACAACGCCTGGCGCGACGGAGCCCCCACCACCGCCGAAGCCGGCTTCACGACCTACCACGACCCCACCGGGGCGCGCATCACGAACATCCATCGAATCGCCGACCTTGTGCGGGGCGTGGTGATCGCCCCCGGTGCGAGCTTCTCCATCAACGACCACGTCGGGAGGCGCACCGCCGAGAATGGTTTCGTGACCGCGGGCGCCATCAGCAACGGTGAGCACGTGGACGAGATCGGCGGAGGCATCTCGCAGTTCGCAACAACCACGTTCAACGCCGCGTACTTCGCAGGGCTCCCGATCGACGTCTACCAGGCGCACTCTGAGTACTTCAGCCGCTACCCCCGCGGCCGAGAGGCGACGATGGGCTTTCCCGCCCCCGACCTCCGCTTCACGAACGACACCCCCTACGGGATCATGATCTGGACGTCGTATACCCAGACCAGCCTCACCGTCACGCTCTATTCGACGCCCTACGCCAACGCGGCCCAGACAGGCATCGCCGAGGGCACCTCCGGCAAGTGCACGACCGTCAAGACCACCCGCACGATCACCTACCCCGATGGACGTACCACACAGGACGACTTCCGTGCCCGGTACCGACCGCCGGACAGCACCACCTGCTGAACGCGTGGATGGGCGCAGGCGGGGCCGCTTGACCGATCGGTCAAGGCGGGCCTAGGCATCCCTCATGCGTACGCGACTGACCGACGTCTTGCAGGTGGAGCACCCGGTGATGCTGGCCGGCATGGGCGGGGTGTCCTATCACGAGCTCGTCGCCGCCGTGAGCGAGGCCGGTGGGTTCGGATGCATGGGCGCGTCCACCATGGGCGCCGAGCAGATGCGTGACGAGATCGCCCTGGTGCGCACCCTGACTGCGAAGCCCTTCGGCGTCGACCTGCTCACCGCGGCGCCAGGCGACATGGCGAGCAAGGTCAACGACATCATCGACGGTGGCGGCTCCGTGTTCGTGGCCGGGCTCGGCGTGCCGCGCGACGTGGTCGACCTCTGCCACAGCCGCAACGTGCTCGTGGTGAGCATGTGCGGCAAGGTGCGTCATGCCATCGCTGCCGTCGAGGCGGGCTGCGACATCGTGGTCGCCCAGGGCACGGAGGCCGGAGGCCACACCGGCAAGATCGCCACGTTCGCTCTCGTTCCCCAGATCGTCGACGCAGTCGGCGAGCGGGTACCCGTGGTGGCAGCCGGCGGGATCGTGGATGGACGAGGCCTGGCGGCTGCGATCGCGCTGGGCGCCGACGGCATCTGGGTGGGCACGCGCTTCATCGCCACGCCCGAGGCCAACGGTGTGCAGGGCTACAAGGAGGCGCTCCTGCGCACCCACGAAGACGGCACCACCATCACGCGCGCGTACACCGGCAAGACCTGTCGGGTGATCGAGAACGGCTACACGAAGGCCTTCGAGGCCGACGGGGGCGTGCCCGAGCCGTTCCCGATGCAGGTCGTGAAGACGATGCAGGAGGGCGCCAACCACCTTGGCGGCGATCCCACCACCGAAGGCGTGGACCCGGACAAGGAGTTCTGGCCGGCGGGACAGGGCGTGGGCTCGATCAACGAGATCGTGCCCGCTGGTGAGCTCGTGCAGCGCTTCGTGCGTGAGGCCGAGGACGCCTTGGGCGTTGTACAACGCTCCTTCGCTTAGCCGGTGGTGCTCGCCGCTGAGCTCCGAGCGGCCTACCTCCGCCGGCTCGGCGTCGAGGCCGAGCCGCCGTCACTCAATGCCTTACAGCGCCTTCACCGGGCGCAGGTGGAGCGAGTGCCGTACGAGACGATGTGGATTCACGCCGGAGAGGCCTGGGGCATCGACGTCGAGGACTCCGTAGAACGGATCGCCCAGGGTGGCCGGGGTGGCTACTGCTTCCACCTCAACGGCGCCTTCAGCGAGCTGCTCTGGTCCCTCGGGTACACCGTCACGCGCCACGTCGGCGGCGTGCACGGTCCTGGCGGTCCGACGGACGCGGAGATGACGAACCACCTCGTGCTCAGCGTGAGCGAGCTGCCGACCGACGATCACCCCGCCGGCACCTGGTACGTCGACGCGGGTCTCGGCGACGCGATGCATGAGGCACTCCCCCTGCGCGCCGGCTCGTACCAGGAGGGGCCCTTCCGCCTCTCGCTCGAGGGGGCTCCCGGAGCCACTGGCGACTGGCACCTCACCCACGACCCGGGCGGCAGCTTCACGGGGATGAGTTGGCGCGCCGCCCCCGCGACGATGGCGGACTTCGCTGTGCGTCACGAGTGGCTGTCGACGGCCCCCGAGTCAGGGTTCGTTCGCGTCGCGAGTGCGCAACGCCGTGATGCCACGGGAGTCGACAGCATGCGGGGGCTCATACTCAGCCGGGTCGGCGCGGGGTCAGGTCCGCCCCAAGCGCTCACCGAGCGCGCCGACTGGTTCACCGCGCTGGCCGACGTGTTCGGGTTGCACCTCACCGGCCGGTCTGCCGACCGGTTGTGGGATCGCTGCCTCGCCGCGCACGAGGCATGGCAGAACAAGCCCGACCCGTGAGGCCGGCATTGCCGGTCCAACGCCGCTGCGCAGGAGGCGTTCGAAGGTTGGCGCGTTCAATCCTTCGGCGACATCGTCAAAGAGGCGACCGTTGTCTATGGCGACGGCAAAGGCGCGTCCGCGTTGGTACCCGGCATCACCTCGGAAGGGCCCGGCGGGGAGTGCCGCGGCACGGATCGATGCGACCTCCCGTGACGTTCGAGTTCGACGTCCCGCGGCTAGCTGAGGTGGCGCTCGTAGTAGCCGATGACACCGCTGCGCCACAGCCAGGCGATGCCGATCGCCAGTGGAATGAGAACCACGGCGCGGACGATCGCGTCCCTTGGCCGACGCTGACAGACGAGCGCCCAAGCCGAAAAAGCGATGACGCACAACACCACTCCGACCCCAAACACGACGGTTGCCTGGTTCGCTCGGTCCCTGTTCGCGCCGCAGTCCAGCACAGGGTTGAGAACCCTTCCGCAAGTCGTCTCCACGACGACCCCAACGGGCCTGTCCTCGCCCCAGACGTTTTCGGTCGTAGTCACCTCAACGAGCCACACCTCGGCGACGGCTGTGACCACCAGAGCGATCCCGGCGGCAACCAGCACGCCCACCAGCAGGAGCTTCGCCGTCTGCCCGCGCTTGTCTTGTCCCTCCGGCACGCGTCCCATCCTGCCCGGAATGCGACGGCGCGGCCAGGGCAGTTTGGGGCACAGGTGCCGACGCCCGAATTGCTCTGATGTGCACTGCCCAAGGGCTGGGGTCAACCGGTGAAGTCGCGGGCGAAGGCCTCCTGCTCGTCTGTCTCGACCGCACGTTCGCAGTATTCGGCACGGACCCAGCTGACGGCTTCACCGGGCGGATGGCCGCAGAGGATCGCGAGACAGGCGAGCGCAGTACCGGTGCGACCGTGGCCGCCGTAGCAGCCGATCTCGACGCGTTGGCCCTCCCGGGCCCGGTCGCGCAGGGACTCGAGCGCCACGACCACCCGAGTTGGATCGTCTGGGACGCCGAAGTCGGGCCAATCGAGGTACTCGTGGGGCCACGGTGGCTGCCACCTCCCGTCGAGGTAGAGCCCGAAGTCAGGGGGTACCTGGCGGGCATAGGGAGTGGCACTGCCGAAGGACACGGCAGCTAGCTCGGTGCCGTCAGGCAGCACGACGCAACTGCGGTGTAGGTGCGAATCGAACCGGTGATGCTCATGGTTCGAGTCGTTGCACGCCGCCGACTCGGCCGCCGGGTCCCAGAACGCGCCGCATTGACCACAGATGATTACGGTTCGAGTCTCGAGCACGCCGAGAGCCTACGAGTGCGCCATCGGCCCTTCGCCGCTGAATAGGTGCAGGCATCGCGGGCAGGAGGTGGTGCCCCGAGCGAGGCACGTCGATGATGCTGCTGGCAGATGGCGAGACAAGCTCGACGAGATCAACCGTCGGAAACGGGCTCGTCGAACAAGAGGATCTCCTCGTCGTCGGGAGGTTGGAAGATCGTCGCCCACTCCTCGAAGTGAGCCCGTGTCATGGGCGAGGCCGTCCACTCGCCAGCGGTAGTGCGACGTTCAGCTCGCTCGATCAACTCGTCCAACGGCGCATCGAGGCAATGGAGTTCGACTCCCACGCCCAATGCTCGCGCCCCGAGTCGCTTCTCATCCCGTTCCGCTCGCGCCCAGTGGCCCCACTCCAAGATCACGCTCTGGCCCCGGGCGAGGAGATCCTGGGAGAGAACCCACAGCTGATGTTCGAGACGCGCGCGGAAAGCCTCATCCCACAAGTCGGCCCCCAGCGCTGTAGCCCACCGGTCCTTGTCCAACCGGATGGCGGGGACTTCGGGTGCGAGCCGACGAGCAAGTGTCGACTTGCCTGAGGCCGGAAGCCCACAGATCAGCACGAGCCGCGTCGAAGACCTCGCCATCCCCCATTCCTACCTGAGGCCCAACACGCCGCGCAGGTGGAAACCCAAGTCGACGCCGAGCTAGCGCTCGTGACGCAGTAGGCCTCGGCCAGGCAGGAGAGCGGGCAGGATCTCGCGGTGGGAGACGCGGTCCTTCGATACTCCATCAACGTCACGTGCTTCCTACGATCGACCCATGAGCCTTGAGTGGGAGCAAACGATCGTGGATGCACGGGACCCAGCCGGCCTCGGCCGTTGGTGGCGGGAGGCGCTGGACTGGGTTGTCGTAAACGATGACGCCGACGAGTTCGAGATCCGACGTGCTCCAGATCGTCTGCCGGGCCTCCTCTTCGTACTCGTCCCGGAGTCGAAGACGATGAAGAACCGGTTGCATCTCGACTTCCGGCCAGACGACAGAGACGCTGAGGTCGAACGGCTCCTCGCGCTAGGGGCCACGCGAGCCGACGTCGGACAAGGCGAGCAATCGTGGACTGTGCTGATTGATCCGGAGGGCAATGAGTTCTGCGTCCTCGGATCGAGCCGAAGTCCGGCACCGGGCACCTAGTGTCGGCCCATGGCAGCACGCGCAGCAGGTTTCCGCATGGGCCAACTCGACCACGTGCACATCCGAGTGCCCGATCGGGCCGAGGCAGCCGCGTGGTACGCGGAACACCTCGGCTTCGAGCCCGTCGAGGCGTACCGGTTCTGGGCGGACGGGATCGAAGGTGGTCCCCTCCAGATCTCAGCCGACGGCGGTCAGACAACGCTGGCGCTGTTCGAGGCCAGCGAGGGCGCACCGATGGTTCCGCAACGAACGGGCGTCGCCTTCAGCACAGACGCCGACAGCTTCATGGCGTTCGCGCGCTCACTTCCGTGTGAGATCAACGCTCCGGATGGCCAGCCCCTTCGTGCCAGCGACGTCATCGACTTCGATCTGTGCTTCGCGTTCGAGTTCGCCGATCCATGGGGGAACCGGTACGAGCTCAACTGCTACGAACACGCGCGGGTGAAGGCCGACCTGGTGGAGACCGATGGCGTCGAGGCGGCGCGCAAGTGGCCCCGCGAGCTCTACGTGGACTACTTCGGCGCCTGAGAACGCTCCGGCCCGGCGAAACCCCGCCGACAAGGACAGCGGGCACCAACCTCGTATCGTGCAGGGCTGTACCCAGGCAGCGCATGGGGCACTGCTGCTGCGTAGGCCGGGAGGACACAGGAATTGCAATCGGCGGAGGCACGGCACGCGGTGGCTGCAGCCATTTCGACCGCCGCATCGCTCGACTTGGCTGTCGATGACGCCGTCGTTCTGAGCGACTCCAACCGGGTTGTCGTCCGCCTGACGCCATGCGACGTCATCGCTCGGGTCACGCCGATGACACATTTCGCGAGCGCAGAGCGAGAAGTTGAAGTCGTGCGACACCTGGCACAGACGGACAGTCCGGTCGCTGCGCTCGAGGCTCGGGTCGAGCCACGCGTCTTCGTGCGTGACGGCTTCCAACTCTCCATGTGGACATATTTCGAACCTGCGCCGTATCGAATCGTTCCGTCGACCGAATACGCCCAGGTGCTTGAGCGACTTCATGCCGGCCTGCGGCAGATCGACGTCACGACGCCGCACGTCATGGATCGCGTCGCGGCCATTCAACGAGCCGCGGCGAGCCGTGCCATCACTCCCGATCTCGCGGATGCGGACCGGGCGCTTCTCGCCCACACGCTGCGTGAGCTCACGCGGTCGATCGTCAACCGGCGAGCCCCGGAACAGCTCCTGCACGGCGAGCCGCACCCGTGGAACGTGCTCGACACGGAGAACGGGCCGCTCTTCATCGACTTCGAGAACACCGCCCATGGGCCTGTCGAGTACGACCTTGCTTGGGTGCCGAACGTGGTCAGCGAGCGCTACCCGAACGCAGACCAAGATCTGGTCGCTGCGTGCCGGGGCGTCGTCCTGGCCATCGTCGCAACGCACCGCTGGAGTCGCGACGACCAACACCCGAGCGGCCGGCAGTCAGGATTGGCGTTCCTCAACGCGCTGCGGGACGGTCCGCCGTGGCCAACGCTCGATGATGTCGCCTGGTAGGGCTGGAGCACGCACGCTCGATGCACTCCACCAAGGGGTGCCCACCGTGCCTGCACGAGCGCGAGCTCTCGGTGGGCGTTAGCGTCGCGGGGTGCCACAACCCGGGTTCTCGGAGAGCACGCGACTCAACGTGCCGGCCGAATACGCGTTCGCATTCCTTGCCGACCCTTCCACCGCCCACGTGATCGATCCTGCAGTCCGTGAGTACACCCCGGATTCCCTGCCGATGCGTCAAGGCACTCGCAACTTGATCCGCTTCAGGATGTGGGGACTTCCCATGCGTGTGACCTCGGTCGTGCGGGAATGGGAACCGGGACGCCGGATGGTCATGGAGAACGTGAAACCGTCCTGGCCCGTGCGCGCAGTCGCGACCCACTCGTTTGCGCCGGATGACGAGGCGTGCACATACACCTGGGCGATGGAGTTCCGCTCGTCCGGCCCGCTCGGCGCCCTCATCGGGCGTGTCTTCGCTCGGTTCATGCAGTCGAACGCGAAGGCTCAACAGCGCCTGTTCCAAGAGGAAGTCGAACGACGCTTCCGACACGACCACTGATGTCGTACAGCCATGACGGCAGCCAGGGATGCAAGTGGGTGAACGCGGACGGCGGCCCAGACTGGCAACGCGGCCGCTCGCCGAAGCTTCGCGAAGGCCGGCCTACAGGTCCTGGATCCAGCCCTTGACCTGCTCGATGAGCTTCACCGGGTCGGGGCCGATCGGCGTGATGTTGAGCACGGTGACGCCGCTCTCCTTGTACGCGGCGAGGCGCTCCTTCACGTAGCCCTCGCTCCCGCACAACGTCGTGGCTTCGAGCAGCTCGTCGGGCACCATCTTGGCGGCTTCGTCCTTCTTGCCGTCGAGATAGAGGTCCTGGATCGCCTCGGCCTCGGCCTCGAAGCCGTAGCGGCACACCAGGTCGTTGTAGAAGTTCTTGCCCTTGGCTCCCATGCCGCCTACGTAGAGCGCTGTCATCGGGCGGGAGAACTCGCGCACCGCTTCGGCGCCGTCGCCAACCGAGAGGAGGCCACCGGCCACCACCTCCATCGGGCCGAGTCCGGCGTCGCGCTTGGCTGCTCCAGCCGCAAGGTCGGCGCCCCACACGTCCTTCGCCTTTTCGGGCAGGTAGAAGAGCGGGAGCCAGCCGTCCGCCTTCTCCGCGGTCATCTCCACGTTCTTGGGCCCGAGCGACGCGACATAGATGGGGATCTCGGAGCGGACGGGATGGTTGATCAGCTTGAGCGGCTTGCCGAGGCCGCTCCCCTTCCCCTCGGGCACGGGGATCTGGTAGCTCGCGCCGGAATGCTCCACCTTCTCGCGGCGCCAGACCTGACGGCACACGTCGATGATCTCCCGGGTGCGCCCGAGCGGCTTGTCGTACACCACGCCATGAAAGCCCTCGATGACCTGCGGACCGGACGCGCCGAGGCCCAGGATGCAGCGGCCGTCGGACAGCGCATCGATGCCAGCCGCAGTCATCGCGATCAGCGTCGGTGTGCGCGTGTAGATCGGCAGGATCCCGGCGGCGATCTCGACCGTGGAGGTCTTGGCAGCCAGGTAGCCCATGCTGCTGACAGCATCGAAGCTGTAGGCCTCGGCGACCCACACCATGTCGAGGCCAGCCTTCTCGAGCTCGACAACCTGATCGGTGGCCGCCTTGAAGCCGCCGGCGTAGTTGAGCTGCGTGGACAGCTTCATCGCATTCCCCTTGGTTGTGGTTCGGTCAACCGCCGCTGAGGCGGGCACGAGCCTTGGTGGCCCGCTCGAGCAAGTGTCCGGGTACGCCAAAGACGTTGTCGTCAGCCCCGGTCGCGGCGGCACCGTCGGCCGCTCCGCTGTCGGCCGCAACCTCGACGGCCGCTACCTCGACCCGCTGGTCGAGCGGCACGAAGCCCTTGGCGTGCACGATGTGGCGGCCGTCGAGCAACCCCTGCTCGACACCGTTTTCGAACAGAACGCGGTAGCGAATCCAAGTCACGCCGGACACCACCAGCACCTTGCCGCGCGTCCCGATCGGCACGCTGGGCAGGTCGACCCATGCACGCACCTTCTCGTGGCGCTTCAGGTCGACTGGGGTGAGAACGGCCGTCATGGCCGACAGCCTGGCACGTGCCGAGAAGGCCGCAGCAACTCCATGGCCGGTCGCCCCTCGCCGGGACTACCTGGTGGATCTGGGCCAGGCGCGGTGAGAGCATCGGTGCATGCCGGTCACCACGGGTTTCAACCACGTCGCCACCCTCACCAGTGACATGGATCGCACAGTCACCTTCTACGAGCAGGCGTTCGACGCTGTGGTCACCCTCGAGGTGGCCAAGCGGGCGGATCACCCATGGATGAAGATCCTCGACCTCGGTGGCGGTGCGGCCCTGAACGTCTTCGAGGTACCTGTCGAGGACCTCATCGGTGATCGCCGTCGACAGGGCGGCCGGGGTGCGGTCGACCACTTCGGTCTCGCGGTCGACTCCCTGGCCACGTTGCACACGATGCGCACGCGGCTCCTGGACGCAGGAGCGCAGGAGGTCGGCGAGGTGCAACAGCTCGGCGATGACTGGTCCGTGTTCTTCCGGGACCCCGACGGCATGGAGCTCGAGGTCTGCTTCGCTACGGCGTGATGCGCAGGCCCGCCACTGCCCGGACGCTACCGACGAGACTCGGCCCAGGTCTGGCCCTGTTCGACGTCGGAGTCGTGCGGTAGGCCCAGCACCCGCTCGGCGACGATGTTGCGCTGCACTTCGCCGGTGCCGCCGCCCACGGTGAGCGCGGCCGAGAAGAGGAAGCCGTAGTGCCACATGCCCGCGTCGGCGCCTAGCGGCCCCGCGTCCGTCAGCATTCCGCCCGGTCCGGTGAGATCCTTCGCCAGACCCATGATCGATTGGCCGTGCTCGTCCGCCATGATCTTGCGCACCGACGCCTCGGCACCCGGGGGCTCGCCCTTGATGCGGGCGGTGACCGTGCGCAGACGGATGAGCCGCAGGAGCTGGTGCTCGATGTGCAGCGCCGCCAGACGTTGGCGCAGCACGGGGTCGTTGGTGCCCCCGGCTGTGCGCACGAGGTCGAGCAGGTCCTCAGCAGTTGGCCCCATCCCCCACAGCGCGCCGCCCGAAGACAGCGAGACGCGCTCGTTGCCAAGGGTGACCTTCGCCAGGCCCCACCCGCGGTTCACATCGCCGACCAGGTTGGCGGCGGGCAGGCGAACCTCGTCGAGGAACACCTCGTTGAAGGTGTGCGACCCGGTCATCTCGATGATGGGTCGGATCTCCACACCCGGGGCATCCATCGGGCAGATGAAGTACGAGATGCCCTCATGCTTGGGGGCGTCGGGTTCCGTGCGAGCGATGAGGATGCCGAAGGCGGAGAACTGCGCGAGGGAGGTCCAGATCTTCTGGCCGGTGATGACCCATTCGTCGCCGTCGCGCACGGCTCTCGTGGAGAGCGAGGCGAGGTCTGACCCCGACCCGGGCTCGCTGAACAGCTGACACCAGATCTCCTCGCCGGCGAGCAGCGGGAGGAGATAGCGGTCCTTCTGCTCTTGCGTGCCCCCGTGGAGGATGGTGGGTCCGGCCCAGCCGATGCCGATCATGTTGCTCGGGCGGCGCACGCCCGCCGCAGCGAGCTCATCATCAATGACGATCTGGTGGATCGGGTCGGCATCGAGACCCCAGGGCCTCGGCCAGTGTGGAGCGACGTATCCCGCCTCGGCGAGCTGCCGTGCGCTCGGCGACGGGTGAGCGTCGAGCCACGCACGCACCTCGAGGCGACGGGGATCGTCGTCGGGCGGCAGCTCGAAGTCCATCGTCGCAACGTAGCCGTCGCTCGGACTGAGGGATCCAGAACGACCACCGCGGTAGGGTCGCCGGTCGTTCACACCGATACGAGGGGGAGCTATGCCGGGCTGGAACTTCGCCGACGTCTGGGAAATCGTGGCCGAGCAGGTGCCCGATGCACTCGCCCAGGTGCACGGCGACCGTCGGATCACGTGGTCCGAGTTCGACCGGCGGGCCAACGGCGTTGCGAGCGCCCTCCTCGCGGCCGGAGTTGAGGAACAGGACAAGGTCGCCCAGTACCTCTACAACGGCGTCGAGTACCTCGAGTCGGTGTTTGGCGCGTTCAAGGCGGGCCTCGCGCCCATCAACACGAACTACCGCTACCTCGACGACGAGCTGGTCTACCTCTGGGAGAACGGCGACGTCGTAGCCGTCGTGTTCCACGGCAGCTTCACCGACCGCATCGAGGGCATCCGCGACCGTGTCCCGCTGGTCCGGCTCTGGCTCTGGGTGGATGACAACTCCGGCCCCTGCCCGGCATGGGCCACGCCCTATGAAGCAGCCGCCGACGCCGGCACAGCTGAGGCCGTATCTGGGCCATGGGGGCGCGACGGCGACCACCTCCTCCTCCTCTACACCGGCGGCACCACCGGCATGCCCAAGGGCGTCATGTGGCGCCAGGACGACCTCTTCCGCACGCTGGTCGGATCCTTCATGCCCGCGGTCAAGGACGCCGAACCCGATGCGCAGGTCATCCGGGATCAGGTGCGGGGACCAGGGCTGGTCGGGCTCCCGGCCTGCCCGCTCATGCACGGCACGGGGTGCTTCACCCAGCTGATCGTGCTCTCCGGCGGGGGCTGCACCGTCACGCTCCAAGCGCGCAACCTGGACATCGAGGAGCTCTTTGACACGGTCGAGCGCGAGGGCGTGAACACGATCGCCATCGTCGGCGACGCCTTTGCCAAGCCGATGGTGAGGTCACTCGACGCCAACCCCGATCGATGGGACATCTCCAGTCTCGTGATCGTGTCCAGCTCCGGCGTGATGTTCAGCGAGGGAGCCAAGCAGGGGCTCCTCGGCCATCAGCCCGCAATGATGATCATCGACGCGTTCTCATCGTCTGAAGCGGTGGGCATGGGCCAGTCCGTCAGCACAGCAGCGGGCGCGAGCGTCACCGCCAAGTTCACCGTGGGCGAGCACACCAAGGTCATCACCGACGACGGCCGATCGGTCGAGCCCGGGTCCGGTGAAACTGGCCGCGTGGCAGTCGGCGGCTTCCAACCGATCGGGTACTACAAGGACGAAGCCAAGTCGGCGGCCACCTTCATCCAGTTCGAAGGGAAGCGATACTCCGTGCCGGGTGACTACGCCACGGTCGAGGCCGACGGCTCCCTCACCCTCCTCGGTCGGGGCTCGGTGTGCATCAACACCGGGGGCGAGAAGGTGTACCCGGAGGAGGTGGAGGAGGTCCTGAAGACGCACGAGTCGGTGGCCGATGCCGTGGCGGTAGGGATCCCGGACGAAAAGTTCGGGGAGGCGATCACCGCCGTCGTGGAGCTCCTTCCCGGCGCCGACTTCGACGAGAGCGCCATCGTCATCCACGTGAAGGGAAAGCTGGCCGCGTACAAGGCACCGAAGCGCGTGCTCTCGATCGATACGATCGGACGGGCACCGAATGGCAAGGTTGATTACAAGCGCCTGAAGAGCTGGGCTGCTGATCAGGTTGGAGTTGAGCTGGGATGACCGAACAACCGCAGGAGCTTCGGGTCGGCTTTCACCGCGACCTCGACAACATCAACTCAAAGGTCGTGCGCCTGTTCGCGCTCGTGTCAGAGGCGGTGGCCGCTGCCAACGAAGCGTTGCTGGGAGACGACGCCGATGCCCTCGCCAAGGTCCGCGCCGGCGAGAAGACGATCGACGGACTCATGCTGGAGGTGGAGGGCGACATCGAGCGACTTCTGCTCCTCCAATCCCCCGTGGCCGGAGATCTCCGATACGCCCTTGCCATCATCCGCATCGTCCCCGAGCTCGAGCGATCGGGCGACCTCGCCGAACACATCGCCAAGCGCGCGGGAACAGGGTTGGTGGCCCAGCTCACACCCGCGGCACGCGGCATGCTCGAGCGGATGGGCACGGTCACCGCCGAGCTCTGGCGGATGGCGGCCGACGGCTTCGTCGACCGAGACACCACCGCCGGCGATCGCTTGGAGGCGGCTGACGACGAGGTCGACGACCTCCACACGGAGCTGACCTCGGAGCTGCTGGCGGGAGGGGTGACCGCAAACGCTGCCGCCGACGCAACCCTCGTCGCTCGGTTCTACGAGCGGTTGGGCGACCACGCCGTCCACATCGCCACTCGAGTGGCGCGCGCTGTCTCCTGAATCTGCGGGGCTGACCACTGAAGCCGCCACCACATTGCCTCCTCGAGCGGGCAGACTGCCCCCATGGCAATTGCGCGTTCTTCCTCAAACCCCGCCCTGAGCGACAAGGCCTTCCAGCGCCTCGCCGAGAACGGCCCCGGATGGGCCGCCGGAACACAACAGCTCGAGGACGCGTACAACGCACCCTCCTACCGCCCCCCCACTGCCGACCACGACGTCATGACCGTGAACGGCACCGTCTGGGCCACCGCCGCGCTGCTCATCCTGGTGGTGGGTGCGGGCGTGTTCGGCTGGAACAGCGTCGACGTGAACGCCGCCACGGTGACGCTTCCGGGTTGGATCTTCCCCGTCATGTTGGGCGCCTTTGGCGTAGCGATCCTCACGATCTTCAAGCCGAACCTGGCCCGGTTCAGCGCTCCCGTCTACGCCCTCCTCGAGGGTGCCTTTCTCGGGGCCATCTCTGGCCTGTACAACACCGCCTACGACGGCATCGTGGTCCAGGCGATCGGCCTCACCATCGGCGTCTTCGCCGTCATGCTCTTCCTGTTCGCCACCCGGATCATCACGGTGACCGACAAGCTCCGCATGGGGATCGTGGCCGCCACTGGCGCCGTCTTCCTGATGTACCTCGTCAGCATGGTGCTCAGCCTCTTCGGGGCCTCGGTGTCCTTCCTCCACGACACGGGCGCCCTCGGGATCGGCATCAGCCTGGTGATCGTTGCGGTTGCGGCCTTCAACCTGCTGCTCGACTTCGACTTCGTGGAGCGTGGCGTCGCCGCCGGTGCTCCGAAGCACACGGAGTGGTACGCCGCCTTCGGACTGGTCATCACCATCGTCTGGCTCTACCTCGAGCTGCTGCGCCTCCTCTCCAAGCTCCAGGGTCGCGACTGATCCAGTCGCTGGCTGATCCAGTCGGCTGATTCGGCTACCCGCGGAGCCCCCGCGTACGCTTCCGGGTCTTCAAGAACCCCCACGAACGCGCAGGAGCAGGCATGGCTGATCTCGGTTTCGACGGCAAGGTGGCGATCATCACGGGCGGTGGCGGCGGTCTGGGCCGGTCGCACGCCCTCGACCTCGCGAAGCGCGGCGCCCTCATCGTGGTCAACGATCTCGGCGGCTCCAGCGACGGCACCGGCCACTCCGAGACGGCTGCGCAGAAGGTCGTCGACGAGATCAAGGCCGTGGGCGGCGAGGCCGTCGCCAACTACGACAGCGTGGCCACCCCCGAGGGTGGAGCGAGCATCGTGCAGACCGCAGTCGACACCTTCGGTCGGGTCGACATCATCATCAACAACGCCGGGATCCTGCGCGACACCTCGTTCAAGAACATGACACCAGACCAGCTCAACCCGGTGCTCGATGTGCACCTCCGCGGTGCGTTCTACGTCACCCAGCCGGCCTGGCAGATCATGCGCGACCAGGGTTACGGCCGCATCATCAACACCTCCTCAGGCGCCGGCATCTTCGGCAACTTCGGCCAGACCAACTACGGCGCCGCCAAGATGGGCCTCGTCGGCTTCACCCGCGTCCTCGCGGTAGAGGGCGCCAAGAACAACATCAAGGCCAACGCGATCGCCCCCGTAGCCAAGACCCGCATGACCGAGGAGCTGCTCGGCGCCGCCGCCGACAAGCTGGCCCCCGAGCTCGTCACCCCGATCGTCACCTACCTGGCCCATGAGGACTGCCCCGTGAGCGGCGAGGTGTACTCCGTCGGCGGCGGTCGTGTTGCCCGCGTGTTCGTGGGCGTCACCCCCGGCCACTTCGATCCGGAGCTCACCCCCGAAGGCGTACGAGACAACTTCGACAAGATCCGAAGCGAAGAGGGCTACGAGGTCCCGGGCAATCTCAACGAAGAGATGATGCTCGCCTTCAAGGCGATGAGCTAGCAGCCTCAGCCCCGCGTGCTCGCCCCGACGAGGCTGCGACGAGGACTCGCGAGTCGTGTCCGAGTCGGTAGTAGCGAGGGCGGTCAGCGGGTGCTGAACCAGGGGGCGTCGTCGACCGCAGGGGCGGCGGTGGCGATGCCGGTGCGCAGGTCGATCACCGGGGCACTGACCGACGGGCCGAGGGCGCGCACCGCCGTGACGACGTCCGTGACGGCGAACGGCTCGAC
>JANOQG010000381.1:0-2992 GCA_031422255.1 Actinomycetes bacterium | reverse complement strand
AGACCGGCGAGACGCTGTGGGTGTCCAAGCACCTGCTGAGCTCCGTGCATGGCTGCGAGGGCCTGTTCCTGGCCCAGGACGAGGAGGAGTTCGCTTGGTCGCCGCAGACGGCGCGCGGCACGGTGGCCCACAAGGCCATCGAGCTGTCGATCAGCTGGCGCGGCGACCCTGCCGCCAGCGAGCTCGTGGACGAAGCCATCGCCCGGCTCATCGCCAGCAACGACCGCATCAGCGACTACCTCGGCGCGCTCGGCGAGGGTGATCGCGCCGAGCTGCACGGCGAGGCCACCGAGCGCGTGAGCATGTTCCTCGAGTGCTTCCCGCAGCTCGAGGCACGGTGGCGCCCGGTCGCCGAGAGCCGCCTGCGAGCCGACCTGAACGACGACAAGATCGTGCTCTCCGGCAAGGTCGACCTCACCATCGGTCGGGCGGAGGGAACGCGCGCCGGCAAGGTGCTCATCGACCTGAAGACAGGCGGGTTCGCTCCCAACCACCGCGACGATCTGCGCTTCTACGCCTTGATCGAGACACTGCGGCTGGGCGTACCCCCACGCCTGCTGGCGAGCTACTACCTCGACGGTGGGCGCCTCCAGGAGGAGCTGGTCTCCGAGGACACCCTGGCCGTCGCCTTCGAGCGGGTGGTGGCGGGCGCCGACGCCGCCGTTGCCTTGCGCCACGAGAGCCGTGAGCCCGTCCTGCGGGCGGGGGCCCCATGCCGCTGGTGCCCGCGCCGCTCCACCTGCGAGGTCGGAAGGCGACACCTCGAGGAGCAGGACGAGCTCGACGGCTGGTAGTGCGCCCGGACCGCCCCACTACGATGAGGGGCCATGGCGCCCGCGAAGAAGGCCACCAAGACGACGGCCAAGCCTCGCTCGTCGGTCAAGGTCCCTCGCTCTGCAGCCGCACCGACCCCGTCGGTAGCGCTGGTGCCCGTGCCCAAGGCAGCCGCTCCGGAGCGCCTCGACGACCCCCGTCGCTCGGACGTGGACGAATGGGGCCGTTCCGAGCACATGCGAGCTCTGGCCCGTCGGGCGTATGGCCCGCTCTACCGCACTTGGCACCGTGTGGAGTGGGAGGGCCTCGAGAAGATCCCCACCGACGGTGGCGCCCTCTTGGTGTCGAACCACGCCGGCGCCATCCCAGCCGATGCGCCCGCCATCATGCACGGCATCGAGGAGCAGCTCGGACGGCCCGTCTACGGCTTGGCCGACGAGATGTTCAAGCGGATGCCGGTGGTCGGCACGGTGTGGGCACGCAGCGGTGGCGTGCTGGCTCACCCAGACAACGCCTACCGGCTGCTGGCTGAGCAACAGCAGCTCGCGCTCGTGTTCCCGGAAGGAACCAAGGGAACCGGCAAGACCTATGGCGAGCGCTACCAGCTCCGTCGCTTCGGGCGAGGGGGGTTCGTGCAGATCGCCATGCGGGCAGGTGTGCCGATCGTTCCCATCGCGGTGGTGGGGGCCGAGGAGGCCATGCCGATCCTCTGGAAGAGCGCGCCGCTCGCCAAGCTCCTCGGGCTGCCCTACTTCCCGATCACTGCCAACATGATCGCCTTCGCGGGACTCGGACCGCTGGGTGCTGCCCTGCCCCTTCCCGCGAAGATCAAGATCCGCGTGCTCGACCCAGTGAGCTTCGACGTCGAACCCGACCAGCCCCGCTATTCGCGGAGTCTGATCATGGACGAGTCGGAGCACATCCGGCAGCGCATCCAAGACGCACTGCTCGACATGCTCCGCAACCGCGAATCCGTCTGGTTCGGCTGAGGCCCCGGCCATGGGAAAGCGCGTCCTCATCACTGGACTGGGCACCTTCTGGGGGAGCCGCGTCGCCCAGGCTCTCGAAGCCGACCCAGAGGTGGAGGTGATCGTCGGCCTCGACCGCAACGAGCCCACCGTGCCATTGGAGCGCACCGAGTACGTCCGCAGCGACGAGAGCTACTCGATCCTCAACCGGATCGTGAAGGCCGCCCGGATCGACACCATCGTGCACACGTTCCTTGTCGTCGACTCCACGCAGATGAGCTCCCGAACCATCCACGAGGTCAACGTCATCGGGACGATGAACCTGTTCGCTGCCGCGTCGGCGGCGGGCTCCACGGTGCGCAACGTCGTCGTGAAGTCCTCCACCCTCGTCTACGGCGCGCACCCGAAAGACCCCGTGTGGTTCTCCGAGGAGAGCCGACGCGCCGTCGCGCCCCGCGCCATGGTGGAGCGCAGCCTGCTCGAGGTGGAGAGCTACGTGCGCGACTTTGCGGTCGACAACCCCCACGTCGCCGTGGCCATGCTCCGCTTCTCCAACGTGCTCGGTCCCGACATCACCACGCCACTCGCCAAGGCCCTCGAGCTTCCGCTGGTGCCGTCGGTGTTCGGGTTCGACCCTCGGCTCCAGTTCGTGCACGAGGCCGACGTGGTGCGGGCAATCCTCTTCGTGCTGTCGGGCGAGGTGCAGGGGATCTTCAATGTGGCTGGCGATGGTCTCCTCCCCTGGAGCGAGGTGGCCAGCATCTGCGGGAAGCGCACGGTACCCCTGCCTCCCATCGGCATGGGCATGCTCTCGTCACCGCTGCGCCGCCTCGGTCTCGAGCTCCCCCCAGAGCTGCTCGACCTGCTCCGCCACGGTCGAGGCGTGGACAACCGCCGTCTGAAGCGGCGGGGGTTCGACTACCGCTACACCTCCGCTGGCACCGTTGCCGACTTCGTCGAGTCGATCCGCATCCGCCGCATGGCGGGCGAGGCCGGAACGGCCTACCAATACGAACGAGACGTCGAACAGTTCTTCCGACACAGCCCAGCAGTACTCGATCCCGACTGAAGACCCTCGATCCCGAGACCCTCGATCCCGACTGAACCACGTCGAGATCGAACCGGTCTGGTGCGGCCTGCGGCCGCGCTCGTTGCTGCTCGGTCGGAGCAAGCTCCTCCGCTCGCGGGTGAATGGGGCACGCGGAGCGTTCCCCCCTCACACTCCCCCCGCCGCCCGGCCGTCGAGTGCG
>JANOQG010000380.1:0-1580 GCA_031422255.1 Actinomycetes bacterium | reverse complement strand
GCGGCGAACGACTCGCCGCGCGGGAGGTCGACGGGGCTCGGGTTGGGTGCATCCCCAGAACGTCGGCCAGAGTCGCCGTCGGCACGAAGCTTGATGGTTCTGGCACCTCCGTGCGCTTCTTGAAGTCGGGAACTCACCATTGGCGGGAAGTCTCAGCCCCGTGGCCCGCAGCGTACGCGCGTCGAGGGCCGTAGTCGGGGACGTGATGGATCGGCGGGCTACGTTCCTGGCGTGCTCCTCATCGGCCTGACTGGCGGGATCGGCTCGGGGAAGTCGACCGTCTCGGCGCGGTTGGCCGAGCACGGTGCCGTGGTGATCGACGCCGACGCCATCGTGCGAGCGCTTCAGGTTCCCGGCACGCCGGTGTTCCAAGCGATGGTCGAACGCTTCGGCGCCGAGATCGTGGCCCCGGATGGAACCCTCGATCGCCAGGCCGTTGCGGACTGCGTGTTCGGCGATGCCGAAGCGCTGTCCGACCTCGGTCTGATCGTGCACCCGGGCGTCGCCGACGAGATCGCCCGCCGCCTGGAAGAGGAGACCGACACCGATCACGTCGTGATCCTGGACGTGCCGCTGCTCGTGGAGTCCGGACGCAACGACTTGCTCGCTCTTGTCGTCGTAGACGTCGAGCCCGAGGTCGCTGTGCGCCGCCTCGTCGCGCAGCGTGGGATGGCGGAGGAGGACGCCCGGGCCCGCATGGCCCATCAAGCGACCCGCGAGGATCGTGTGGCCAAGGCTGACTACGTGCTCGACAACTCCGGCTCCCTCGATGCGCTGCACGCCGCTGTTGATGCCCTGTGGCCCGCCCTCGTGGCGCTCGGTGACGAGCCTCGGTAGTGCCGGCACGCTTGGCGGTCGAGGAGGAGGCACGCGGGCCGCGATCGGTCGCGGTCGATGCCCTGAACGTCTTCTCGGTGATGTGGGCACTGGCCGCGTTGTGGCACCTGCTCGGCAACCCGAGCGGCGCCCCGATGCCAGCGCGTGCACTGCTCACGCTCGGTATCGGGCTCGTGCTGTGGCGGCCAGGCGCCGTCGGCCCGCTGGGGGTTCTCGCACTTGGTGGTCTGGCCACCGTGTGGGGCGAGGCCCCGGTGCTTGGCAACCACTGGCTCCTCGTCGGCTTCGTGGACCTTGCCATCTTGGTTGCGATCGGCGTGGGCATCGTTCGGCGCCACCCGATGGATCGGGCTGGCCTCGCTCGTCGGCTCTTTCCCGTGGCTCGCCTCTGCCTGCTCGCGTTCTATGGCTTCGCTGCGTTTGCGAAGCTGAACTCCGCCTTCTTCGATCGCTCGGTCAGCTGTGCCGTCTTCTACTTCCGTGAATCCACCTCATCGCTGGGGCTGGCCGGTCTGCAGCTCGGAGGGGCGGGGTGGGTCGAGTGGGCGGCGATCGTCGGGTCGGTCTCCGTTGAGCTCGCGATCCCCGTACTGCTTGTGCGACGTCGCACCCGCCATCTCGGGGTGGTCGTCGGCCTCGTGTTCCACGGCGTGCTCGCCCTCGATCGCAGCCATCAGTTCTTTGACTTCTCGTCGGTGCTGGCCGCCCTCTTCCTGCTCTTCTTGCCTGCAGAGGCTGGTACC
>JANOQG010000379.1:0-1925 GCA_031422255.1 Actinomycetes bacterium | reverse complement strand
GCGGCGTGGCTGTCTGCGAGGACGTAGCGGAGCTCCTCAGCCACGTAGCGGTAGTTGATGTTCACACCTACCGCGCGCGCCTTGAACGCACCGAGCATTCCTTCGAGGTACTCGTTGCCGTTGTGGAGGTAGAGCGCCACGTGCTCGTGCGGCGACTCCCAATCTTGGTGAGGCTTGGCGTTCCCGTGCAGGTCCAATCCAGCATCACGAAGCACTGCGGCTACGCGCCTGCTGCGATCCGTCACGTCGGCCCAGGTGAGACGACGGTCGCGCCACACGATGCACTCTCGGTCGGGCACAGCCGCGGCGATGGCCTCGTGGAGCGCCGCCAGGTTCAATTCCACCGGCTTGAGACGGTTCAGGTCTCGGTGACGGTGACGCTGGTCATCTTGTCGCCAACGGCGATCTTCTGGGTGACCTCGATGCCGGAGGTGACATAGCCGAACAGGTTGTAGAGCGGCTGGAGCTTGGTCACGCAGTCGTCGATGCAGATGAAGAACTGCGAGCCGTTGGTGTCGGGGCCGGCGTTTGCCATGGCCACTGCTCCGAGCGTGTAGCTGCCGCGCACGGGCTCGTCGGCAAACGTGTAGCCCGGGCCGCCGCGCCCGCTGCCCTCGGGATCTCCACCCTGGATCACGAAGCCTGGCACCACGCGGTGGAAGCCGAGTCCGTCGTAGAACCCCTTGCGCGCGTTCACCACGAAGTGGTTCACCGTGGTGGGAGCGAGAGCAGCGTCGAGCGCAAGGACGATGTCGCCCTTGTCGGTGGTGATGGTGACCTCGAAGGTTGCCGTGGGATCGATCTCGATGGCGGGTGCGTCAGGCATGGGGTCAGACGCTATCGGGTCAGCTGGCAGCGAGGATGCCACGGCTGCGAAGACCCGCGAGTCCGTCCCACAGCACCGCGAACAGCACTTCGGTGGCCCGCTCGATCCCGCAGTCGTAGTGATCCACCCAGTCCTGAGCGCCGGCCTCGAGCAGACCGACCACGCCGCGAGAAACCAGCCGCGTGCTGGGTGTTGAACCCCAGGATGCCGCGATGCGCTCGATGCGTTCCCGCTTCGCCGCTTGGATGGCGGGGTGTCGGAGAGCGCCTGCAGCAGCCATCAGATTCCAGGTGGCCTCGTTGTCTCGGGCGAAGAGCAGATAGCGCCGGATGATGGTTCGCAAGCGCACGTCGTCGGGTAAGCGATCATCGAGCGCTCGACCGACCTCGCGGTCGAGCTGGTCGAGGTTGTGGAGGTACACAGCTGCGATGAGTCCTCCGCGGTCGCCGAAGTACGCGTACACGAGCGATCGGGAGACGCCCCCTGCATCGGCGACCTCCTCGAAGCTGACGTCGCCGGGTTCGCGACCGCGAAACACCTCGGCAGCTGCCTGCACCAGCAAGGCGCGTCTCGTCGCGGGGTCGAGCCGGGTCTGGGGTTTCGTCGCCTTGGCAGCCTGGCTCAAGGTTCCCCCCTTGAAGCCGTCGTGGGATCGGGTGGCTCAGGGGACGGCGGTGTCGCCGACCAGGGGGAAGTGGCAGGCGACGAAGTGGTCGTCGCCCACCGCCCGGATCTGAGGTTCCTCCACCGCGCATCGCTCCTGGGCCAGCGGGCAGCGGGTACGGAAGCGGCAGCCGGCGGGCGGATCGATGGGTGACGGAAGGTCTCCCTGCAGCAGGCCACTTTGCACGGGGGCCACGGTTGGGTCGGGCACCGGAATCGAGCGCAGCAGGGCAGCGGTGTAGGGGTGCGCTGGCGTGGCGTAGAGGTCGTCGGGGTTGCCGACCTCGCAGATCTTGCCCAGGTACATCACCGCGACACGGTCACTGATGTTCTTGACGACCGCGAGGTCGTGAGCGATGAAGATCAGCGTGAGCCCGTAGCGGGCCTTCATGTCCTCGAGCAGGTTGAGGATCTGGGCTTGCACGGAGACGTCGAG
>JANOQG010000378.1:0-1529 GCA_031422255.1 Actinomycetes bacterium | reverse complement strand
GGCGAGCGCATGGTGCTGTCCGACATGCTCTGCATCAAGGTGCCCAACGGCCTCGACCCCCGCCACGCTGCACTCACTGAGCCGATGGCCGTAGGCCTGCACGCCGTCAACAAGTCCACCATCGAGGCTGGCAACGCGGCGGTCATCCTCGGCTGTGGACCGGTGGGACTGGCGATCATCGCCGCTCTCGCCCAACAACAGGTGGAGCCGATCGTCGCAGCGGACTTCAGCCCCGCTCGCCGCGCGCTCGCGCTCACGATGGGAGCGCACGTTGCGGTCGACCCGCGGGAGGAACCGGCCATCGACGCCTGGCGCCGGATGGGGGCCAAGGAACCGCTGCACCTCTACGAGGCCGTCGGGGTGCCCGGCATGATCGATCAGGCGCTGCGCGACGCTCCCCGCGACGCCCAGATCATGGTGGCCGGCGTGTGCATGGAGGCCGACGAGATCCGCCCGATGCGAGCCATCGCGAAAGAGCTGACGCTGCGCTTCGTGCTCGGCTACGACCCGATGGAGTTCGGCGCCTGCCTCACCGCGATCGCGGAAGGCACGTACGACATCACGCCGATGATCACCGGGTCGGTCGGCATCGATGGGGTGCCCCAAGCCTTCGCGGACCTCGCCAACCCAGACCAGCACTGCAAGATCCTCGTCGAGCCTGCGACCTGAGGCCGGACAGCCTTCGCGACCTCAGGCGCCTCGTTGGGCCACGAGGACGCGGTCGCGGCCGGTCTGGTCGGGGTGGATCGCGGCGCTGCGAAAGCCCGCCGTCTCCGCGAGTGCGAGCACGGCGTCGCCCTGGGTCTCGCCGATCTCCACGACGAGCACGCCAACCGGAGTGAGCCAGTGCTCCGCCTGGGCCACGATGATCTCGATGTGCTCGAGGCCGGTTGGGCCCGGCACGAGCGCGCTGGCCGGTTCCCAATCCGCCACGGCCGGCGGGAGCGGGTCGGATGCAGCCACGTACGGCGGGTTGGAGACGATCACGTCCACCTGCCCTCGGAGGTCGGCCGGCAGGGCGGCGTACCAATCGCCTTCGAGGAGGCGCACCGTTGCGGCGCGCCGTCCGAGTGCTGCGAGGTTGGCCCGGGCCACAGCGAGGGCATCGGCGGAGGCGTCGGTCGCCCACACCTCGATGTGGGGCCACCGCTCCGCGGCAAGCGAAAGCGCGATGGCTCCCGATCCGGTGCCGAGGTCGACCGCCAACCCGGGGCGATCGAGCGCGACGAGGGCATCGATGGCGTGTTGCGCCACGACCTCGGTCTCGGGACGAGGGATCAGCACCCGCGGGTCGACCAGGAGGTCGAGGGTGCGGAACCCCCAGCGACCGAGCACGTACTGGAGCGGCTCCCCCGCCGAGCGCCGAGCAACCATGGCGTCGAGGTGTCGGGCCTCTCGCTCCGTGACAGGAGCATCGAGCGCGGCCACCTGCTCGGCGGGTGAGCGGCCGGTGACCTGCTCGACCATCCACCGCAGCTCCTGCTCCGGACCGTCGTCCCCTGCGTCGCGCAACCTCGCCAGCGCGGAGG
>JANOQG010000377.1:0-3701 GCA_031422255.1 Actinomycetes bacterium | reverse complement strand
CGCGAGCTGGCCCGCGCTGCCGCGAGCCGCGCCCAATCGACCGATCCCGACGGGGGCTAGGTGTCGGTCCTCGACCGTCCTCGGATGCAGCAGGACCGCGCCGCATTCCTGGCGCAGCATGCTCCCGGGGTTGGTCCGATCGCGGTGCTGGGGGTGGTGCTGCTCGTGCCCCTCGGTCTGGGCACGATGCTCGACGGCTCCACCTACGACACCTGGGGAGCCTTCGTGTGGGGGCCAGTACTGATGGCGCTGGCCTATCCGTTGTGCCAGTGGGTGGCGCGCAAGACTGGCGAGCCTGGGATCGCGGGTTTCCTCTTCGCTGCGGCGGCGCTCAAGATCGTGGTTGGGGCTTCGCTTCGCTATTACATGGTCGACGCTGTGTACGGCGAGGGCGACGCCTTGGGCTACGACCGCGCCGCGGGCGAGCTGGTCGAGCCCTTTCGTCGCGGCGTCTTTCAAGACCTCGGCCAGATCACCGGGACTCGCTTCCTCGAGATCGTGGACGGTCTCGTGCAGGCGGTGATCGGTCAGACCATGGTCGGCACCTTTCTGGTGTTCTCCGCCATGGCCTTCTTGGGGATGTGCTTCCTGTACCTGGCATTCTGTAAGGCGCTCCCGCACGGCGACCGCACCCTGTATCGCCGGCTGCTCTTCCTCACTCCCACCGTGTGGTTCTGGCCGTCGGGCGTGGGCAAGGAGGCGTTTCTGATGCTCTGCATCGGAGTGATGGCCTACGGCTTTGCCCGTCTTCTCGCCGGTCATCTCCTCGGACTGCTCCTCGCGGGGTTCGGACTCTGGGGCACGGTGGTGGTGCGGCCCCACATCGGCCTGATGCTGTTGGTAGGTGCTGCTGTGGCGTTGCCGCCGGCGGTACGGAGGGTTCGCGTGGGGGCAGATCAGCCCCGGCGTAGACCCCTTGCCCGGCTGGTTCTGCCCTTGCTGGTGCTGCTGGCCCTTCCCGCGAGCTTGAGCTCCGCGGAGCGCTTCTTCCAGATCGACGGCCTGAACCTCGATGCGGCGACTGAGGTCCGCGCTGAGGTGGTCAGGCGGACCTCCTCCGGTGGATCGGAGTTCACTCCACCGGACACGAGCAACCCCATTGGGCTCACCCTCGGCGTGGCGACCGTGGTCGCCCGGCCCTTCCCCTGGGAGGCCGGTGGCTTCCAGACGTTGGCGGCGGCAGAGGGAGTCGTGCTGGTGACGATCATGTCGGTCGCCGGATGGCGACGGCGCTCGCGCCTCGTGCGTGCGCTTGCTGAGCGTTGGGTTCGGCTGTCCTTGGCCTATGTGCTCGCGTTCGCGTGGGGCTTCTCTGCGGTGGCGAACTTCGGCATCCTCGCCCGGCAGCGGTCCTTGATGTTGCCCTTCCTGTTCGTGCTCGTGGCGTCCGTGCCCCGCTGGCCGAAGCCTCGCACCGATTCGTCCGACACAACTCGCCCCGAAGGTCGACTCCGTCCCCTCGCGCTGGACCAGTCGTCATGATGAGGCTGCGGCGTGTCGCCGCGCTGTTCGCTCCCGACGCGATACGCAGCTTCTGGCAGCTTCTCGGGCGCCTGTTCGGCTCTCGCCGCCGTCGACTGATCGTGCACCCGATGCTCGGCACGGTGATCGCCTTGTCCGAAACGGCGTCGCTCCTGTCGATCATCAGGTTGCTCCTCCTGCTGGTCGACGGAGGGGACAGCGCGGCGCTCTCGGTAGGGCCGATCGACGCCTCGTTCTCGTTCGGTGGCCTCGCCGCCGTGGCCGGGGCCACCTTGGCAACCACGCTGTTGGCTCGGATCCTGGAGGCGCGCGCCTCGGCCCGGAATCAAGCCTTCGCACTTCGGGAGGCGCGTCGACTCGCCATCGACGCCTGGTTCGGCGCGGACTGGGAGCAGCTCCACGCGGCTCGCCTCGGCCGGCTCCAGCAGCTGCTGGGACTCAACGCACAGCAGGCCGTGGTTCCGCTTCAGCTGCTCTCCGTGGGATCTGTGGCACTGATCAGCCTCACCGTCTACCTCGCCATCATCATCCTCAGCGCACCCATCATCGCCCTGCTGTTTGCCGTGGTAGCCGGTGGGTCCGCCGCGATCCTCAACCCCCTTCGACGAGTCTCGAAGCGCCTGGCCCGCGTCCAGGCGGGTCTGCTCGGCGAACTTCAGCTCAACGCCACGTCGTACGCACAGCTCAATCGGGAGCTTCACGTGTTTGGAGTGGAGGAGGCGGCGGCGGCCCGTCTCAACGAGCTGAGTGGGGATACCGCTGACAGCTACGCCAGACTCAAGTTCATCCAGCGCCTGCTGCCGAGCATCTATCAGCAGGTGCTGCTGGCCGCGATCGTCGGCATCGTCTTGGTCGGCCGAGCGATCGACGTCGAGGCGGTGCAGTTCGGCACGGCGGCGATTCTTGCGGTGCGGTCCCTGAGCTACATCCAGCAGCTCAACTCGTCCTTCCAGATCTACATCGAGACCCGGCCGTTCCTGGAGGAGCTCCTCGACTCGGTGAGCGAGAACCGCAAGTTGCGCACGCCGCGCGGCGTGGAGGTACTCGGCCCGGTCACATCGATCTCACTGGTGGACATGGGGTATCGGTACCCGTCCGGGACGGTGGCCCTCCAGCACATCGACGTCGAGCTGGTCGCGGGGGACTGGCTCGGGATTCTCGGGCCCTCGGGCGGCGGCAAGACCACGCTCGCCAACACGATTGCCGGGCTCCTGTCACCAACGGAGGGGACCATCAACATCAACGGTCGCTCGGCCGAGGCTTACTCAGCGGAGTCGTGGACGGCGCAGCTCGGCCTGCTGTCTCAGGAACCGGTGCTGCTGGCCGCAACGATCGCTGAGAACATCGCCTTTCATCGGTCTGCGACCGATCAGGAGGTGCGACGGGCCGCCGCCCTCGCGGGCATCGATCGGGAGATCGAAGCGCTTCCCGATGGCTACGAGGCGCAGGTGGGAGAGGGCCAGTCATCACTCTCGGGAGGTCAGCGCCAACGGCTTGCACTGGCACGATCGCTCCTCGCCTCGCCGACCTGTCTGATCCTCGATGAGCCCACCAGCGCGCTCGACGCTGCCAACGAGACGCTGGTCGAGCAGTCGCTCCTGGCGAGCTCTGCCGAGTCGATCGTCATCGTCGTGTCGCACCGAGAGGCGTTGCTGAGGCGTTGCAACCGCTTCCTCGTCCTCGAACACGGGCGAGTCGTCGGTCACGGAAGCGCCATCGACGTCGATCTTGTCGGCCGGCTCCGTCAGCCCTAGTCCGGCCGCAGTCCGTCACGGCCTGACCTGCAATGAGCGGGCTGGTCCACGCCCGCGAGCGCTCGCCACTGATGCCGAGCGAAGCCCACCAGCGCCCTAGCCTGTCCCAATGGGGCACCTGACCGTCGCGAAGTCAGCGGCCCGAATGGTCTGGCTCGACGCGGGGCAGATCGTCCGCCACGGACGTGATGCTCCCCGATGGGCAGAGCGAATCTGGGTTGACCCGAGTGCGTGCTCACTCGTGGCGACGGACATCGACCGCGGCCGACGTCGGAGCGGTCAGGTTGTCGGCGGGACCTGGGGCGTCGCGCCCCTCGAGACTGTGGCGAAGGTGCGGATGGCGGAGGAGCACTGGCGCACGGGGGCCAGCTGGAAGCAGGTCGGCGCGTACGACTACGTCATGGAGAACCTCGCCAGGTTGAGCCAACGCGATGGCTATCGCACGGTCGACGATGTCGAGCGGCG
>JANOQG010000376.1:0-6823 GCA_031422255.1 Actinomycetes bacterium | reverse complement strand
GCCAGTTCGGGGTGGTTCCAGGGTGGCGGTAGCGGCAGAGGCGTTGATGTCTGGGGTGCGCACCTCGACGCCATGGCGTCGGGCGTCCTGCACGAGGGTGTGTGGGGAGTAGAAGCCCATGGGCTGGGCATCGAGGAGCGCCGCACAGAAGGCCGCTGGATACCAACGCTTCAGCCACGACGACGCGTAGACGAGGTAGGCGAAGCTCACCGAGTGGCTCTCAGGAAAGCCATAGCTGGCGAAGGCGGCCAGCTTCTCCCAGATCATCTCGGTGACGTCGGAGGTGACCCCCCGCTCAGCCGCGCCGTCGGCGAAGCGTTGACGGAGTCGCTCCATCCGCTCACGGCTGCGTTTGGAGCCCATGGCCTGCCGGAGCATGTCGGCCTCGCCGGGACTGAAGCCGCCGACGTCGATGGCCATCTGCATGAGCTGCTCCTGGAACAGCGGTACGCCCAGTGTCTTCTTCAACGAACGCTCGAGGAGCGGATGCAGGTAGGTGACCTCCTCCTGACCGTTGCGTCGCCTGATGTAGGGATGCACCGAACCGCCCTGGATCGGGCCCGGGCGGATGAGCGCCACCTCCACCACCAGGTCGTAGAAGATCCGCGGCCGCAGGCGGGGCAGCGTGGCCATCTGGGCCCGGCTCTCTACCTGGAACACCCCGATGGAGTCGGCCCGACCAAGCATGGCGTACACCTCGTCATCCTGGGGAAGGGTGGCAAGGTCGACGTCGACGTCGCCATGCACCTCCCGCACGAGATCGATGCATCCGTGCAACACCTCGAGCATGCCGAGGCCGAGCAGGTCGAACTTCACCAGACCCACCGCTGCACAGTCGTCTTTGTCCCACTGGAGCACCGTGCGATTGGCCATCCGGGCCCACTCCACCGGGCACACCTCCACGATCGGCCGATCGCAGATCACCATGCCGCCGGAGTGGATGCCGAGGTGCCGGGGCGCGTGCTCCAGCTCCGCGGCCAGGGCCAGCACGTCCGCCGGGATCTCCTTGTCCGCCTCCTGCTGTTGGGCAGTGACAGCCACCCCGCCCCAGGCATCAGCCTGCTTCGCCCAGGCGTCCTGCTGGCCTGGGGCGTAGCCGAGTGCCTTGGCGACGTCTCGGATGGAGGACTTGGCCCGGTAGGTGATGACGTTGGCCACCTGAGCGGCGTGCCGACGCCCGTGCTTGGCGTAGACGTACTGGATGACCTCCTCCCGCCGGCCCGACTCGATGTCGATGTCGATGTCGGGAGGTCCGTCTCGTTCTGGGGACAGAAACCGCTCGAACAGCAGGCCGAGCTGTACAGCGTCGGCGTTCGTGATGCCCAGCGCGTAGCAGACGGCGCTGTTGGCAGCGCTCCCCCGCCCCTGGCAATAGATGTTCGAGCGGCGACAGAAGTCGACGATGTCCCAGACGACGAGGAAGTAGCCGGGAAAGCCGAGCTGTTCGATGAGGGCAAGCTCATGTTCGATCTGGCGGTACGCACCAGGAACTCGCTCCTCCCCCCACGATCCGTACCGTCGCTGGGCACCCTCCGCCGTGAGGCGCCGCAGGTAGAGCATCTCGCTGATGCCGTCGGGGCAGTCGAACGGCGGAAGCCGCGGCGCCACCAGGTGCAGGTCGAAGGCGCATGCCCGACCCAGCTCCGCCGCTCGCTCCACCGCGCCTGGCCAGCGAGCGAAGCGACGCGCCTGCTCATCACCCGAACGCAGATGAGCCCCTGCGCAGGCAGGCAGCCAACCGTCGAGCTCATCCATGCTGCGCCGCGCCCGCACCGCTGCCATGGCAGTGGCCAGCGGTCGGCCCGCCGGCGTGGCGTAGTGAGCGTTGGTGGTGGCAACCACGTCGACCCCCGCCCGGACAGCCATCTGGGCCAGCGCATCATTGCGGACCGAGTCGAGTGGATCGCCGTGATCGCACAGCTCGACAGCCACGTTGGGGCGCCCGAACGTGGCGACGAGCGCCTCCAGCTCGCGGGAGGCCGCGGCCGGACCGTGGCGCTCCAAGGCGGCCGGCACCGCACCCTTGCGACAACCGGTGAGCACGAGCCAGTGGTCACCGTGCACCGTGTTCCAGTCGATGCTCTCGTAGTCGGGCTTGCCCTTCTCGGCTCCGGCCAGATGGGCGGCGCTGATCGTCGACGCCAGACGGGCGTAGCCCTCGGGATCACGAGCCAGCACGAGCAGGTGGGTGCCCTCCGGGTCGGGCATGCCGTTCTGCGGCTTGGTGAGCCCGAGCGACAGCTCCGAGCCGAACACGGTGGGCACCCCGACGGCCCGGGCGGCCTCGGCGAAGCGCACAACACCGTAGAAGCCGTCGTGATCCGTGATGGCCAACGCTTCGAGCCCGAGCCGGGCCGCCTCCTCGGCCAGCTCTTCGGGGTGGCTGGCACCGTCCAGGAAGCTGAACGCGGAGTGGCAGTGCAGCTCGGCATAGGGAGTGCCGCTGACCCGCCGAGCCAGATCAGGCGGTGGCTCGTAGACCGACCGCACCGGCGACCATGCCGGGCTGTCGCCACCGTTGGCCCCTTCCGGCACCCGGTTCGCGCGACCCGTGCGGGCGCGGTCGGAGAGCGTCCGCTCCAGCTCCTTCCACGACACGTCCGGGTTGTTGAACCCCATCGCGCGATGATCGAACACTTGTTCGCTCTCGTCAAGCGGGAGCCGTCATCCCCCTCCGACCAGATCCGGGGGATCGTCGTCGACCCGGATTCGACGGGCGGCCAGGATCGGGAGAGCGAGCGGGACCACCTGGTCGCTCCCGACGGTGAGGTTGTGCAGGGACTCCGCTCCCTTGAGCCCATCGACCGTCGAGCCGTGCAGCGACACCGCGTCGAGCTTCGATGCGCTGACGTCGACCTCCGTCAGGTCACACCGTCGGAAGGCAGAGCGCGTGATCCGCGCCCCGTAGAGGTCGCTCCCCCGGAGATCGCAGTCGACGAGCTCACAGCGATCGAGCACCGCGGCCCGCAGCCAGACCTGGTCCATCTGGCACTCGTCGAACCGCACGTCCTCGCCGCGCAGCTCAGCGGCCACCAACCCAGACATCCGGCATCGGGTGAAGACCACCCGCTCGAACCGGGCACCGGCGAGCACCGCCCCGGAGAGCTCGCACTCGACGAGGACCACGTCGAGCAACCGCAGGTCCGTCAGCTCCAGCCCGGTAAGTCGAAGGCCGGTCAGGCGCGACCGAACGACCTCCACCCCGACGGCCGAGGCCGGGGCACCACCGTCCCAGCGCGCCTCCTCCACCACCTCGCGGTCCGCGAGCTCATCGCCCTGACGGCCTCGGAGCTCGTCGTCCAACCGCGGGACCTGCCGCACGGAAGGTCCGACCCATCGCCGTTGCGCCACGCCGTAGTCTGGCCGCGTCAACTGGGCGATGCGGCTCTACGCTGCGCGGCCTCCCCGATCCCGGCCCCTGACCACAGGAACCCACGATGGCCATCACTGAGCAGCAACGACCTCAGCGCTTCATCACGCGAGGAGGGCTCATCGGCAGCGAGGAGGCGACCACCTCATGGAGCACCTTCCACCCGTCGGGCGGGCCGACGGATCATGGCCACCTTCGCGGCGGCGCTGATCGCCCCCGGCGAGATCTGACGGCATGACGCTGACCGTGCGAAAGGCCCAGGACCAGTCGCGCTACGAGCTCCTGGACGGTGCTGCCATCGTCGGCATCGCCGACTACGTCAGCGACGGCG
This sequence comes from Actinomycetes bacterium, assembly GCA_031422255.1. Lineage (GTDB taxonomy): Bacteria > Actinomycetota > Acidimicrobiia > Acidimicrobiales > VFJN01 > VFJN01. The sequence continues at coordinate 3,122 of JANOQG010000376.1, read as the reverse complement.
ACGTCGTCGTGTTCCCGCACACGGTGATCAACCCGGATCGCCGCGGCGAGGGTCTCGGTGCCGTGCTGGTGCAGGCCGCGCTCGACGACGTGCGTCCCAGCGGCCGCACGGTCGTGCCCACCTGCTGGTACGTCGCCCAGTTCATCGACACCAACCCCGATTACGCCGACCTGCTGGCGGGGTCGGCGCCGTGACGGATCTCCAGCATTCGATCCTCGGCCATGGCTCGCCGTTCGTGTGGGCCCACGGGCTCACGAGCAGCCGGGCCAACGAGAACGCGGGCGGCCTCTTCGACTGGACACCCGTCACGGACCAAGGGCACCAGGTCATCCGCTACGACGCGCGGGGCCATGGGCAGACCGGCGGCCCTCTCGACCCAGAGGCGTACCACTGGCCGCGGCTGGCGGTCGATCTGCTCGAGCTCCTGGAGGAGCTGGGCATCGAACGGACCTCGGCCGGCGGGGCGTCGATGGGCTGCGCCACCCTGCTCTACGCCGTGATCCAGGCACCGGAGCGGTTCGACCGACTGGTGCTCGTGATCCCCCCGACGGCCTGGGAGACCCGCGCCGCGCAGGCCGAGCAGTACGAAGGGTCCGCGCGCTATGTCGAGAAGGCCGGCAAGGCGGCCTGGCTGGAGGTGGCCTCCGAGGCACCCCGGGCTGCCATCTTCGCCGACCTCCCGCCCTTCCCCGCCACCGCCGACATCCCCGAGGATCTCCTCCCGTTCGTGCTTCGGGGAGCCGCCGCGTCCGACCTTCCGGCCCCCAGCGACATCGCCGCGATCACCCAGCCCACCCTGGTCCTGGCCTGGGCGGGCGATCCCGGCCACCCCGTCTCCACTGCCGAACGCATCGTCGAGCTCCTGCCGGATGCCGAGCTACAGGTGGCCGCCAACATCGGGCACGTCCTTGGCTGGCCCGCACAGGTCGCCACCTTCCTCGACACGCCCTAGCGTCTGCTCGCGCGCCGACCATCAGGGGGATTCGGATGCCGTACATCGAGGGGCGCACCGTCCACGACGCCGACGCCCACATCATGGAGGAGCCCACGTGGCTCCTGGAGCACGCCGACCCCGCAGTGCGCGAGAAGCTCCGACCCAACGTCGACCTGGGACTCGCTCCTGGGGAGGCAGAGGCGATCGCGCAGATGAAGGCCCGGCATGCGGACCCGGAGTTCCGGGCTCGGGATGCCGAGGAGATCATGGCTCGCAAGAACTTCAAGGCCACCGGCAGCACCATCGCGGCCGATCGGCCCCTCGCCCTTGACTTGCTCGGTGTGGCCAGCCAGCTGCTCTTCAACACCTTCAACAACGGCCATCTGCTCCGCCTCGAACGAGGTGGCGACCTCGACCTCGCCTATGGGGCGGCCCGCGCCCACAACCGCGGCATGGTGGCGTTCTGCTCAGTTGACGCCCGCTTGCTTCCCACTTGTTACGTGCCCCTGGCCGACTTCGACCGTTCGGCGGCGATGGCCGGAGAAGCCATCGCGATGGGCGCAGCGGCACTCCTCGTTCCCAGCGGTTGCCCGAACGACCACTCCCCGAGCCACCGCGGCCTCGACCCCGTGTGGAGGCAAGCGGAGGAAGCAGGCATCCCGATCGTGATGCACGTGGGCGGAGGAGGACAGCTGCTTCACCCCAAGTTCTTCGTCAATGGCGGCGCCTATGTGCCCGACTTTCACGGCGGAGACGAAAACTTCCGCTCGGTCGACTACATGGCGATCCCCGGACCCCCCACGCAGACCCTGGCCACGATGATCTTCGACGGCGTCCTCGAGCGTCATCCCGCCCTCAAGATCGGCGTCATCGAACAGGGCGCCATCTGGGTGCCTGGATGGATGCGCCAGATGGAGTCCGCATTCGACGCGTTCCTGAAGCACGAGCAGCGGCTCCAGGACCTCTCGCTGCGTCCGAGTGAGTTCGTCCGCCGCCAGATCCGCGCCACGCCCTACCCGACAGAGGACGTGCGCTGGATCGTCGAGCAGGCAGGAATCGAAGTTCCGCTGTTCTCCACCGACTTCCCCCACGTTGAGGGCGGCCGCCGGCCGATGGAGCGGTTCGAGGCAAGCCTCGGAGACTCGGCCGACACCGTGCGCGACGCGTTCTACCACGACAACTTCGTCGACCTCATGGGAACCGCGATCAACCGGCTACCACTCGCCGAGGCGGGCTAGGCGGACTTCGTCGCCACGTCGTTCCCCCACCTGAACGTAGGCCGAAGGAACTGGACCTGGTCCCCGCCGGACACAGAAGCCAGGGTCACCGCGTCGAGTCGCAGATGACCTCGGTCATCGTCCGACGGTGCCACCGACGTCAGCTCGACGTCGCCCACGGTGGCGGTGACCACGCCATCGGCAATGGTCAGCCGCATCGGAACCTCACTCGAGTAGGCGTCGAGCGTGCCGACGTCGAGCACCTCCCACGGCTGGCCCGCAGTGCGGGTCCTCAGCTCCACATCGATCCCTCCGACCGCCACCTCCACCTCGGTGGTCTGGCTGCTGAACCCGACGATGCCAGTGGCCCGATCCGATGGCAGGCGCACGGTGGTCTCAACCTCGACGGGGGCGGCGAAGGGCCCATGTCCGGTGCTGCGACAGGTCACCACCGAGTCCGCCTCCGAGGTGGTGGGCGCCACCACCTGCAAGCCGCGATCGGTGTGGCAGGTCCCACCCTCCCGGTCCTCCCATGCCGTACTCGACAGGTCGGGAATCGGCGCCGCCTGCATCATGTGACCCAGCAGCTCGATGAACTTCGCCGCCGTGAGGTCGCGGGTCATCGTGAGGCGGGGCAGGGCATACGGGGTCCAACCCGCCCGAACTGCCGTGGCTCGGTCGAGCCGCGAGGCCAGGAACGAGGTCGTGAACTCCTCCTTGACCAGCGCTGCAAGCCGCCCCGGGATCCGAGCGTCGTTCGTGGGTGCTGCGTTCGCTGCAAACGGGAACGCGAATGACCCAGGGCGGTCGCCGGCGAGCCCTTCGACATCGGTCACGTTCCTCGCAAGGTCGGCAGCGACCCGGTTCGTCCAGTCGATGAAGTCCTCACCATCGGCTCGGTTGATGAGCGCCGGACCTTCGCCCGCCTTGGTCGGCACGGGCCGGTGACCGTCGTAGGTGTGGGCGCCGAA
>JANOQG010000375.1:0-3482 GCA_031422255.1 Actinomycetes bacterium | reverse complement strand
TTCCGGGTGCGAGAGGCGGCGAACTCGCGGCTCCAGTCAGCGTCGGCTTTGGTCACCGGAGAGCTGGGGTTGAAGAGGACCAAGCGACTGATGAGGTCCGGGTGAAGGATCGAGCAGGTCCGTGCGATCGGAGCGTGGTGCCAGCTGAATACAGTGGGTCGGTCACAGCCCGCCGCGCTGATCACCGCAGCCAGGTCCTCGGACCACTGCCCTGCCAGCGGCGTGTCCCAGTCCGAGATCGGGTCGGAGAGCCCAATGCCGCGGCGATCGAACAGCACCAGGCGTCCCAGCTCGGCCAGTCCCCTGATCAGGCGCTCAACGTCCGGGGGAGCGCTGGCGAAGGACTCCATCGGCCAGAACTCACCGGTCACCATCACGATCTCCTGGTCACCCCCACCGTCGCCGACGATCTCTCGGAACGCGATGTGATGCTCACCCGACTTCGCATACGCGATCTCGCTCCAACCCATGCCGACACGATCGCACAGCCGGTCACCATCCGCTCCTAGGTGCCGTTCTGCGGCGGCGATGTTCGGCCTATCGCTCCGAGGTGCCGATTCGGCGGTAGTCGGTCCGGCGCACCGCGTCATCCTGCCCGGAATGCCGACGCAGGGCGAGCGCCGGGCAGATCGGCAGCTATGGGCGCCTTGGGTGTGGGCCGCGGGCATCTCGCCGTCCGTCGGGCCAGGTGGTCGCGAAGTCCCATATCGCGTGGTCGAAGGTTGTTCCCTCGAGATTGGCGTGCCGGAAGTTCGTAGCGATGAGATAGGCGCCGTCGAGGCAGGCACCGGTGAGATCCGCGCCCACCAGTTGGGCACCGGTGAGGTACGCCCCCCGGAGGTTCGCTCCACGCAGGTCGGCCTGCTCAAGGTCGGCTTCGGTCAGGTCTGCCCCACGCAGGTTGGCGTCGCGGAACGACTTGCACCGAAGGTCCATTCCGACGAGCCGCCGGCCTTCTAGATCGCTCCGCGCGTTGTCGCTGCGAGCGGCGACGGCTCGACGGGCCTCCCGATCTCGCCTCCGGAGCACGATCACCACGCTGCCATCCTGCCCGATTACCCGCGTCAGTCCGGCAGCTATGCCCGTCCTCAGCGAAGCGTGAGCTCGTATCCGAGGTCTTCAACGCCGGTTGGCGCATAGCTCGTCTTGCGTGTGCCGTTTGGTCGCCAGCCGAGCCGCTCGTACCAGGACCGGGCCCGGTGGTTCTCCTCGAGGACCCACAACGTGAGTGCGGTGAATTCTCGTTCCTGGACGTGACCCACGGCGGCCTCATAGAGCTGACGACCGATCCCGCGCCCCCAAAGCTCAGGTGCCACGTAGAGGCGGGCCAGGTGCCCGCGAGTCAGATCGTCCGGGTCCATTCCGGCGAGCACGACACCCACCACATCAGCGGCATTCACTGCGACGAAGGCGCACCACTCCGAGTCGGCGCCAAGCCATTGCTGCCACTTGTCAGTCAGCGCCTCTTCGGTGGGAGGGGGCGCTTCGGGAGGAAAGATGTGCCCATAGCCAGCGACGGCTGCCCGTCGGTGGAGCGCCGCGATCACATCGGCTTCGTCACGCTGGGCGTGCCGCACGGCTGGGCGAACCGACTCCACTGCACTCATGACGCCAACTCTGCCCGCTGAGCCCGCCGCTCGCGTTGCATCCCGGCAGGACTGCGCCCATCTGAGAGCCCGGCCACGCTGCACCTGGATAGCGTCCTGCGCCATGGAACCCGCCGAAGCCTCCGCCGTCCTCCGCGACATGGCCGACTCGCTCGAAGCGAACACGGCGCAGTTCAACTACGAGATCACCATGGTGGGGATGAATGCGTCACCCGTCATCAGCGGTGGCCACGTCGACACCGTCGTCGGATTTCAAGCGGGCGGTGGCCCGGGAGTCGGAGGCTCCTTCGTTGTCAATCAGACCATCGGCCCCGTGGAGGTCCAGCAGATGCAGGGCGCCGCTGGTGAGCACTTCAACGCAGTGGTTGCGGCCCTTCGAGATCTCGCCGATCTGTCTGGCGAACCGGACGTCGAGCCCGGGCGACTCAAGGCAGCATTGGCACACCTGCGCTCGATCGCTGCCCCTCAGGTGATCTACGGCGTCGCAGCGAGCGTTCTCGCGGCCCAGCTCATCTGACCCGATCAGACTGCTGCCTATCGGCAGGAGTGGGTCATTGGCAGGAGTGGGACACGTCGCCCAGCTAGGCCCGATCGAGAGGTATCACCCGTGTCGCTCGATGGGCGTAGCCATCCTGGCCGCCTCGCGGCGTCTCCCACCGGAAGCTGACACGCTCGTCGGCACGCAGCTCGCGATATCCGGGAACAGACAGCGCGGAGAAATGGACCCAGACCTCGCCGGGGCCAGCGTCACCTACAACCACGCCCCACCCCTCCTCGGCGTTCCAGAACACGCAGCGCCCCTCAGTCATGAAGCCACTCTGCCGGAAGAAGCGACGTGATGATCGGCAGCTATGCCGCTGCGGAGCGCCGCTTGTCCAAAGCGTTGACCGCAGCCAGCCCGCCCAGGGTGAGGAACACGACGGAGCCCGCGGCTAGGACGATGATCAGTTCGCCGCCCTTCCTTCCAGGTCGAGACATCACCTGGCCTGCGAGGTCGTAACAGACCGTGCCCGGCGGCCAGGACTGCCACGTCGAGGATCTGTACTCGGAGTCCTGGCCGGGCAGGGGGCAGGCGGTATCCCAGTCCCTAGCGGGCTCCCGGGTGAAGGCGGCGATCAGGTACACGCCACTGATCGCAACGAACCCGAGTCCGAGGCCCCACCAGATCCGTCGCCCGTCCTGGCGGAATCGCACCACGATCACAAGCGCCACGGTTACCAGCAGACCCGCACCCATCCGGACGGCGCTATCCAGATCCACGCCAGCATTCTGCTCGCCATGACGGCCCTCCGTGTGGCCTATCGGCAGACATGCCCGCTGCTCCGCAACTACAACGGGCTGAGCGTCACCCGTTCGGCCAGTCCGTCATGCAAGCAATCCGCAACGGACTCTGCCTTGGAGTGCCCACCCGTGACCGTGAAGAGGAAGAGGTCAGGGCCGAACTCAACGACGTCTTCGGCTGGGACAAGGACAGGCACCCCGAGCTCCTGACGGCATCGAGGCCGAGGCTCGTGGTCACGCCCAAGAGGTGGTCAGCAGTTTCGACCGGCTCTGGGCGGTACGAATCCGAATCCTCACGACCGGTTGCCAACGCGTAGTTCACGGCAAGCGCTGTGGCGGCGACTGCGAGGAAGGCAGCAAACCTGAGCCACGCCGCCCGTCGTCGGTGACTCTCGTCCACGCTGAGCAGTCTGCCGTCGATCCGGCCCGGCGTCATCCCTTGCCGCAGACGATGCATCCCGGCAGAAGTGGGTCACCGGCAGAGCTATGGGACATCGACGAGCCAGGCCGCCCCGATGATCAGCAAGCCCACCAGGACGAAGATCACGGCGAACACCTGGCGCTCACCGTCGGACATCGCAGTACCGCCCCTCA
>JANOQG010000374.1:0-1658 GCA_031422255.1 Actinomycetes bacterium | reverse complement strand
TCGATGTCTCCACCGGCGGCGAGCTGCACGTGGCGCTTGCGGCCGGGGTTCCTGCTGAGCGGCTCGTGCTGCACGGGAACAACAAGTCCCTTTCCGAGCTGCGGCGCGCGCGCCAGGTCAGTGTCGGACGCATCGTCGTCGACAGCTTCGACGAGCTCGACCGCCTCGCGCTCCTCCACGCGGAGGACGGCATCGTTCCGAAGGTGCTGATCCGCGCCACGCCCGGTGTCGAAGCCCACACCCACGAGTTCGTGCGCACCGGTCAGGTCGATTCCAAGTTCGGCTTCGGTGTGCCAGCGGGCGACGCCGCGCGCGCGGTCGGGCGAGCACAGGATTCGCCGGCGGTTGAGCTCGTCGGCGTGCACATGCACATCGGCAGCCAGGTGTTCGTGGCCGACTTCTTCCACCAGGCAGTGGAGGTGGTGGCGCCCTGGGTACGCGAGATGGGATTGCCCGAGCTGTCCATCGGCGGCGGGTTGGGCGTGGCCTACGTGGCCGGCGAAGAGGCGCCCACGATCACCGAGTGGGGCACGGCCATCGTGTCGGCGTGCCGGGAAGCAGGAGTCGACGCGCGCGTCTCGGCCGAGCCCGGCCGGTCGATCGTGGCCCAGGCGGCCGTCACGCTGTACACCGTCGGCACGATCAAGGACGTGCCCGACGTCCGCACCTACCTGTCGGTCGACGGCGGCATGTCCGACAACCCGCGGCCCGTGCTCTACGGCTCCGGGTACGAGTCGTTCCTGCCCCGGGCCGCCTCCGCCGAGCGCCCCCGACGCGTCACCATCGTCGGCAAGCACTGCGAGTCAGGCGATGTGCTCGTGCGCGAGGCCCAGGTGCCGGCCGACGTTGCCGTGGGCGATGTGCTCGCCACCCCCGTCACGGGCGCCTACGGCCACTCGATGGGATCGAACTACAACAAGGTCCTGCGTCCGGCGGTCGTGTTCGTGGCCGACGGCAAGGCCCGGGTGGTGGTGCGCCGGGAGACGCTCGACGATCTCCTCCGCCACGACGTGCTCGACTGAGTCGCGACCGCTCGTCGTATCCTCCGATTCCGCATCCTTGGGAGCCTGCTCGTGGCCTTGTCTCGACGTGATCTGATCGTGGGAACCGCCGTTGGCGCCGGGCTCGTCGTCATCGGCGAGCGTTCGAACCTCTTCTCCTCGTCGCCCTCGTCACCGTCTTCGACGTCGACGACGGTGCCCCGAGCGCCGGGAACCTCCCAGACGTCCCTCGACCCGGAACCGGTCGGACTGGGTCCTCTCGTGCCCGATCCGGACGGGATCCTCGACCTGCCGGAGGGGTTCCGCTACTCCATCGTGAGCCGGGCCGGAGATCCGCTGACTGGCGGCGGGGTGACGCCTGGCCGACCCGACGGGATGGCCACCTTCGGCGGTGAGGGTGACCGGGTCCGAATCGTCCAGAACCACGAGATCGGCAACAGCCATCCGCAGCCAACGTTGGCGTCGCCCGAGCTCACGTACGACCCGAAGGCCCTCGGCGGCACCACGACCCACGTGCTCGACGCGCGCCTCGCGGTCGTCTCCATGGTCGTCAGCCTCGCCGGCACCTGGACCAACTGCGCGGGTGGGGTAACCCCCTGGGGCACCTGGCTCACCTGCGAGGAGACCGAGCAGCAGGCGGGGCCGGACGCCGACCTC
>JANOQG010000373.1:0-8460 GCA_031422255.1 Actinomycetes bacterium | reverse complement strand
GGAAGCCGCCGTCGTCGGTGGGGAGCCACGGCACGACGAACACACTGCGCTTGTCCTTCGGCACGGGCACGACGACCGCGATGTCGTTGCGCACCTTTGCCCAGGGCACCGTGATGTGGATGCCCTTCGCGGGGCGGATGCTGTCGGGGTTCCCGCCTTCATCGAGTGCGCGCACGTCGTCGCTCCACACGCCAGTCGCGTTCACAACCGATCGGGCACGCACCTCGATGCGCTGGCCATCAGCCTCGAGCACCGCGCCGACCGCTCGTCCACCTTCGTGCAGCAGCCCGACGACGTTGCTGTGGTTGGCGATCACCGCGCCGTGATCGAGCGCCGCGGTGCGCGCGAGCGCAAGGGTGAGTCGAGCGTCGTCGGCGGCAGCGTCGTAGTACAGGTAAGCCCCGGCGAGCCGACCCTCGGGCAGCGTGGGCATGTGCTCGACAGCCCTGTGCTTCTTGAGCCGCTTGTGCAGCTTGCCGATGCGGGCGCCGCCGGTCAGGTCGTACATCCACATCACGCTGCCGAGCGCGCGCGCAACCTTCGGGTTGATGAGTCCGTCCTTCGAGAAGATCGGGATGAGGAAGGGGAGGAGGCGCACGAGGTGCGGCGCGTTGTGGCGGAGGCGTTGCCGTTCGCGCAGGGCTTCATACACAAGCCGGATGTCGCCGTTCTGGAGGTAACGCAGGCCACCATGCACGAGCTTCGAGCTCTTGGAGGAGGTGCCGCTGGCGAAGTCGTCGCGCTCCACGAGGGCGGTTCGCAGGCCGCGAGAAGCGGCGTCGAGCGCCACCCCCGCTCCCGTGATGCCGCCGCCGATCACGAGCACGTCGAAGGTCGTATCAGCGAGCGCCGCCAGATTGGTGGCGCGGTCGAAGGAACCGAGGGCCATCAGCCGCAGCCGCAGGCGCCGCCGCAGCACCCGCCTCCACCCATGGACGGAGCGGCCGAAGGGCTCGCGCCCCCGGTGGAGGCGAACACCGAGAGCAGGCGTTTGGTGTCGGCGTGGCCCAACGGGCACACGGTCGGGGCATCTGCCTCGGCCATCGGGCGCGAGACCTCGAACGTGTCGTCGCAGGGTCCGCAGCGGTACTCGTAGGTCGCCATCGGCGGCGAGGCTACCGGCGATGACGTGGTCATGACCCAGTCCGCCGCCGGTCTAGCCGCCCTCGCGGCGCCGCATCTCGAGTTCCAGGGCGCCGTCGTGGTCGCGGGCATGGGCGACGCCGGTCAGCTCGAAGCCCATTCGCTCGTAGAAGCGTCGAGCGCGTTCGTTGCCCTCGGTGACGTGGAGGGCGAGGTCGTGGCCTGCCTCCTCGGCCCAGTCGATGGCGGCTTGGACGAGCACGTCGGCGGCGCCGCTGCCACGCGCCTGCTCCTGCACCCAGACCGACACGATCTCTGCCGGACCGTCTGCGGAGAGCACGACGCCGGACAGGCCGAGCGGGGTGCCCTCGTCCTCGAGCACCCACATCGGCCCAGGATCGATCCAACGCTTCCAGTCCGCCTCCGACCGCGCCTGCTCGCGTTCCAGGGTGGAGCCGAACGCGAAGGGCGCGTCGGCGAGCGCTTCGAGTCGCAACCAGCGAAGGATCGGTTCGTCACCTGCGACGGCACGGCGCACCTGCATTGCGACATCGTGCCAGACGGAAGTGGTAACAACGATTGTCGATCAGCAAGAACTGCCGATAGAGTGCCGAGCGTGAAGTCCGTCGATCAGCTCACCGAGGAGTTTCGGGCCAACGGCCTGAAGGTCACTCCGCAGCGGCAGTCGATCTTCCGGGCCTTGTCGGGGTCCAGCGTGCATCCCACCGCTGAGGCGGTCTACGCCCTGGTGAGCGCAGAGATGCCCACCATCTCCTTGCGGACCGTGTACCAAACACTGAACGACCTCGCCTCGATGGGGGAGCTCAGCTCGCTCGACATCGGGTCCGGGTCCACCCGGTTCGACCCCAACCTGGAGCCCCATCACCATCTGGTGTGCACGTCCTGCGGTCGTATCGACGATGTTCACACCGTCTTCCCCGGCGTCGACCTTCCTGCGGCAAGCGCCGCGGGGTTCCAGATAACTGCCACCGAGATCGTCTTTCGAGGCCGCTGCGCCGATTGCGCGTCGCCGGCCACTCGTTCCCAACAACCCAACACAGGAGACACGCATGCCTGACCTCAAGGGCACCAAGACCGAAGAGAACCTGAAGGAGGCGTTCGCCGGCGAGAGCCAGGCAAACCGCCGCTACCTGTACTTCGCCCAGAAGGCCGACGTGGAGGGCTACCCCGACACCGCCGCGCTGTTCCGCTCCGTCGCCGAGGGTGAGACGGGCCATGCGTTCGGTCACTTCGACTTCCTCGCCGAGGTTGGCGACCCCGCCACTGGCGAGCCTGTTGGGCCCACCGAGGACAACCTGCGCTCCGCCATCGCTGGCGAGACCTACGAGTACACGGAGATGTACCCGGGCTTCTCGAAGACGGCGCGTGACGAAGGATTCGACGAGATCGCCGAATGGCTGGAAACGCTGGCGCGGGCTGAAAAGAGCCACGCCGGCCGCTTCACCCAGGGTCTCGAGAACGTTTCCTGAGACGCTGATCGAAGAGGGGGGTGGCCTGCACCTCCCTCTTCGGAGCACACCATGACCACTACGTACGATCCGTTCCACCCGAAGTACTTCGATGAGATCGATCTGCGCGAGGAGATGACCCGGGTCTACGACCTGTGTCACGGCTGCCGGCTGTGCTTCAAGTTCTGCTCGGCCTTCCCTACCCTCTTCGACGCCATTGACCAGCACGACGATCAAGACGCCGGCCGCCTCACCAAGGGCGAGCAGGACCAGGTGGTCGACGAGTGCTTCAACTGCAAGCTCTGCTACGTGAACTGCCCCTACATCCCTGGTCAGCACGAGTGGGAGCTCGACTTCCCGCGCCTGATGCTGCGGGCCGAGCAGGTCATCTTCACGGAGACCAAGCCCTCGATCGCCGCCCGCGCCCAGAACCAGGCGCTCGGTCGCACCGACCTCGTCGGGCGCAGTGGATCCGCGCTTGCGCCGATCGCCAATCGTGCGATCGGCACTCCCGGCTCTGCGTCGCGTCAGCTCATGGAGAAGGTCACCGGCATCGCGTCGCAACGCCTCCTCCCGCCGTTCGCCAGGGTGCGCTTCTCCACGTGGTGGAAGCGCCGGTCGGCGCTGCGATTCTCGGACAAGCAGGGGACGGCCGTCCTCTTTCCCACCTGCCTGGTGGAGTACCAGGCCCCGGAAGTGGGTCGCGATCTCGTGCGCGTGATGGAGCGCAACGGGATCGAGTGCTCACTGCCTGCGGGCCAGATCTGCTGTGGCGCACCTTGGCTGCACTCAGGCGACGTCGAGAGCTTCCGCCGCCACGCTCGCACGAACGTGGCTGTGCTGGCTGATGCCATCCGGGGCGCCATTGCCCGTGGCGATCAGCCCGCCGTCGTCGTGCCTCAGCCCACCTGTAGCTACATCCTGAAGAACGACTACAAGGACTATCTCGGTGGTGCTGATGCAACCCTGGTCGCCGAGCACACCTACGACGCGGCCGAGTTCCTGATGCGGGTGCACAAGGCCGACGGCACGCAGCTCGACACCGAGTTCACAGGGCCAGTGCCGGAGACCGTCACCTACCACGCCCCCTGTCACCTCCGAGCGCAGAACATCGGACTGAAGTCGCGCGACCTCATGAAGCTCACCGGCACCAAGGTCACCGTGGTTGCCGAGTGCTCGGGGATCGACGGCACCTGGGGTTACCGCGCGCAGAACTATGAGATGGCCCGTCAGGTTGCCAAGAAGATGACGGTGGCGATCGGCAAGGCCAACGGCGACGTGGTGGCGGGCGACTGTCATCTGGCCAACGGCGGCATCGTGCAGGAGACCGGTCGCCAGCCCGTCCACCCCGTGTCTCTGCTCGCCCGCGCCTACGGCATCCCCGAGGAGTAGCCCACATGGCCACGAAGCTCGTCCTTTCCGACATCGCCGATCAACGCGCCTACGAGCGCGAGCGCCAGGACTTCCGGGCCCACATCATCGACCTGAAGAAGCGGCGTCGTGTGCACGTCGGACCGGTGCTCACGCTCCTGTTCGAGAACCGCGACACGATTCGGTTCCAGATCCAGGAGATGGCTCGGGTTGAGAAGCTCACCACCGACGAGGCGATCCAGAACGAACTCGACACGTACAACCCGCTGGTGCCCGACGCCGGGCAGCTGTGCGCGACGGTGTTCATCGAGCTGACCACCGACGAGCAGCTTCGCGAGTGGTTGCCGAAGCTCGTCGGGATCGAGCAATCCCTTCTGCTCCAGCTCGGCGAGGGCCCTGGAGCCCAGCGCGTACGGGCCATCACGGATGAGGCGCACGCCGGGCAGCTCACGCGTACCGAGATCACTGCCTCCGTCCACTACGTCAGGTGGGAGCTCACCCCCGAACAGGTCGATTTGGTCGCCTCCGGGCCCGTCTCGCTCGTGGCTGACCACGCCGCATACGACTACGCCTGCCTGGTGGATTCGACCACGCTTGGGGAGATCACGACCGATCTGCGTGGCTAATGGCGTGGCCTTTCCGCTCTTTACGACCTGTTTGACCCTATTTTCCTATTGCCCAGGCGGAAGGGGTCGGGCACACTCGGTTGAACAAATCGGGAGGCAGAGTGGAGCGGGTTCAAGACCGAGCGGCGCTGTTGGAGGAGCTTGTGGCCAACGGGGTACTTCCCGGTGGCATGGGTGGCCGTCTGCTGCGCACGAGGGAGGTCGCCCTCCTGTTTCAAGTGTCGGAGCGCGCCGTCACCGATTGGGCACGCCGCGGAAGGATCCCGTCTGTGCGGACCCCTGGCGGGCATCGTCGGTATCCGGCCGACGAGGTCTGGGCGCTGCTTCGCCGTAGCGAATCCGGCCAATAGGCTCCCCGAGGTCCGCCGGTTTGCATCGGCGTGTCTCCCGCGCGGAGACTGCGATCCGCCCTGCCCCTCGACCTGAAGAGCAGCCCCCCGCACCATCATGGAACTCGCTTGGCGTCGCCACTCGGCCTGCCGCGGCTTGGACGCGGACATCTTCTATCCAGCCTCCGATGAGGAGGCCGCCGTCGCGAAGATGGTGTGCGCGGAGTGTTCCGTCCGGGAGACGTGTCTGGAGTTTGCACTCCTCGGACGCGAGAAGGAGGGGGTATGGGGCGGCGCAACGGAGAAGGAACGTCGCCGCATCCTCCGACAGCGGCGGCGAGCCTCCTAGGGCTGTGCCGGTAGGTTCGCCGCATGCCTGATCTCGGCTTTGCGGAACACGGCGGGTGGCCTGGCGTTCTGGGCACCTTGCTCGACGGAGGCACGCTGAGCCGCGCCCAAGCGCACGCGACGATGGCGGAGATCCTCGAGGGCGCCGCTAGCCCGGCGCAGATCGCCGCATTTGTGGTCGCGCTGCGCATGAAGGGCGAGACCGTCGAGGAGCTCGTCGGGATGGTCGAGGCGATGCTGGCGGCATCCACCCGCGTTGACATCGACGTCACTGGCGCCGTCATCGACGTGGTGGGCACAGGCGGCGACCGATCCCACACCATCAACGTGTCCACCTTGTCGGCTCTTGTGGTAGCCGGTGCCGGAGGTCGCGTGTGCAAGCACGGGAACCGTGCTGCGTCCTCGGCTTGTGGCGCCGCCGACCTGCTCGAGGCCCTGGGGGTCGCCATCGAACTTGGTCCGGTGGGCGTGGCGGCCTGCGTGGCCGAGGCCGGCATGGGCTTCTGCTTCGCTCCGCGCTACCACCCGGCCATGCGCCATGCGGGGCCGTCTCGACGCGACCTCGGCATCCCCACGGCCTTCAACATCCTCGGTCCGCTGTCGAACCCCGCCCGTGTCCGCCGCTACCTCATCGGGGTGGCGGACCTCCGCATGGCAGACCGGATGGCGGGCGTGCTGCAGGTCAACGGCGCCCAACGAGCGCTGATCGTTCATGGGGGGGATGGCCTGGACGAGCTCACCACCACGGGGCCGTCCACGGTGGTGGAGCTGGCCGATGGAGCGGTGCGCACCTGGGAGGTGCACCCGGAGGAGCTCGGGCTCGCGCTGGTCGATCGAGCGGACCTCATCGGGGGCGACGCCACCGTCAACGCTGACCTTGCCCGGCGTGTCCTGGCAGGGGACCACGGCCCTCACCGAGACATCATCCTGCTCAACGCAGGAGCGGGGCTCGTGGCCGCGGGACTGGCTGCAGATCTCCCGGCGGGGATCGAGGGCGCGCGCACGTCGATCGACTCGGGCGCAGCGATGCGGGTGCTGGGAACCCTCGTCGAGGTATCGCAGCGGGAGCTGACGGCCGAAGGTTGAGGCGGGCGGCTGGACAGGCGTGATAACGACCATTATCCTGCGCTCCCATGACGTCCGCCGCGCCGCTGCGCGACCCTGACCTGGGAGCCTCGGACCCCATACGCGAGAAGTTGATCGCGGCGGCTGCCGTTGTGTTCTCCGAGAAGGGCTACGACGGCGCGGGTGTGGCGGAGATCGCTCGTCGCGCTGGCTACACCACTGGGGCGATCTACGGGCGCTTCACGGGGAAGGCGCAGCTCCTGCTCGCTGCCATCGAGGCCCGCTCCGAGAACGAGCTCGATCAGCTCTTCAACGAGCACCGCTTCGAGGGCAAGGTCACCGACATCCTCACCACCGTCGGGTCGCACCTTGTAACGGACGAGATGGGCCCAGAGAGCGCACTGCTGCTCGAGGCCTTCGTCGCTGCACGCCGCGACCCTGAGGTGCGCCTGCTCATGCACGGGCTCCTCGACCTTCGTGGTGATCGCCTCGCCGACCTCGTCACCGAGGCACAGGCCACCGGCGCGATCGATCCAGCCCTCGATACGGAGGCGGTCGTCCGCTTCTGTCACGCCGTCGGCTTCGGCTTCCTCTTGTTCCGAGCTGTCGACATCGACCTGCCCGCGGCTGGCCCATGGGAAGACCTCATCGCCCGTCTCGTGAACGCTCTCGATTCTTCACCCACCGACCATCCCCAGGGGGACCCCCAATGACAACCAACGAAGAGATGCTCGGCCGGGCCGATGTCAATGACCTTGAGGCGATCCTCTCGATCACCAGCAAGGACGCGGACGAGATGGTTCACGCCGTGAAGGACAACGCCGACGCGCTGTTCACCTGGAACTACGAGAAGGGCGAGCGCCCCGCGCTCAACAAGCTCTACGAGAAGGCGAAGAACGCGCAGTGGAACGGGGAAACCGACCTGCCGTGGCATCTCGACGTCGACATCGAGGCGATCGTCGCCAACGCGCCCCGCGATCCTGAGTCGGATCCCATTTTCGTGGCCGCCACCGATCCGTCCGGCCCCTTGCACAACTGGGGTGAAAAGGAGTGGAGCCAGTTCGGCATCGAATCGCAGAACTGGACGATGAGCCAGTTCATGCACGGCGAGCAGGGTGCACTTGTTTGCACGGCCAAGATCGTCGAGACGGTGCCGTGGATCGACGCCAAGTACTACGCCGCCACGCAGGTCATGGACGAAGCCCGCCATGTCGAGGTGTTCGCCAAGTACCTCGACACCAAGATGCACGGGCACTACCCGCTCAACGCTCACCTCGGCATGCTCCTCGACGACATCATCGAGGACTCCCGCTGGGACATGACCTACCTGGGCATGCAGATCATGGTGGAGGGCTTGGCCCTGGCCGCCTTCGGCTTCATGCACATGCTCACCGAGGAGCCGCTCCTCAAGAAGCTGCTCCGCTACGTCATGAGCGACGAAGCCCGCCACGTGGCGTTCGGCGTGCTGTCGCTGAAGGAGTACTACGCGGACCTCACCGACGCGGAGATGCTCGAGCGGCAGCAGTTCGCCTTCGAGGCGGCTGTTCGCATGCGCGATCGCTTCCTCCAGCAGGAGGTGTGGGAGCGCATGGGCGTCGACGTCCGCACGATGATCAAGCTCCAGCTCGAGCACGGTGGCGACAAGAACGAGGACCCGTTCCAGCAGCTCCTGTTCAGCAAGATCGTCCCGAACTGCAAGAAGCTCGGCTTGCTCGACCGCAACAACGGTTGGCTGCGAACCAAGTTCGGAGAGATGGGCGTCATCCAGTTCGAGGACTGGGTCGACACCGGCGAGGAGTACGACAGCATGAGCCTCGATGCGCTGGCCACCGAGCAAGCAGGCGGCGCCGGGGTCGCCTAGTCTTTCCCCGCCGACCCCTCGGCGTTCATGATCGGGGGGCGCAGGGCCCGGTGCTTCGGGGGGAGCACCGGGCCCTTGCGCGTCTGGGCCCGAGCGGCGCTCCGCCCCCTTCGTCGATCCGCCGATGGCGCAGCCGATACGTTGCCGGGGTGCCTCCTGCGACCCGATACCGCTGCACCTCGTGCGGAAACCTCACCCGGTTCGATGTGACCACCTCCCGCACCGTTCGCTCGTTCCACCACTTCACGGTGGGAGGGGAGCTCTCCGTCGAGGATGCGGAGGTGCTCTCGGAGCGGGTGGACGAGGTA
>JANOQG010000372.1:0-3491 GCA_031422255.1 Actinomycetes bacterium | reverse complement strand
GCGGCGGGTGCGCAGCAGCTGCACCGGAATGGCGCCGCTCGCTGCTAGCGTGCCGGCGCCGATCAGTACGTCCCCCCCCGGGCCGAGACCCGCGACCCACCATCGAGGGAGCCCGCTCACCAACGCGTCAGGTTCCGGCGGGCGCAGGGAGCGGACCGATGGGTGGCAGCACGCCCGTCTGGGGCTCCCAGCTGCCGTAGCGCGGGTTCACCTCGACCGGCACCGTGGAGAAGGCATCTGCGGCCCACGTGTCGTAGTCAGCAGCGAGCGCCCCGGACACAGCACCCTGGCGAGCGACGTCAGCGATCAGGTCATCGGCGAAGGTCTCGGTGAGCTCGCCGAACACCGTGGCGGCTGTCGCTGGGTCACCGAAGAGACTCCCCCTGACGTCATCGAGCGCTCCGGCCGGTAGCTCCAACCCCATCGCAGTGAACTGCGCGTTGTGTATCTCGAAGCTCACGCGGAGGTTGAGGACGGCGTTCACGAAGTCGGTGGAATACGAACCAGGTGCCGCGCCGACCGACGACGGCGCACCGATCAGCGACACGAGCGTGGGGCTGGCCGCCCAGCCCTCGAGCTCCTCCTGGAACGCCGCGATGCTGATCTTGCTGTCGCCGACCCGCAGCGCCGGTGCGACATCGCTGGCACAGCCAGTGGTCAGCAGCGCAACGAGAAGCACCGCGCCAAGGGAGAGGGATCGTCGGGACACGAGGACGGAGCCTAGTTACGGGTCAGGATGGATCGGGAACCGGGTCCAGCACTCGCAGGAGGTCCACGAGCGCATCAGCCGGGTGCTCTCGGTGCGGCACCCTTACGATGAGGAGTTGTTCGGCCTCCTTGTAGACGGCCGTTGGGTGCAGTCGCTTCAAGCGGATCTGCTGGCTCGCCTTCAGCGGCAAGGGCGATAGTCGGGCCGTGAACGGCTGACCCCCGAATCCGGTCGGCTTCACGACCGTGACCTCGCGAAGTCCTGTCCGCGATGCCTCCGCCCTGAGTCGCCCCACGGAGAGAAGCTGCTCGGCCTCGGGGGGGAGCGGGCCGTAGCGGTCCTCCCATTCGGCGCGGATGTCCGCCACCTCTTCGTCGGTGGTGACGGCCGCGAGCCGCCGGTAGGCCTCGAGCCGCAGCTCCTCCTTCTCGACGTACGCACGGGGGAGGTTGGCCGCCAACGGCAGATCGAGCTTGATCTCGGCAGGCTCCTTGATCGGCTCGCCCTTGAGCTCGGCCACGGCTTCGCTCACCATCTGGCAGTAGAGGTCGTACCCCACCGCCGCGATGTGGCCTGACTGGCCGACGCCGAGCAGGTTGCCAGCGCCGCGGATCTCCAGATCGCGCATCGCGATCTTGAACCCCGAACCGAGCTCCGTAGCCTCGCCAATCGTCTTGAGGCGCTCGTAGGCCTCCTCGCTGAGCACGCGGTCTGGGGGGAGGAAGAGGTACGCGTAGGCACGCTGACCCGAACGACCCACGCGGCCCCGCAGCTGGTGCATCTGGCCGAGGCCGAGC
The DNA here is from genome assembly GCA_031422255.1 of Actinomycetes bacterium. Lineage (GTDB taxonomy): Bacteria > Actinomycetota > Acidimicrobiia > Acidimicrobiales > VFJN01 > VFJN01. The sequence goes on along the minus strand of JANOQG010000372.1, from coordinate 1,985 downwards.
AGGTCGGCGCGGTCGACGACCAGCGTGTTCACCGTGGGCATGTCGATGCCGCTCTCGATGATCGTCGTACAGACGAGCACGTCGTAGTCGCCATCTGAGAAGGCCAGCACAAGCTGCTCCAGCGTGCCTTCGTCCATCTGGCCGTGGGCGATGGCCACCCGAGCCTCCGGCACCAGATCCCTCACGTGGTTTGCGGTGCGCTCGATGTCCTGCACTCGATTGTGCACGTAGAACACCTGGCCCTCGCGCAACAGCTCACGGCGAATGGCCTCAGCGACGGCTCTGTCGTCGTACTCGCCCACGAAGGTGAGGATCGGCATTCGGTCCGCGGGCGGCGTGTTGAGCAGGGTGAGATCGCGGATGCCGGTGAGGCTCATCTCGAGGGTTCGGGGGATTGGGGTGGCCGACAGCGTGAGCACGTCGACTCCCGTCTTCAGCTGCTTGATCTGCTCCTTGTGACCCACCCCAAAGCGCTGCTCCTCATCCACCACGAGCAGGCCGAGATCCTTGAACTTGATGTCCTCCGACAGGAGCCGATGCGTGCCGATCACGACATCGACCTCGCCGCTCTGTACCCCCTTGGCCACGACCTTCGCCTGGGCGGCAGTGAGAAACCGCGACAGCACCTCCACCCGCACGGGATAGCCGGCAAAGCGATCGGAGAAGGTTGCGTGATGCTGCTGAGCCAGAAGCGTGGTGGGCACGAGGACCGCGGCCTGCTTGCCATCCTGCACCGCCTTGAAGGCCGCCCGGATCGCTACCTCCGTCTTCCCGAAGCCGACGTCGCCGCACACGAGCCGATCCATCGGGTACTCCGCTTCCATGTCGGACTTCACGTCGTTGATGGCGGTGAGCTGATCGGGGGTCTCCTGGAATGGGAAGGCGTCTTCCAGCTCCCGTTGCCATGGCGAGTCAACGGCAAAGGCGTGCCCTGGCGCGCTGATGCGCCGTTGGTACAGAACCACCAGCTCCTGCGCGATCTCGGAGACAACGGAGCGGACCTTGGCTTTGGCCTTCTGCCAGCCATCCCCGCCCAGACGCGACAGCGCTGGCGAGTCGCCGCCGGTGTAGTGCCGCACGGCGTCGATCTGATCGGACGGCACGTAGAGCTTGTCGTCGCCGCGGTACTCGAGCAGGAGGTAGTCGCGCTCCACGCCGCCGATCGCCCGCTTCACCATTCCCGCGTACCGGGCGACACCATGCTGGTGGTGCACCACGTGATCGCCGGACTTCAGGTCGTCGAAGAACCCCTGGGCATCGCGGCGAGGCGCTCGAGCCTTGCGGTGGGACCGCCGGCGGCCGGTGAGATCGTGCTCGGCGACGACGGCCAGCTTGATCGCTGGGAGGATGCAGCCTCGTTCGAGTGGGTTGACGTCGATCGTGGGAGCCAGACCGTGCTCGGACAGCAAGCTGCGGAGACGGCCTGCTGATCCCTCGCCATCCGCGGCCACCACGATGCGATAGCCATCTGACGCGAGCGCGGCGAGCTGGCGAACCACTCGCTCCGGGTCGCCGGCCATGGCATCGATCCCCATCGCCGTGATCGTGGCGACATCGGGGCCCTCGGGAGCGGGTGTGACGGTCCAAGCGGGCGCGTCCGTGTGGGCGAGCAACCTGTCGAAGGGCAGGTGGAGGCGGGGGAAGCCGTGGTCCTCCCCGGCCTCGGTGGCGCCCCAGGTCTTGGCAAGGGAGCCAGCGAGATCCGCCTCCTCCGCGAGGAGGTCAGCGGCACGGTCGCGCATGCGGCGAGGTTCGAGCAGGAGGACCAGAGCGTCGGGGCCAACGAGATCGAACAGCACGTGCTCCCCGTCGGTGAGCCATGGCAGCCAGGACTCCATCCCGTCGAAGGTCTGGCCCTGAGCGAGGCGCTCCCACTGCTCGCGGCCCCACGGTTCCGCGGCGATCAGCGCCTCGGCCCGCATCCGCACCTCCTCGGTCGGCAGGAGCTCACGACAGCCGAACACCTCGACGCGCTCGAGGTCATC
>JANOQG010000371.1:0-11671 GCA_031422255.1 Actinomycetes bacterium | reverse complement strand
ACGACGGCAGCGTGGTGGACGAAGACCGCTACAGCGTGATCGGCGGCGATGCTGAGGCCATTGGTGCTCGACTGGAGGCGGCCTACCAGTCGGGCTTCGACCTGGCGGGCGCGCTCAACGCTGCGGTCTCAGCGCTGGCCGGCCCGGATCGCACCCTCACGCCGCCCGAGCTCGAGGTCGCAGTCCTCGCTCGGGGAGGCGGGCGGCGAGCCTTCCTACGCATCGAGGACGCCGACCTCGCGTCCATGCTCACGGCGTGACCTGACCCCCGGGTAGGTTGACGCGATGGAGCGCCGGATCTTCGGTCTCGAAAATGAGTACGGAGTCACCTGCACGCTCCGCGGCCAACGGCGGCTGAGCCCTGATGAGGTTGCTCGCTACCTGTTCCGGCGCGTCGTGTCCTGGGGGAGGAGCAGCAACGTCTTCCTCGCCAACGGCGCCCGCCTCTACCTGGATGTCGGCTCGCACCCTGAGTACGCCACCCCGGAGTGCGACTCGATTCTCGATCTGGTCACCCACGACAAGGCGGGCGAGCGAATCCTCGAACAGCTCCTGGGCTCCGCCGAGCTCCGGCTGAAGGAAGAGGGGATTCGCGGCGTCATCTACCTCTTCAAGAACAACACCGACTCTGCTGGCAACAGCTACGGCTGCCACGAGAACTACCTCACCTCACGACGTGACGACTTCGGCCACTACGCCGAGGTGTTGATCCCGTTCTTCGTCTCCCGCCAGATCTATGCCGGAGCAGGCAAGGTGCTCCAGACCGCCCGCGGCGCGATGTTCTGCATCTCCCAGCGAGCCGAGCACATCTGGGAGGGCGTGAGCTCGGCCACCACGCGGAGCCGCCCGATCATCAACACGCGCGACGAGCCACACGCCGACGCCGAGCGCTACCGCCGGCTCCACGTGATCGTCGGCGACTCGAACATGAGCGAGTACTCCACCTTCCTCAAGGTCGGCGCCACCTCGATCCTGTTGCGGATGCTCGAGGATCCGTCGCAGGTGCTGCGCGACCTCACCCTGGAGAACCCGATCCGAGCGATTCGTGAGATCAGCCACGACCCCACCTGCCGACGCAAGGTTCGTCTGGCCAACGGCCGGGAGCTGTCGGCGCTCGACATCCAGAGCGAGTACCTCAACAAGGCGCTCAAGTACGCAGAGACGAAGGACTTCTCGCCCCAGGAGAAGCAGGCGCTGCAGATGTGGGAGCACTGCGTGTCCACGATCGAGCGCGATCCGATGGACCTCGACCGAGAGTGCGATTGGGTGATCAAGCACAAGCTCATCGAGGGCTACCGCGCCAAGCACGACCTTCCACTCACGCACCCGAAGGTGGCGCTGATCGACCTCCAGTACCACGACATCAGCCGTCCGCGTGGCCTCTTCTACAAGATGCAGGACGCGGGTCTGGTCGAGCGCACCTGCACCGACGCCGCCATCGATGAGGCAGTGGAGACGCCACCGCAGACCACTCGGGCACGCCTCCGCGGTGAGTTCATCCGTCGGGCCAAGGAGCGCAAGCGCGACTACACGGTGGATTGGGTGCACCTGAAGCTCAACGACCAGGCGCAGCGCACGGTGCTCTGCAAGGACCCCTTCCGCTCGCGCGACGAGCGCGTCGAGAAGCTGATCGCGTCGCTGTAGCTCGTTGCCCACCTTCCGCACTGGCAAGGTCACAGCGTTGCTCTCGGAGCGGCCTGGCCTGCAACGCGTCGACACCGACCGCGGGCGCGCCTACGTCCTCACCCAGCTCACAGGCACGGTGGCAGTCGGCGACAGCGTCGTCCTCAACACCACGGCGGTTGACCTCGATCTCGGCACCGGTGGGTGGCACTTCGTCCACTGGAACCTGGCCCGCGACGAGTTCCACGAGCCAGGACCAGGCCACATCATGAAGCTGCGCTACACCAGCTTGCAGGTCGACGCTGGCAGCTCCGAGGAGCATCACCCGGAGCTCCCGAGCCGTCTCGCCGGCATGCCGGTTGTCGTTGGGGGTCTCCACAGCCAGCTTCCGTGCGTTGCGGTCGCGGTGCGAGCCGCAGTCCCGAGTGCTCGAATCGCCTACGTCATGACCGACGGCGCCGCGCTGCCGTTGGCGCTGTCCGACCTCGTCGACGACCTCGTGACGACCGGGCTCATCGACGTCACCATCACCGCCGGCCATGCCTTCGGAGGCGACCTCGAGGCGGTGTCGGTGCCGTCGGCGTTGGCTCTTGCTCGTCATGTCGCCCACGCCGACCTCGCCATCGTCGCCATGGGTCCGGGCGTCGTGGGTACCGACACCACCCTCGGCACCTCCTCGGTCGAGGTGGCCGCCATCCTCGACGCCGCAGCAGCGATGGGCGGCCGGCCGGTGGCCGTGCTCCGGATGTCTGATGGCGACGCTCGGCCGCGCCACCGCGGTGTGAGCCACCACAGCGTCACAGCCCTCGACCTCACCCGGTCCTCCGTCTTGGTCGCCTCGCCCGTCGACGGTGCGTTCACCCACACGCGCCACGACGTGCGGGTGGTCCCTCCGCCTGACATCCCGGGGCTCCTGGCCACGGCCAACCTCCACGTCACCACGATGGGTCGCGGCCCGGATGCAGACCCCCTGTTCTTCGCGGCGGCGGGCGCGGCAGGCAGGCTGGCTGCATCGCTGCTCGGATGACCTGAACCACTGGTTAGGGTCCGTCCGTGTCGAGCCCGAAGCTGGAGCGCCTGCTGAACCTGACGGCCCTGCTCCTCAATGCACGAACGCCGTTGACCGCGGAGCGCATCCAGCGGGATCTCGAGTATCCAGAGGACCTCATCGCCTTTCGTCGGGCGTTCGAGCGCGACAAGGACGAGCTGCGCGCCATGGGAATCCCCCTGCGTGTTGAGGCGGTTCCCGGACGCCTGCCTGAGGTCGACGGGTACCGCATCCCGCGAGAGGAGTACGCCCTCCGCGACCCGGGACTCACCGTCGATGAGCTCGCGGCGCTTCACCTCGCGGCATCGGCGGTGCAGGTGGAGGGGCTCCCCACAACCGAAGGGCTCTTGAAGCTCGGTGGTCTCGTGGCCGACGGGGGCCAGAACCTGGGCGTGCAGGTGGCCCCGCTGCCAGCCGATCCCAACCTGGGCCGCCTGTTCGGCGCGGTGTCGAGTCGGAGCCCCGTCACGATGCGCTATCACGAGGTCGATCGCAAGGTCGATCCCTACCGCCTCGAGTTCCAGCGCGGACGCTGGTACCTCACGGGCTATGACCACCTGCGCGATGAGGAGCGCAACTATCGGCTCGACCGCATCGACGGTGCGGTCACGCTTGCTGATGGCCCGAGCTTCACCCCGCCGAGCACAGCGGTTCCTGGGCGGGCCCGCGGCGCGTGGGAGCTCGGAGGCGAGGAGCCGCTCATCGCCCGCGTCCGCATCGGTGGTCCGCAGGCCCACTGGGCATTGCAGCACGTCGGCCCTGACCACGTGGTCGAGGAGGGGGAGGACGGCACTGTGGTGATCGAGCTTCCGGTCACCAACCGCGGTGCGTTCCGTTCCTTCGTGCTCTCGTTCCTGGAGCACGCAGAGGTGCTGTCCCCGCCGGAGCTGCGGGACGACATCGTGGCGTGGCTGGGGTCGGTCAGGTGAGCACGCCGCCGATGTCAGGTGCCGCCGCCAAGATGCAACGCCTCCTGGCGATGGTGCCCTGGATCGCGGCGAACGACGGGCCCCAGGTGGACGAGGTGTGTGCCCGCTTTGGCCTCACGCCAGCCGAGCTCGCGAGGGACCTCGAGGTGATGTGGCTTGTCGGACTTCCGCCCTACACCCCAGATGCGTTGATCGACGTCGTGCAGGAGGGCGATCGGGTGTGGATTCACTTCGCCGACGTGTTCAACGCTCCGCAACGGCTCACCCCGGAGCAGGCGGTGGCGCTGCTCACCGCCGGTGCGTCCGTGCTGGCTCTCCCGGGCGCCGATCCGGTGGGAGCGCTCGGTCGTGGCGTAGCGAAGCTGGCCGCCGTACTTGGCGTGGATGCGCAGCAGGTGCTCGACGTCGACCTCGGCGATGGGGGAGCGGAGGTCCTCGACGTGCTGCGACAAGGCGTTGCGGAGCGTCGACGGGTGCACCTCGACTACTACTCGTATGGACGCGATGCGCGCACGGAGCGGGAGGTCGACCCGTATCTCGTGCACGCCGAGGATGGCAGCCTCTACCTGCTTGGGCATTGTCACCTCGCCGGTGGTGAGCGTCGCTTTCGGGTCGACCGCATCGCCTCGGCATCGCTGCTGGAGGCCACGTTCACAGACCGCGGGATTCCCTCCGAGGTAGCGGTGTTCCAGCCCGACGCCACGGATCCTCGGGTCGTCATCGACCTCGACGCGGCCGCGGCCTGGGTCACGGACGCCTACCCGGTGGAGTCCGTGGACGCGCAGCCCGACGGTCGACTGCGGGTCACGCTCGCCGTCGCCGCCGAGCCATGGCTGGCGCGGTTGCTCCTCGGGCTTGGCCCGCAGGCGACGATCGTCGAGGGCAGGGAGGAGCTCGTGAGCGCTGGCGCCCGCGCGGCCGCGCGCATCCTTGCCCGCTACGGTTGACCAGCCGTGACCGATATCGTCGATCCCCCCGTGCCCGAGACCAGCGAGCCGGTCACACCGATCGACGAGGGTCGATCGTCGTCACCATTTCGATCGGGGGTCGAGTGGGTCGCCGTGATCGTCGGAGCGTTGGTCGTCGCGCTCGTGGTCAAGACCTTCCTCTTCCAGGCGTTCTACATCCCGTCAGAGTCGATGGAGCCCACGCTCGAGAAGGGCGATCGGGTGCTCGTCAACAAGCTCAGCTACGACTTCCACGACGTTCGCCGTGGCGACGTGATCGTCTTTCAGCTCAGCGATGAGGAGGTCGGGCAGGACGGAATCCGTGACCTCATCAAGCGGGTGATCGGACTGCCTGGCGACACGATCGAGACGCGCGAGGGCGCTGTCTACGTCAACGACCGACGCGTCGAGGAGCCCTACCTGGACAAGGGCACGCTCACCGGTGACCCGTCTGTGAGCTCCAATCCGTCTATCCCGAGGCAGGTGGTGCCGGACGGGCACGTCTTCGTCCTCGGCGACAACCGCGACAACTCCGCAGACAGCCGCTACCCCGCCCGCGGCCCGATCCCGCTCGGCGACATCGTCGGGCGCGCGTTCGTCCTCGTTTGGCCGCCTGCCGACATGGGATCGCTCTAGGACCTGACCTCGACGACTCAAACCCTCGCGAGCGCGTCGACCATGCGATCCACGTGGTCTGAGTAGACAGCGTCGATGCCCTTGTCGAGCAGGTCTTCGAGGATGCGTCCGTGCTGGGCATCCCAGCCGAAGCAGAGCACCTCGAAGCGATGGAACAGCGCCGTGAGCCCTCCGGTCCATTCGCTGTGATGCAGGTTCACTGCGTCGACTCCGGCGTTGGCTAGCGCTGCGGCGCGCGCCTCGGGACCGTCGGTCATACGTCCGACAAAGGTGGAGTCGACCAGCCGCACCTCAGGGCAGACGGAACGCCACTCGGCCACCTGGGTCCACCGGTGGTGGCAGAGCCAGAGGCGTTCCAGCGCGCCGCCACCCGCAGCGCGGGCAACGTCGATCACTCGGTCGAACGCGGCGGCGTCCTTCACATCCAGGGAGAGCTCGAGTCCCTCGCCAACCTCGGCATACAGGTCGGCGAGGGCCGGAATGTGGGGGGGTAGATCGGCGAGGGGGGTTTCGGCAATCGGGCGCTTCCGGAGGCCGGACCGCACCACTCCGTCATGGTCCAGGACTGCTTCGCCGTCGCTGGTGAGCCAGACATCCGACTCCAGCCCGGTGGCCCCGAGCCGAACTGCCAGCACGAAGGCCTCAAGCGTGTTCTCGGGGGCGTCGGCACGGGCCCCGCGATGGGCAAAGCCGATTGGGGGACGACGGAGCGAGGGGAGCCGAGTGGGCACGACGGCCCATTGTGGCAGAACGGCTCAAGCGTCATTGTTGGGCGGCCGACACCAAGCCCAGCACTCGGGTTTGAGCGAGCATCCCACGGAGGGTCGGGCGAGATGTCAACGGTGATCAAGGCGAGTTGTCACGATTGCGGCGATGTCGAGCTCACCGTGAACGATCTTGAGGTGCGAGTCTGCACCCAGGACGACCAGGGCAGCTACGTCTTTCGGTGCCCGAGCTGTCTGATGTCCGTGGCCAAGCCAGCCGAGCCTCGCATCGTTGAGATGCTGGTCGCTTCTGGCGTGCAGCTGGTGGAGTGGCGATTGCCCGCCGAGCTGTTCGAGCCCCGAGATGGCGAACCCATCAGCCATGACGACCTCATCGACTTTCACCGCATCCTTCAGGATGACGGCTGGTACGACGCCCTCGTAGCGTTGGGCTGATGGAACTCCTCTGGGCCATACCGCCCCTTGCTGTGGCAGGCGGTGCCGTCTTGGCACTCGTTCAGCTCCGAGGCATCGCCGAGGCCACCGCTGACCTCGGCATGGAGCTGCACCGCTTCTCGGAGGTTCGAGCGGCCGTCAGCGATGTACGCATCGCCTCGGCAGAGGCTCGTGCGTCGCTGGCGAGCCTGCACCGCGCCTGAGGCTGCGGGGCACACCAGTACACTGCGCACGTGTTCAACGTCGGAGGTGGCGAGCTCATCGTCATCATGCTGATTGCCCTCGTCGTGCTGGGTCCGCAGCGCTTGCCCGACGCAGCGCGACAGGTTGGCAAGGTGATGGGCGACCTCCGCCGGCTGTCGAGCGGGTTCCAGAACGAGATGAAGTCCGCCTTCTCCGAGGCCGACGATCCCACTCGTGTAGCTAGCCGACGCAACGTTCTGGCCACGGAAGTTCCAGTCGTAGAGGACGAGGCGGTGGTCGACGCCGTAGCCGCGGTGAGCGAGCACCCGGTGGCCACGCCGAAGACGGTGCCTCCTGCCCGGGCCAAGACGACCTCGCCCACCGCCGAAAAGGCGATCGCGGGCGAGGAGGCTCCTCCGCCTTCCAGTGCCCCCTGATGGGCTCAGCAGCGGTACCCGCCGGCGACGGCGCCCCCATGTCGTTGATGGATCACCTCAGCGAGCTACGCGACCGCGTCATCAAGGTGGGTGTGGCTGTCGTGGTTGGCATGCTGATCTCCTTCCTGCTGTACGACCAGATCTTCAACTTCCTGCTCGAGCCCTACCTGAAGAACTGCGAGAACTCCTTCACCAAGTGCAAGTTGCTCGCCCTCGATCCGCTCGAGGGCTTCGGGGTCCGCATGAAGTTGGCCATGTACGGCGGCATCTTCATCGCCATGCCAGTGATCCTCTGGCAGCTCTGGAGGTTCATCACCCCTGGGCTCTACGACCACGAGAAGCGCTTCGCGATTCCGTTCATGGTCAGCGCGCTCACGCTGTTTCTGATGGGCGCTGGCATCGCCTACTACACGCTTCCGCAGGCCCTGAACTTCCTGCAAGACATCGGTGGCGAGAACATCTCCACGGCCTACGCGCCGAGCAAGTACTTCACCCTCATCAGCTACATGATGCTCGCCTTCGGCATCGGCTTCGAGTTCCCGATCGTGCTCGTGTTCGCCCAGATGATGGGAGTCATCAACCCGGGGCAGCTTCGGCAGGTCCGCCGCTACGCCATCGTTGGCATTTGCGTGCTCGTGGCGGTGATCACTCCCTCAGGGGACCCGATCAGCATGGTCATGCTCGCTGGGCCCATGTGCCTGTTCTACGAAGTGGCGATCCTCATCGGGCGGATCCTCGAGCGTCGCAAGAAGTCCGCCACCCCGGCATGATGCGCCGGTGCTGACCGGATACGACTTCCCGCTCGACCCCTTCCAGGTTCGCGCGATCCAAGCACTCGACGAGGGTCGATCAGTGCTGGTGGCCGCCCCCACCGGAAGCGGCAAGACGGTCATCGCCGAGCACGCGATAGCGGTGGCACTCGCCAGCGGGGGGAAGGCCTTCTACACCGCTCCGATCAAGGCGCTGTCCAACCAGAAGTACGCCGACCTCGTGCGTCGCCACGGCCGTGATGCCGTCGGGCTGCTCACCGGCGACAACAGCATCAACGGCGATGCACGGGTGGTGGTGATGACCACCGAGGTGCTCCGGAACATGATCTACGCCGGGTCGCCGGCACTGGATGGGCTGCGCTCAGTGGTGCTCGATGAGGTGCACTTCCTGCAGGACCCTTATCGGGGGCCAGTGTGGGAGGAGGTGATGATCCATCTCCCGGCAGACGTCCGTCTCGTGTGCCTGTCGGCCACCGTCTCCAACGCTGAGGAGCTGGCCGAGTGGATTGCCACCGTGCGCGGGCCAACCGAAGCCGTGATCGAGGAGCGCCGACCCGTCGAGCTGCACAACCTCTACTGCGTGGGGGACAAGTCCCACAACGGGCTGCAGCTGCTCCCGACCCTCGTCGACGGACGCCCCAACCCGGAGGCGGATCGGCTCGACGACGAGGCCCTGCACACACGTGGCGCCGTGGGTGCCCGTCCCCGTCGCCGATTCTTCACGCCCCGCAGGATCGAGGTGATCGAGCGACTCCACGACGAGCAGATGCTCCCGGCCATCACCTTCATCTTCAGCCGCAAGGCCTGCGACGAGGCGCGCGATCAGCTTCTGGACGCAGGGCTGCGCCTCACGACGGACGACGAACGTGCTCGCGTCCGCTCGATCGTCGAAGAGCGCACCGCCTCACTCGCCGATGCTGATCTCGCAGTGCTCGGCTTTGATCGCTTCCTTGCGGGGCTCCAAGCGGGTGTTGCCGCCCACCACGCTGGGATGGTGCCGCCGTTCAAGGAAGCGGTCGAGGCCTGCTTCATCGAAGGACTGACGAAGGCGGTCTTTGCCACGGAGACGCTCGCGCTTGGGGTCAACATGCCGGCGCGCTCGGTGGTGATCGAGCGTCTCACGAAGTTCACAGGCGAGCGTCGTGAGCTGCTCACGCCGGGGGAGTACACGCAGCTCACCGGGCGCGCTGGACGGCGAGGCATCGACGACGTCGGCTACGCCATCGTGCTCTGGTCACCCTTCGTGCCCTTCGAGCAGGTGGCGTCGCTGGCGTCGAGTCGCACCTTCGCGCTTCGTTCCGCGTTTCGTCCTACGTACAACATGGCAGCGAACCTGGTGCGCCGCTATGAGCCCGAGCAGGCACATCGCCTCCTCAACCTGTCGTTCGCCCAGTATCAAGCCGACCGGGCAGTCGTGCAGGTGGAGGCCCGCATCGACCGACAGCGCCAGCGGCTCGAGCGGCTCCTGGCCGAGGCAACCTGCGAGCGGGGCGACGTGGAGGAGTATCGACGCCTGCGCTCCGGTCCGGCCCGCAGCGGCGCTTCCATCGATCGGATCTACGCGGCCCTCAGCAAGCTGGCGCCCGGGGATGTGGTCCTGATCGATGGAACCCGACACGCCGTCCTCTCCGTTGCGTTCCGGAAGGGCCATCCCAAGCTCAGCGTCATCGACGATCGCAGCAAGCCTCGGACCATCAGAGCCGTCGATCTGCACGAGCCGCCTCGCGCCGTCGGCACCATCGATCTCCCGGAGCCGTACAACCCGAACAACCGAGCGTTCCATCACAAGGTTGGCGAGGCGCTGCGCCGCACGCGTCTGGGCCCCGAGACCGGCGCCGCATTCGTTGCCGACGCGCCGCTGTCGACCGCAGCGGGCCACCCCGTGGAGGACTGCCCCGACCGAGACGCCCACGTGCGTTCAGCCGTACAGGCCGAGAGGGTCACGCGAGATCTCGATGAGCTGCGGCGTCAGGTGCGCGGACGCACGGAGTCGCTTGCCCGTCGCTTCGACCGGGTGTTGCGCCTTCTCGAGGCGTGGGGCTATCTCGATGGATGGTCCTTGACGGAGGCGGGTGACGTGCTCGCTCGGACCTACCACGAGTCCGATCTGTTGGTCGCAGAGGCACTGATCACGGGTCTCTTCGACGACCTCGACGTGCCAACGATGGCTGCTCTCGCCTCCTGCTTCACCTACGAGCACCGCGGACGCGACCAGCCGCCCGCCCCGCGCTTCCCGTCGTCCACCGTCAAGGAGCGCTTCGTCGTTCTCGAGGGGCTCGCAGCCGACCTGCTCGTCGATGAGGAGGCGGCGGGTCTTCCTGGCACCAGAGCGCCCGACGCAGGATTCGTTCACCTTGCACACGCGTGGGCTGCAGGCACCGGCCTGGCCCAGCTGCTGGAGGACGAAGCCCTCTCGGGCGGCGACTTCGTACGGAACGTCAAGCAGCTGATCGACCTCCTCCGAGGCCTGGGCGACATCGCTCCTGTGCCGGCCACGGCCGCGCGCGCACGTCAGGCCGCCGACGCCTTGCACCGTGGGGTTGTCACGGCGACGTCGGTTCTCGACGTCGTCGACGAGGTGGGAGATACCGGTGCCGATCCGCAAGGGTGACGCTTGGGGGGAGGTCGGGCGGCTGCCATCAGACGCCGTGGTCGTTCACTCAGACGCTGCGGCACGTGCTGTCGTCAGCGCGGCGCGGCGCGCTGGGACCCCCATCCCACCCCTGGGGCTCTTGGGCGGCGACCTGTGCCGGACGCTCGGCGGCAGAGGCGACGAAGCCCGCCTGCGATCCCCAGCGGCCACGCTCCTTTCCGTGGATCTGGGATCGGTACTGGTCGACGGCCGACTGCACTGGTTCGTCGCCCACCTGACCGCCCGTCGGAGCTGGTGGCACGGGCGAGTGCTCGTCGCGATGAACGCGCAGTTCATGGGTCGCTGGGATGTTGCTCCACGAGGACACCCGAATGACGGCCGTCTCGACGTGCTCGACGCCGACCTCCCGCTGAGCACCAGGTTTCAGGTTCGGTCGCGCCTTGTCACGGGGAACCACCTGCCGCACCCAGGGATCGAGGAGCGCCACGTCCTGGCGCTCCAGGTGGAGCTGGCCCGCCCCACTCCGATCTACCTCGACGGCGACTCGGTCGGCTCGGCCAGCACGCTGTCGATCAGAGTTGAACCCGACGCGTTGCTCTGCGTGGTCTGAGCGAGGAACCCGGGCAAGGCGGATCCGCGCAGAAACTACGGTTCCCCGGATGCAGGCGTGGATCCTCGACGAATCCCCAGGCACCTACCGATGGGGCAGCGTGCCCGACCCGGTGGTCGGCACGGGTGATGTTGCCGTCCGTCCAATGGCCAGTGCGCTCAACCACATGGATCTGTGGTTGACCAGGGGCCGGCCAAGGCCGGCACTTCCCCATGTCCCCGGGTCGGACGTAGCCGGGGTTGTGGTGTCGGTCGGTGCCGAGGTGACCTCGGTGATCCTTGGCGACGAGGTAGTGCTGAACCCAGCCGTCGCCCCGATCGAAGCCATCGTCGCCCTGGGCGATGACGCTCCGATCGGACGAGGGTTTCAGATCCTGGGAGAGCAGCGCTGGGGCGGACACGGTGGGCTCGTCGTGGTGCCGGCCCGCAATGTGGTGCCTCGTCCTGCCAACCGGTCCTGGGAGGAGTGCGCCGCCTACCCGTTGGCCACGCTGACGGCCTGGCGCATGGTGCGGCGTGCTCGTCTCTCGGCAGGGGAGCGGTGCCTGATCGTAGGGATCGGGGGCGGGGTGAGCACGGCTGCGCTCCACCTCGCGGTGCGCATGGGCGCTGAGGTCCACGTCACCTCCCGTGACCCCGAGAAGCGCCTGGCTGCCCTCACCCTGGGCGCCGTCGCCGCCTATGACTCGGCGGGGGAATGGCCGGTGAAGGCGGACGTGGTGGTGGAGAGCGTCGG
>JANOQG010000370.1:0-3819 GCA_031422255.1 Actinomycetes bacterium | reverse complement strand
AGCTCGACGGGGAACTCGCTGCCATCCGCTCGACACGCGCTGACCCTGAGGCGTTCAGCGACGATTGGACTCTCCCGGGTGACGGCGAGGTAGTGGTCCAACTGCCGTGTGTATGCGACGCGGAGCTGCGGTGGAACGATGAGATCGATCAGAGCGCTTCCGACTGCCCGCTCGCGCGCGTATCCGAAGGTCAGCTCCGCTGCCCGATTGAACTCGAGGATGCATCCGTCGCCATCCATCGTGATGATGCAGTCGAGGGATGCCTCGAGGATGGCCGAGCGACGGGCCTCGACAGCCCGAACTTTGGCGGCCGCCCGTTTGGACTCGGTGATATCTCGCGCCGTCGTCGAGATCCCCAGCAGGGCTCCACCAGCCCTAATGATGGGCGAGATCGTCACGGACACGTCGAGGGTGACGCCGTCCGACCGATGTCGCTGGGTGTCAAAGGACTTGATGACACCACCTCCTGCCAGCAGGGCGACGGTGTCGGGCCATGCCGCCGCGCGGTCGGCCGGTACCAATGCCCAGAGGTGGCGTCCGATCGCCTCGTGAGCGGAGTAGCCGTACATGTGTTCAGCAGCCGCGTTCCAGGACGTGATGGTCCCATCGAGCGCTCGCCCAACGATCGCATCGGCCGATGACGCCACGATCGCCGCCCGTTGACGCTCGCTGCCATCCCGAATGGTGACTGCGATCAGCTCGCCGGCCTGCGTTTTGATCGAGGACGCCGAGACCTCCGCCTCGAACTCGCTTCCGTCCACGCGGCGACCTGTCACCTCGAGGTCGTGGCGCGAAGCTGAGTCGACGGAGCGTCGTAGCCAGTCGCTGTCGACGAACAGCCTCGCCGCTGGTGTACCCACGAGCTGAGCACGTGAGCTCCCAAACAGGTGCTCGGCCTGATCGTTGACCAGCGCAACCTTGCCATGTTCGTCGATGCAGACCATTGCGTCGGGCGCCCCCTCCACGAGGCCACGGAAGATCGCTTCGGCCCGTTCCTGGTCGGCGAGGTCCCGAGCCAGCGTGGCGATCCCCACCACAGCGCCGGCGCCGTCCCTGATGCCTACCGCCTGCACCATCAGCGTGACGGCGCTTCCGTTCTTCCGTGTGCGAACCACCCGATACTCGAGGCGCTCACCGGCGCCGATGCGACTTCGTGTCGCCGTTGTGGCGAACTCCTCCTGCACCCCGCCGAGAAACTTGCTATCCCGGCCGACGACCTCGTCGGCCGTGTACCCAAAGATGCGCTCTGCTCCCCTGTTCCAGCTCTGGATCGACCCGTCCTGGTCGACAGCGATCAGCGCATCCTGCGACTTCTCGATGAGCTGGCCGAGCCAGCGCCGTGCCTCCTCTGCCATCTTGCGCACGGTGACATCCACCAGCACGGATTGGAGGTAGCTCGGGGTACCGTCGGGATTCCGCACCAATTGGTTGTAGGACTCAGCCCACACCGTCGTGCCGTCGGGATGGACCAGGTGGTGTTCGAGTGCGAGGTAGTCGACAGCCCCGTCGAGCAGGGGCTGTGCAACGGCCATGAGCTCCTCGCGCTCGTCTTCGTGCACGGTGTCGAAGCCGGACGTCCCGATCAGCTCGGCTTCAGGACTTCCGAAGAGGCGGCAGGCCGCAAGGTTGACACCCGTGATCACGCCCGAGAGCGAGCTGAAGATCACCGCGACCGGTGCCCGCTCGAACAACACTCGGAACCGGTCGTCGTCAGTGCCAGACATCGAGCACCATCACCCTCTCACCCATCGTCGCAGCAAGACCGTAACTGCGCCCTCACCGCGACCGGCGGCTTCTCGGCCGTCGCCAACGGGTGCACATGCGAGAGTGTCCACCATGGGCCCCGTAGACATCCAGGATGCTGACGGAGTGCGCCTGGTGCGCTGGAACCGTCCCGACGCGCTCAACGCGCTCAACGACGAGCTGTGGGACGCCACCACGGAGGCGCTCGTATCTGCTCGAGTCGAGCCCGCGATCAAGTGCGTGGTGCTCACGGGCACGGGCCGGGCGTTCACCGCGGGACAAGACCTCACAGAGATGATGGCGCCACCCGATCACGACGACGACGCCCTCCACGGCTACCGCGGCCTCATTCCGGTCCTGGAGGAGTTCGACAAGCCCTTGCTCGCCGCCGTGAACGGCCTGGGGCTCGGCATCGGCGCCACGCTGCTGCCGTACTGCGACATCGTCTGGATCGCCGCCGACGCCCGCCTCAAGGTGCCGTTCGTGACGCTCGGTGTCACCACTGAGGCGGCTGGCAGCCTCCTGCTCCCGCAACGGATGGGCTGGCAGGACGCGGCGCACTTCATCTTCACGGCGGAGTGGATGAGCGCAGAGCAGGCCGTCGCTACCGGTCTGGCCTGGAAGGTGACCGCTCCCGAAGCTCTCCTCGACGAGACGATGGCTGTTGCTCGGCAGATCGGAGCAATGCCAGTCGACTCCCTTCAGACCACCAAGCGCCTCATGGTGGCGGGCCGTCTCGAGGCTGTTCGCGCCGCGCGAGCGCGCGAGGACAACGAGTTCGTGCGGATGGTCGGATCCGAGGAGAACCAGGCCGCGCTGGCACAGTTCTTCAGTTAGGGCACGGCGTCGAGTGCTTGGGTGAGATCGGCCCGCAGGTCATCGACGTGCTCGAGCCCGACCGACACGCGCACGAGCCCGTCGGTGACACCGAGCTCAGCGCGCTCGGCAGCGGTGAACCGGCCAGCGATGGTTGCGGGATGGGTGAGCAGGGTCTCTGGACCTCCCAACGAGAGCGCAATGCGCGCCAGACGACACCGCTCGATGAACGCGATGGTGGCGTCGGCTCCGCCGCGCACCTCGAACGCCACCACCGTTCCTCCCGTGGACATCTGGTGCTTTGCAAGCTCGTGCTGCGGATGGCTGGCGAGGAACGGGTACGACACCGACTCGATCGCGGGATGCCCTTCGAGAAGCGTTGCCAGTGCCAGGGCAGTCTCCGCCTGGTGACGGGCACGGATCGGCAGCGTGCGGATCCCGCGCAGGGCGTTCCAGGCATCAAACGGTGACGCCTGCGCCCCCATGGCCGACTGCCAGGCCCAGATCGGATCGATGAGCTCGGCCTTGCCCGCAACCACCCCGAGCAGGCTGTCGTTGTGGCCCGCGATGCCCTTCGTGGCCGAGTGCAGCACGAGATCCACTCCGTGCTCGAGCGGATGCTGCACGGTGGGGCCCGCGAACGTGGAATCGACGACCGTGATCGGCCCCTCGATGGCGGCGAGAGCGTCGAGGTCGACCAGGGAGAGCGCTGGGTTGGCCGGAGTCTCCGCGAACACGACTTGCGTACGGCCGGGAATGACCGCTGCCTGGAGCGCGTCGGCATCGGTGCCGTCCACAAACGTGACGTCGATTCCGAACCGGGGCAGATGGAACACCATCAACGCATACGTCACCGAGAAGATCTGCTTCGTGGCGACGATGTGGTCGCCTGAGGAGCAGAGACCCATCAGCACAGACGTGACGGTGCTCATCCCCGACGCTGCGGCCAGGGCGGCCTCCGCTCCCTCGAGCTGAGCGATGGCGTCCTCGAGCTCACGCACGGTGGGGCTCCCGAAGCGGGAATAGAACTTGGTGGAGCGAGGCGTGCCAGCCATCGCGGCGTGCTCGGCGACGGTGTCCACCTCGTACGTGGTGGCGGGGAAGAGCACAGGAGCCAGCGAGTCGCGGCTGACGCCTCGACCCGCCGTGATGGCCGTGGTGTCGGCGTGCGGGCGGGGCTCATCAGGCATTGGATTGCTCCACGTCGTCGAGAAAGGCGGCCAAGGGAGTGCCGACCTGATCGTGCTCGATCAGAAAGGC
>JANOQG010000369.1:0-3071 GCA_031422255.1 Actinomycetes bacterium | reverse complement strand
TCCATGGTGGTGACGCGCAGCTCCTCGGCGTCCATCTCACCGAGACCCTTGAGGCGCCCGAAGTCCTTCTTGTGGTTCGGGTTGTCCCGCAGGAAGGCGTCCTTGGCGTGGTCGTCCTTCAGGTAGACCTTCGCCTTGCTCACCTCGGTGGAGTAGAGCGGCGGCTGGCAGATGAACACGTGGCCCTGTTCCACCAGCGGCTTCATCTGTCGGTAGAAGAACGTGAGCAACAGGGTGCGGATGTGGAGACCGTCGACATCAGCGTCGGCCAGGATGCACACCTTGTCGTAGCGCCGCTTCTCGACATCGAACTCCTCCCCCACTCCCGCGCCGATGGCGGAGATGAGGGCCTGTACCTCGAGGTTCCTGAGCATCTTGTCGAGCCGGGCTCGTTCGACGTTCAGGATCTTGCCGCGGATGGGCAGGATCGCCTGGCGCAACGGGTCGCGGGCGCTCACAGCTGAGCCGCCGGCGGAATCGCCTTCGACGATGAACAGCTCGCGCTCGTCGCGGTTCTTGGAGCTGCAGTCCTTCAGCTTGTCGGGCATGCCAGCGCCGTCGAGCAGGGTCTTCGATCGGATGACGTCGCGTGCCTTCTTCGCGGCCATCCGAGCCTGCGCACCGGCGAGGGCCTTCTTCACCATCTTGTTGGCCTCGGCGGGGTTCTCTTCGAACCATTGGCCGAGCTTGTCGTTGGTGGCCTTCTGTACGAGCGTCTTGACGCTGGTGTTGCCGAGCTTGCCCTTGGTCTGGCCCTCGAACTGCGGGTCGCGGAGCCGCACCGAAAGAATCGCCGTGATGCCCTCGCGGATGTCCTCTCCCAGGAGGTTCGGTTCCTTTTCCTTGAGCAGGTTCTTGGCCCGAGCGTGCTTGTTCACCACGGTGGTGAGCGCGGCCTTGAACCCCTCCTCGTGCGAACCGCCCTCGGTGGTGTTGATGCCGTTCGCGAAGGAGTGGATGCCATCGGCGTTGTAGCCCGTGTTCCATTGGAAGGCCACCTCCACCTCCTGCTCCTCCTCGGCGAGCTCGTAGTAGCCCACCTTGGCGAAGAGGGCCTCCTTGGCGTTGTTCAGGTGCTTGACGAAGTCGATGATCCCGCCGGCGTACTTGTAGGTGACGGGCTCAGACGAGTGATCCGGCCGCTCATCGGTGAAGACGATCTCCAGGCCCTTGTTGAGGAAGGCCATCATCTGGAGCCGCTCGAGGATCGTGCGAGCGGAGAACTCGGTGGTCTCGAACACGGAGCCATCAGGCCAGAACGTGACCGTGGTGCCAGTGCGACCCCGAGGTGACTCGCCCACCACCTCGAGCTTGCTCGTGGGCACACCGCCGTTCTCGAACGTCATCTGGTGGTGCTTGCCGTCTCGGTCCACCTCGACGATGAGCTTGACCGAGAGCGCGTTCACTACGGACACACCCACGCCGTGCAGACCGCCGGACACCTTGTAGCCGTCGCCGCCAAACTTCCCGCCGCCATGCAGCTTCGTGAGGGCGATCTCGACGCCCGTCATCTTCTGCTGCTTGTTGATATCGGTAGGGATGCCGCGTCCGTCGTCCACGACTCGACACGCTCCGTCGGCCAGGAGCGAGATCTCGATGCGGGTGGCGTGGCCGGCCATCGCTTCGTCTACGGAGTTGTCCACCACCTCCCACACGCAGTGGTGCAGACCCGTGGGTCCGGTGCTGCCGATGTACATGCCGGGCCGCTTGCGGACGGGGTCGAGCCCCTCCAGGACCTGCATGCTGTTGGCCCCATAAGACCCGTCCGACTGCGCCAAGAATCGACCTCGTTCACCAGGTGGGCCCGGCGCCTGTGGCAGCCGGGCTGAGAAGGGGGGACGGACAGGCCAAATAGTCGTAAAAAGCCTGGTCAAACCCCTGAATCACAACGATGCAAGCCTACCAGGCGGGGTGTGGTTCTCCGACCATCTCCAGGCTGCTTTTCAGCGATTTTGGCGCTACCGCTTGGGGCCGACCCGGAGGTCGATGGCGGTCACGCGATCAGGCCCGAGCAACTCGGCCAGGCGGGCCAACAGCTCGGCCTGCAGGAACTTGACGTGCGTGGCGATGGCGGGTTCGTCGACCGCCAGGACGAGGCGCTTCCCCTCGATCTTGAGGGGGCGAGTGCGGGCCGCGAGCGCCTCCCCCACCACCTCAGCCCACCGGTCGAAGACAAGGTGGACGCCGCTGGCCTCGGGAGCTCCAAGGCCCCTCATGACGGCGTCGAGCGCAACTCCCACCTTCTGAGGGCCCGGGCCGACACCAGGGAGGGGGCGAGCAGCCATGCCCGATGCTCGCGTCGGATGGAGGCCGCCACAAGCCCCTCGATCATCGCTCCATGATCTCGCCGTTCCGGACCTCGAGGATTCGGTCCGGGTTGGCCTTCGGCGGCAGCCCACTCGCGCTGGTGAGCAGCGTCTGCCCGACCGGCAGGTTGGCAAGGAGCGCGTCACTGCGGTCGGGATCCAGCTCCGAGAAGACGTCGTCCAACAGCAGGATGGGCGCGCTGCCGGTGACCTCGGTGATCACATGATGGGCTGCCAACCGCAGCGCCAAGGCGAGCGAGCGCTGTTCGCCCTGGGAGGCGTGGGTGCGCGCCGGCATGCCCCCGATGCGCAAGTCCACGTCGTCTCGGTGGGGACCGACGGTGGAGACGCCACGGCGCACGTCGTCTTTCCGGCTCGCTGCCAAGGCCTCGGCCAGACCAACCTCGACCCATTCGGCGACGTAGGTGGCCTCGACATCCGCGGGCCGGTTCGCCACCGCGTCATAGGTCCGTGAGAGCACCGGGTTGAGCCGGTCGAGCAGGTGTTGGCGGGCCTCGGCCAACCGCCCACCGATCTCGACGAGCTTCGCGTCCCAGACATCGAGCGTGAACGACGCTCCCTCGTCGAGACGGCCCCCGACGCCCTTGAGCAGGGCGTTTCGCTGCTTCAGCACCTTGTCCACCTCGCTGCGGAGGGCGTCATACCGGGGATGGGATGCCACAAGGGCATCGTCGAGGTAGCGGCGGCGTTCGGTGGGCCCGCCTTTCACCAGGTCGAGATCGTCGGGCGCGAACACGGTCACTC
>JANOQG010000368.1:0-2926 GCA_031422255.1 Actinomycetes bacterium | reverse complement strand
CAACGCCTCGGTCCAGCCCGCTCGCTCTGGTGCTGACGGCCGATGCACGCTGGCGGAGTCTCTATCAAGACGAGCAATGGGTTCTCGTGTGCGAGCGCGGCACTCGCCTCGACGGCCCCATCGGCACCTGCTGACCCCCGTTCGGGGCGGGACGCGAAGAGGGGCCGGGCGCTCGGCCCGGCCCCTCTTCAACGTGCTTGCTTGGCTAGTTGATCGCCGAGCCGGTCGAGCTGAAGCTCGAGTTGGCCTGCTGGCCGAGGATCCGAATCGCAACGATGCAGACGACGGCGATGAGGGCCACGAGCAGGGCGTACTCCACGAGTGAGGCGCCACGCTCCGAGTCGGAGAAACGGGCCCGCAGCCAAGTGGCGAGGAATTCGTAGGTGCTGATCATGAGTTGGTTTGCTCCCTAGGTCAATACGCTCCCGGGACGCCCGGGGGCTGGCTTCCTGTCCTGACGAGTATCGACGGTCGCACCCGTCAGTTGAATAGGTCATGCGAACCATTTGGGCGGACACCCTGCCCAAATGCGGGCTTGCAGGCTCTAGGTGAGGTGGATGATGCCCATCCGCACAGCTTGGAGGACGGCCTGCGTCCGGTCGCGGGCGTCCAGCTTCTGGTAGATGGACGCCAGATGGTTCTTGACCGTCTTCTGGCTGATGTAGAGCTGCTCGGCGACCTCGGGCGTGCTGCAGCCGTCGGCGATGCGCTGGAGCACCTCCTCCTCCCGCTTGGTGATCACCCGGTCTTCCTCGGCGGGACTCGGCACCTCGAGACGGCGCACCTCGTCGAGCATGGTGGCCGCCAGCTGAGGCGAGAGGGAGGTTTCGCCTGAGGCGGCCATGCGCACCGCCTCGGCCACCTCGTCTGTGGAGCAGTCCTTGACGAGATATCCCGATGCTCCAGCACGAATGGCCTCGGCGAGCACCTCTTTGTCGGCGTGCATCGTGAGCATGATGACGCGGGTGGTGGTACCGGTAGCACGGATGATGCGGGTGGCCTCGACGCCGTCCATCTCGGGCATGGAGACATCCATGAGGATGATGTCGGGCACGAGCTCGGCGGCCATGCGCACGGCCTGCTCACCGTTGTCCGCCTCGCCCACGACGTCGAATCCCTCCTCGGTCATCGATCGCCGCAATCCCTCGCGGAGCATCCGATGATCGTCGGCCAAGAGCACCCGGAGATTCGTCATGCTTGATGCCTCCTCGAATCGTTCGTGCGGTCAGCGAGCATCGAGGACGCAGCGTACCCGCGCCCCGTGGCCGGGCTGGGAGTCCACCACGAAGGTGGCACCGATGCTGGCAGCGCGCTCTCGCATGCCCAGGATGCCGTAGCTGTCGAGCCGACCCGCGTTGCCGACCGGGAACCCGACGCCGTTGTCGGCGATCTCCAAGACGCCCTCCCGGCCATCGCAGCGCCAGCTGATGGTGAGCTGCGTGGCTTCGGCGTGCCGCTCGACATTGGTGACGGCCTCCTGTGCGATGCGCCACAGCTCCCGCTCCTGCAGAATCGGGAGGCGGCCAGTCTCTTGGGCACGCAGGTGCACCTCGAGCTCGCTGCGCTCACGCACCCGGTCGAGGAACGAGTCGAGTGTGGCAGTGAGCCCTTGCGTTTCGGTGACGTCGGTGCGGAGGTCGTGCAGGGTGTCGCGAACCTCGCGGATGACGCCGCGCACATCGCCGCGAAGCTGGTCCAACGCTGCGGTGGTGGCGGGGGAGCCTCCGCTGCCGTTCTTGACGATGCGATCGAGCTCGAAGGCGAGATAGGCCAGGGACTGGCCGATGCGATCGTGGAGGTCACGGGCGATGCGGGTGCGCTCCTCGTCGGCCCCAACGGTGCGCAGGCGTCCGAACCAGCGGGCGTTGTCGATGGCGAGGGCAGCCGGCTCCGAGAATCCGGCGAGCAGCTCGATGTCCCGATGGGTGAAGTGGTGCGCGTCCGCATGCTCGATCGAGATCATCCCAATGATCGAGCCGCGGGCCGGCAACACCGCATAGAGCCCGGAGGCAGAGCTGGGAGCGAGCCCTGGCCCGCCACCGGCAAGGAGGTTCTGCTCGCTGACGAGGCTCCGCAGGCGCAGGGCTCGGGCCAGCGGGCGCGGCAGGTCGGCAAGCGCCATGGTGGCTGGGGGTCGGGTGCCCTCGCGTCGGACCGTGTGCCACCGCAGGTCGGTGTCGTCGATCACCACGATTGCGAGCGCATCGAACGTGAACAGTTCCTTGAGCTGCTCCATGGTGGTGTCGAGCACCTCGTCGAGGTCCAACGACGCTGGCAGGGTCTGGGTGACCTCGTGCAACTGGAAGAGCAGCGCGTTGGCGTCGGAGAGCCGGCCCAGTCGGTCGAGCGCCAGGCTCTGGCGCTGATCGGCTTCTCCCGAGATGCGGTGGGCGTAGCCCGCCACCAACGCCACCAGGAGCACCTCCACGGACCATTGCACGGTCGTGCGGAAGTCGGTCGTCGAGAACTGGGCTTCCAGGCTCCAAGGGACGCTGATGGCGAGGATCGACGCGACCGCGACACGCGTGGCGAAGCCGAATCCTCGGGCGAAGCCCGCCACCGCAACTGCGGTGACCATGCTGAACGCGAGTGGCGATGCCCAATATCCGGTGGACACGAGAGCGACGATCGTGATCGCCATCTCGGCCAGCACCAAGAGCAGCGCGGTCAGGTCGTCGCCCGTTCGCAGGGGTCGCGCTGTGCGAAAGATCGTGTAGCTGAGGAGGACCAGCGACGCCATGATCAGGCGTGGCTCTCGGTCAGTGGATAGGTCGCTGCTCGCCAGCACGAGCGAGACTGCGGTGGTGCCCCACCGGATGGCCAGCACCGCCTGAGCGAACGTGGCGGGGGTGTCGCCGACGCGCGGGGCGTTCGCACCGGGGATCAGGTGCGCTCGGCCGCTTGTTCGTAGCCGGCTGGAACCGGT
>JANOQG010000367.1:0-3112 GCA_031422255.1 Actinomycetes bacterium | reverse complement strand
GCGTCTGCGCCCACGCCTCGTTGAAGGTCGTGCGCTCAGCGGCCGACATCTCGAAGTCCTCATCGAACCAGCCCGTGGGCAGGTTCTCCTCGAGCCAGGCTCGGATCTCGGTGCGGAACGCTTCGGCTTCGGGCGGATACGTCAGGTCCATCCCGCCATGCTGACGCAGCCCGGCGGCCGAGGCCAACACTCCTCGACCACCGGGACCACGACTCGCTGGTCAGACCAGCTGCACCACACCACACGCGTAGCGGCCGCCGGCGTCGCCAGTGCCCAGCGTCGCTGCGTTGGGACCAGGCACGCCACCGCTCGTGTAGGTCGACGGGATGTTGGCGAAGTTGTCCCGACCTGCATGGAGCACCACCGCCGAACCGTCGACGTCGGCAAGCTCGCTGATCTCGAACCGATCGATGGCGAACACGGCGCTGGCAGACCCATCGGCGTTGATGTGCACGCTGGGCAGGTCACCCGCATGACCCCCGTGGGTGGCGCCACCGGGGTTCCAGTGCCCACCGGCCGAGCCGAAGGGCACGTTGGCCGAGCCCGACGGCGCGGGGTTGCACACGCCGCTGGTGTGGATGTGGAAGCCGTGGAAGTCGCGAAGGTTCGGCGCAGAGGCCGCCGACAGCTCCACGTCCACCTGCGTGGCATGCGCGCCGTGCCCCTTGATCACCACGCTGCCCACCACTGCCCCACTGGTGTCGAGCAGCTCAGCGCGAGCGAGCGGCTGAGCGGCATCCGCTGGCCGCGTCACGAGCGCAAGGCCCGCCACCCCCACCGCCACACCGAGCAACCCAGCTCCGGCGGTTCTCCAGATGCGTCCCATGATCGTTCCCTCCCGGCCCCGAGGCCTGGTCAACGCGGTCGAGGCTCCTCGACCGGTAGGGCTGTCGCGCAAGACCACCCGAGCGGTTCGGTGGGCGCACCTGCGGTCCGCCGCGCTGGATAGGGTCGATCCATGACCGTCACCGAGCCTGCGCAAGGGGCCCCGTACGCACTGTCGGCGGGCAACAAGGAACGCTGGCAGCTCCAGTGGAAAGAGCTCTTCGACGAGGTCATCACCTCGGGGCTCTGCACCGGTTGCGCCGGCTGCGTCATCGCGTGCCCGCACGACGTCATCGGATACGAGCACGCCCCGGGCGCGTACAAGCCGTTCCACCTCGAAGAGGAGCTCGGCCTCGACGACTGCATCCACGGCCAGAAGGGCTGCACCTCTTGCACCCGGGCCTGCCCGCGCTTCCGCGCCTGGGAACCAGAGGCCGATGAGCACCTGTTCGCGCGCGTGCGGCAGGCCGACGAGCCCAGCGGGATCTACCAGGACATCCTGCTCACGCGAGCCAGCGACGACATGGTGCACCAGATGGGCCAGGACGGCGGCCTGGTGTCTGCGCTGCTCATCTGGGCGCTCGACAAGGGCTACATCGACGCCGCCCTCACCTCCTACCTGGAAGGGGGAGCGGAGGGCGAGAGCAGCTGGAAGGCGATGCCCGGCGTTGCCACCACGAAGGAGGAGGTGCTCGCCGGCGCAGGCTCGCGCTACACGTACTCCGCCAACACCATGGCCCTCCCCGAGGCCATCGACCGTGGCTTCAAGAAGCTGGCGCTCGTCGGCATGAGCTGCCAGTCGTCAGTGCCGCCCGTGATGTGGAGCCGCAAGATCGGCAAGGTCGCCAAGCCGATCGTGTTCAACATCGGTCTGTTGTGCTCGAAGAGCTTCGACGACTCGATCTTCGAGGAGCTCTTCTGGACCAAGTACGGCCTGGCCAAGGGCGAGATGACGAAGATGAACATCAAGGGCGTGTTCCAGATCTGGATGCGCGACGGCAGCTACCACGAGATCAACCTCAAGGAGTGCCACGCATGGACGCGCGAAGGCTGCGTCCACTGTCCTGACTTCGCGGCCGAGCATGCCGACATCTCCACCGGGGGCATCGGCAAGTTCAACGACTGGACCCTCACCATCGTCCGCACCGACCTCGGTCGCGAGATCATCAGCCGCATGATCGACGACGGCTCGATCGAGGCCCGTCCCGGCGACGACGACCCAGCAGCCATTGCCCTGATGCACAAGCTCTCCGCCAAGAGCCGCGACCGGTGGCCCGCAACGGCGATCGACTTCCCCAAGAACCCCGCGAAGCCGTCCAAGCCCTAGCGGCCCCACCCAACCGCAACGCCGGCCATGGACATCGGACCCCTGCGCGACGCACTCACGGTCCTGCTCGGCGTGGCCACGGGCGTCCTCTCGGGGCTCTTCGGCGTCGGCGGCGGCGTGATCTCGCAGCCGGGCATGCGGCTGCTGGGGATCGAGCCGCTCGTGGTGATCGGCACCGCGTTGCCAGCGATCGTCCCCGGAGCCATCAGCGGCACCCTGCGCTATCGGCGCGAGGGCCTGATCATCTGGCCGGCTGTGATCGCCACGGTGCCCATCGGGTTGGGAGCGGCGGTGCTGGGCAGCCTGGTGTCGGAACACGTGCCGGGGGAGGGGCATCTGCTCCAGCTCGCCACCGCGTGCCTGCTCGGCTTCTCGTCCTATCGGATGGGGAAGGCGCCCGTCCCACTGGCACCGAACGAACCGCGTGCCGAGTCGGACGCGGTCGACGCGCCGAGCTCACCGCCGGCCGGGGCGGCAACCGCCCCTCGCTATGCCGCCATCGGGTTGATCGCGGGCTTCCTCTCCGGTCTGCTCGGCATCGGCGGCGGCGTGATCATGGTCCCCGCCTTCGTGCAGCTCGCCCGCGTGCACGTGAAGGCCGCCATCGCCACCTCGCTGGTGTGCGTCGGCGCCTTCGCCATCCCTGGCACGATCACCCACGCCCTCAACGGGCGTGTCGACGGACGCGTGGCCGTCGCGCTCGTCCTCGGTGCCATTCCCGGCGCCCGCCTCGGCGCCTCCCTCACGATCAAGGCCGCCGACCGCCGGATCCGCACCACCGTCGCCACGTTCCTCGGGTGCACCGCCGTCCTCTACGCCGCTGGTGAGCTGCTCGCGCTCACTTGATCAACGCCGACGAAGGGCGTCGGCGTTGAGCCTTGCCTTCGTGCGGCCTGCGGCCGCGCTGACCCATCTGTCGCTCAGGCACGGCAAGCCGCACCTTCGCACCCTGAGCGGGGG
>JANOQG010000366.1:0-2099 GCA_031422255.1 Actinomycetes bacterium | reverse complement strand
CGATCTGACGCGGCGTGATCGGGCAGTATCTGCATCATGCGCCGTGTCCTAGGCCTCGCCCTGCTCGCTTCGGCGGTAGCGAACGGCTTCCTGTGCGTGTGGAACTTGGGGCTCGGCGGCTACTGGCTCACCTACGTGTTCAGCATGGTGCAAGCCCTGTCTGCGTACGGCTGCTGGGTTGCAGGCAAGTACGTGATTGAGCGGGAGCGGGCTCGCAAGGTGAGCACGCCTGCTCAGACATAACTCGCTCTTCTGCTGGATCCGTGGGTCATCGGCCGGGTAGCCGCGGTGGGTGGGAGCCGAGGGCGAGCAAGGCGAGGGCGATGAGTGGTTGGTGGCCGTGGAACCCGAAGGCGATGCGGGTGAGGAGCCGGATCTTGGTGTTGGTCGATTCGACGAGGGCGTTGGACAGGCCGTGTTCGAGGGTGGCGTCGATGGCGTCGCGATGGGCGGTGATCTTGCGGTGCAGGTCGACGAACGCGGGGAGCTGTGATCGTCTCGCCCAGATGAGCCAGCGTCGGAGGGCTTCTTTGCCTTCGTCGCCGCGGACTGCGAACACGTAGCGGAGTGCTTCTTTGAGGAGGTAGGCGCGCCAGAGCTTGGGGTCGGTCTTGGCGATCCAGTCGAGTTCGTGTTGTTGGCGTTCGGTGAGGTCGTCGGGGTTCTTCCAGAGGGCGTAGCGGGCCCGTTTCGATCGCGCGGCGGTGCCGGTGGAGCGGGTGTGGCGGGGTGCGGTGCCGGTGCGGCGCCGGCCGGCGGCGGCGTTCCAGGCTCGGCGTCGTTCGACGTCGAGGGCGTCGATGCCCCAGGCGACGACGTGGAACGGATCGGCGCAGCGCACGGCGTTCGGGGCTCGCTTCTTCGCGACGCGGGCGATCCAGTCGGCCATGTCAGCGCTGATGTGGGTGAGCTGGGCGGCCCGTTCGGGGCCGAGCTGGTCGAAGAACACGTTCAGGGCGGCGTCGTTGCGGCCGGGGCCGGCCCACACCAGGGCGCCGGTGTCGTGGTCGACGACCACGATCAGGTAGTGGTGGCCGCGCTTGTAGGAGATCTCGTCGATCCCGATCCGGCGCAACCCATCGAGCCGATCGACTCGAGCGTCGACATCGGCGTTGACCCTCGTGACGATCGACCCGACGGTCCGCCACGCCACCCGCAAGAGCTGACACACCGCGCTCTTCGACGTGCGAACGGCGAGCCAGGCGGCCAGGTCATCGAAGTCCCGGGTGTGCCCGGCGCCGTGGCGAGCCCACGGGACCGCGGCGACCGTCGGCCCGTGCGTTCGGCATCGGACCCGCGGCGCGTCGGCCTCGAGGAACACCTTCGTCGTCCCGAGATCCAGGGCCCGCCAACGCCGGCGGCCCTCACCGTTGTCGTAGCGCGGTGACCGCCGTGAGCAGCGTCCGCAGCGGCCACGTGCCTTTGCGTTGGGTCGCACCGACACCACCACCGCCTGCGCGGTGTCGTCGAAGTCGACGTCCTCGACCACCGTGCGCTGCAGCCCGCAGGCCCGTTCCCATACCCTCGTGTTTCGCACCCCGTCGCGCCTCCCTGTTTCATGCCTTCAGACAGCTCGAAACCTAGGAAGCAGGCGGGGTGCGACCGCGCACCGCCTCAGCGAGCACCCACGGATGGGTCAGAAGGGCGACATAACTGCCTGACCCTTTCCTGCCAGTGACCCACTCCTGCGATCTGGGACGTTGTCACGCACGGATCCTCGCTCGCCCGCTAGACCTAGCCCCCTGGACCGCGGCGGAAGGGGCGATTGTTGGCGGAGGATCACTGGCAATCTGCACGGCTCATCCCCACGAGCGGGATCAGCGGACCAGACGAGGCCGAACGGCGTGCGACGTCAGCACTGATGGCGGTCATCGCCGCGGTCCCGGAGTTCGGGCTCTCGATCGTCAAACCCCTCGGAGCGCCCTCGGGTAAGCTCGCCACCTTCATCGAAGTCCCGTTCAAAGTGGGCGAGCTCACGTGCTACCCCGACGGTCTGATCGAGACGGCCCGCGGATCGAAGCAGTGGACGACGCTCGTCGAGGTGAAGACCGGCTCGGCAGGGCTAGAGCGCCCGCAGATCGAGTCGTACTTGGACGTGG
>JANOQG010000365.1:0-5999 GCA_031422255.1 Actinomycetes bacterium | reverse complement strand
GCCTGCCGACGCCGTCGCCCTGCTCGAGCACTCGCTGGAGGGTCCGGTCAGCCGCGACCGCGTGGTGGCGCTGGACGCAGCCGCCCGCGCCCACCTCGCCCTCGGCGACTACGCCACGGCGGCCGAGGTGGCCCAGCGAGGCCTGGCCATGGCCGACGAGACCGAGTTCAACTCGCTCGGGTGGCGCCTCGGCCAGGTGGCGGCGCACGCGCTCGACGCGCTGGACGATCCCGCCGGAGCCGCACGGCTTGCGGCAAACGCCGACGCCGTCTTCGACCTCCTCCTCGAGCGCATCACGGAACCGGGTCTGCGAGACTCGTTCCGGAGCCTCGCAATCACATCGCACTAGCAACTCGCGGGCCCGGGGGATGGCGATGGCGGTGGTTGAACGAGACCAGATGGCCCGGCTCGGCATGGCTGCCGACCGGATCGACCTGGCTCGAGACCTGATGCGAGCGCACGTCGAGTCTGGCAAGTCGCCGACTGCTGCCGCAGTGGTCCTTCGCCACGGCGAGGTGGTGCTGGAGGAGGCGTTCGGCAGCCAGTCGCCCAATGGCCCCCCGCTTGCCCTCGACCACGTCTGGCCGATCGCATCCGCGGGCAAGCCCCTCGCGGCCGCCACGGTCATGGCCCTGGTCGAGCGCGGCCTCATCGGGGTGATGCAGCCGATCGTCGACCACCTCCCAGAGCTCGCTGGCGGGGACGACGATGCCGTCCTCGTCCACCACCTCCTCACCCACAGCGCGGGCTGGGAGTCGGATCTCTTCAGTGGGCGGCTGCTCAAGGTGCTGGAGTCGGGTGAGCTGCCACCTGTTCCCGACGGAGTCGACTTTCTCACCCACCTGTTCCTCTGGACAGCGATGCACCCGAAGCGGACCGCTGCGGTCGGGGAGCTGATGGCCTACGGGAACATGAACTACGCCCTACTCGGCGAGATCGTCCGGCGCGTCAACGGCAGCACGCTCGATGCCGCCATGCGCTCGTTCGTGTTCGAACCTCTCGGCATGACGCATAGCGCCCTCATCGTCGGCGATGACCTGCGACCCCACCTGGTGCACCGGGCGGCCGACCTCCCCTTCGGCGCCAGCTCGGCGGTCGCATTCGAGGGTGAGCTGTGGGAGGCCAGCGACTCAGGCGAGTCGGGCATCCACGCCAGCCCGCGCGACCTGGCCCGCTTCGGGCAAGCCATCCTCGATGGCGGCACGCTCGACGGCCGCCGCTTCCTCGCGCCGTCCACCGTGCGGGCCATGGGCACCGATCAGATCCCGGGCCTGGCCGCCCGCTTCGGCGGCGAGAAGCTGATGCCGGTGGCGTCCTGGGGGTACGGCTTCGGGGTCATCTGCGAGTCGCGCTGGCCGTACTTCGGTGGCGGGCTCGTGCCCAACGGCTCGCTGAGCCACCCCGGCGCGGGCGGCATCGACTTCTGGATCGATCGGGAGCACGGCATCGTCGGTGTCTTCTTCGAGATCATCACGGAGATGAGCCCGGATCTGGAACCCCTCTCGGGGATGGGCAATCGCTTCCAGGACGTCATCACCGCAGCGGTGATCGCATGACGCTGATGCTCGACACCGTCGACCCAGCGATCGTTGGCATGGCCGCGGACCGGCTGGCCCTCGCCGGCGATCTGATGCAGCGGCAGTTCGACGAGGGCCGGTCGCCCATGCTGGCCGCCATCGTGGCCCGACATGGCCAGGTGGTGTTCACCAAGACGTTGGGCGACCACCGTCCCGGCGGCCCACCCCTCGCGCTCGACTCGGTGTTCCCGCTGGCGTCCAACGGCAAGCCGATGACCGCCGCCACCCTGCTCGCCCTGGTCGAGCGCGGGATGGTGGGCCTCACCGAGCCCGCCGTCGACTACCTGCCGGAGCTGGCGGCGGGCGACAACGGCGAGGTGCTCGTCCACCATTTGCTCACCCACACCTCGGGGTGGGACCAGGACGACATCCGAGCCAGCATGGATGCGATGGTGGCGGCCGGCGACCGGTCGCAGATCCCGCCGAACCGCGACCTGCTGTCCCACCTCTTCCTCACCTCCGGGTGGGCGGTGCCTCGCCGGCGAGCGGCGGGCGAGGCGATGGTGTACACCAACTTCAACTACAGCCTGATCTCGGAGATCGTCCGGCGGGTCACCGGCGGCACGCTCGACGCCGCCATGAGCGATCTCCTCTTCGATCCGACGGGCATGACGCGCAGCGCCGTGATCGTCCCTGATTCACTCCTCCCTCACGTTGTGGAGCGGCCCCCCGGCATTCCCCACGCACCGGGACACGCCGACACGGTGCTTGCCCACTTCGATCCGCTGTGGTTGTCGTGCGACGACGGCATGTGCGGCGTTCACGCCTCCCCGCTCGACAATCTGCGCTTCCTCGAGATGGTTCGTAATGGCGGGGTTGCCGGTGACACTCGGGTTCTCAGTCCTGCTGCCATCCAGGTGATGACCACCAACCAGATCCCGGGGGTAGCGGCCGACCTCGGCTTCATCAAGCTCCGCGAGGCCTCATGGGCCTACGCCTTCAACGTGGCTACCGCCGACCCGCTCGCCCACTACCGCGGCGGCACGCCCTCGCGCGGCACGCTTCGCCACGGAGGGTCCGGCGGCGTTACCTCCTGGGTGGATCCGGAGCTTGGGATCACCGGCGTCTATTTCGAGATGCTGACAGAGGAGGACGCGTTCGGTGGCCCAGTGTCCTGGGCCATTGATCGCTTCGAGGACATTGTCACCTCTGCCGTCCTCGACTGACCGCACTCATACCCCCCTGCGGTCGACTACTTCCCGTCGAAGAAGTCGTCGTGCGCTTGGACGTCCTCGGGGAGGTCCCACAGGTCGAGGATCTTGCCATCGCGAATGCGGAGGATGTGCACCTCGTCCAGTGCGATCGACGCGCCGTCGGGGCGGCTGGCCGTCTCGTGGACCACTACTGCAGCGTGGTTGTCGTCGGCATAGATGCCCTTGATATCGAGGACCTGCGTGCCGGCGGTGAGCTCGAAGTTCTTGATCAGCGCAGCGGTTATGCCCTCGCGGCCTTTGTGGTCACCGCTGTTCGGGCCATCGCCACCGAAGTGGAAGACGCAGTCGTCGGCCATGTCGGCCAACGCGCCGTCGAGATCGCCCTTCGCGAACGACGCATAGGCATTGCGGATGACGGCGACATTGGGATGCTCGGCCATGTCGGCCTCCTGTCCGGCCGATCATCTGCCGACCTCGCGGCAACGCTAGATCCTGCCTTCGGCGGGCGCTCGTGCGTCCTCCGGTCGCGGGCTGCGTCACGACAAGGCCGCTCGCAACGTCGCCCCGGCGCGGTCCAGCGCGTGAGCCCCATCCTCGAGCAGCGCTGCCATGCCGAGGAACCCATGGATCTGCCCGTCGTAGCGAACGGCCTCGACCGCAACCCCCGCTGCACGCAGCTCGGCCGCGTAAGCCTCGCCCTCATCACGAAGTGGGTCGAACTCCGCGGTGATGATGAGCGCTGGCGGGAGGCCGGCGAGCGAGTTGGCCCACAAGGGAGAGACCGCGCCGTCGGTGGGATCCTGGTCGCCGAGATACGCGTCGACGAACCAGGCCATCGTCTCCTTCGTGAGGAAGTAGCCCTCTGCGTTCTCATCCACCGAAGGATGCGAGAGCGTGAGGTCGGTGACCGGATACACCAGCAGCTGAAAGTCGATCTCGGGCCCGAACTCATCGCGCACCCGCTGACAGAGCAGCGCCGCCAGATGACCGCCCGCAGAATCACCACCGACCGCAACCTTGCTGCTGTTCACGCCGAGCAACTCCGCCTCCTCGACGGCCCATACGAGCGCGGCGAGACAGTCGTCGAGCGCCGCCGGCGAGCGGTGCTCCGGAGCCAGCCGGTAGTCGACGGATACGACGACGGCGCCGGAGCGATTGGCCAAGGCTCGAGCCGTGGCATCGGCTGTGTCGAGATCGCCGATCACCCACCCGCCGCCGTGCAGCCAGAGAAGCAAGGGGGCGTCGCCGCCCACCGCGTCTGAGGGTGTGTACACGCGCACCGGGATCTCGTGATCGATAGCGGGCACGACGCGGTCATCGACGCGGGTGACCTCCTCCGGCTGATCGAACGCGATCATGCCGCGGAAGAGCTCCCTGGCCTCGGGCGCCGACATCTCACTCAGCTTCGGACCGCCGGCCAGCGCGAGCCCGTCGAGCAGCGACTTCACCTGCGGATTGAGCGGCACGTCTCTCCTTTCCACGGACCGTCCTTCGGCGACCGAGTCGCCATCCTCGCGCACGCGCACCCCACCATCTCACTGCTGGTCATAGAAGCGGCGCTCGACCACCCGCCGCGCCCGTCGAGTGACCCGCCGATACTCCTCTCGAAGGGAAGCCACGGTGAAGCCGAGGGACCGAGCCAGTGGCGTGGCCTGCTCAGGACGGGACGGGAGCGCGTCGCCCGCCCCGACGACGAGAAAGCTGCGATTGCGCGCCCCCTCACAGAATCGGTAGGCCTCGATCAAGACCTGTGCCTCCTCGTCGGGGAGGTGGCCCGCCTCCACAAGCGCGCCGAGCGCATCCAGAGTCGCCGCACCGGGCACGCCGTGGCGGAGCTGGAGGAGCTGCACCGTGAACTCGATGTCGGACAGCGATCCCCGTCCGAGCTTGAGGTGAAACTCAGGGTCCTCGCCCGGAGCGATGCGCTCCTGATCGATGCGTACCTTCATGCGTCGGACTTCGCGCTCCTCCTCGCCGCTCAGGGGGCGAGCGAGGACAGCGGCGTGGATGCGCGCAACGAGGCGCTCCCCAAGCTCGCGATCGCCAGCGACGGCACGCACGCGCAGGTACGCCTGGCGCTCCCAGGTGGATGCCCACCGGTCGAGGTACCCGCCCCATCCATCGAGGCTGCGCGTCAGCGGACCGCTTCGCCCGTCTGGTCGCAGGTCTGTGTCTATCGGCCAGATCCGATCAGCGGGGGTACCGCCGCCGACGAATCGAAGGAGACCAGTGGCAAGACGGTCGGCCTCGAGCACCGCTAATGGGTCGGTGCCCTCGTGCACGAACGCGAGGTCGAGGTCGCTCGCGTAGCCCAGTTCCGCTGCACCGAAGCGGCCGAAGGCGACAACGGCAAAGGGCACTGTCGGTTCGAGTGCCGCTAGGGCTGCGGCCAACGTGGCCTCCGCAAGGCGGGTGAGATCCGTCCCGACCACTTCTACGCCCGCCTGCCCGAAGACGTCACGAGCCGCCACGCCCAGGAGATGACGTTGCTTCCATCGCTGGAGGGTGCGCCGCTGCTCGTCTGGATCGTCGCGGAACGCGATTCCTCGGTGCGCGCTTTCCACGAGCTCGGCTCCTGAACGCGTGCGAAGTCGTTCGGGGTCAGGCAACCGTTCGATGAGGTCCGGGTTGGCCACCAGCACGTCGCCGAGCATCCGGCTCGTGCCCAGCAGCAGGGCGAGACGCCGCGCCGCCTCGGGCGAGTCTCGGAAGGCCGTGGCGAGCGATCTGGACCGTTGCTCGCCCGATGCGAGCCGACGCAAGCCCAGAAGCCCGAGATCGGGGTCGGGAGTGCCGGAGAGCCAGTCGAGCAACAGCGGCAGGAGCTGCTGCATCATCCGCGACGGCCGAGTGAGGCCACGAGTGAGCTCCGCCACGGCCTGCCGAGTGCGCCCGGCGTCGGCGAAGCCAAAGGCCGCGAGGCGCTCGGACGTGGCGCTCTCTCCGAGCGGTCCGGCCCCCGACAACGACGCCAGGAGCGGCCGGAACCAGAGCCGTTCGTGCACTGAACGAACCCCCGCCCGGTGCTCAGCCAGCGCCTGATCGAAGGCATGCGTGGGGCCAGCCGCGGGCGCGCCCTGGAACCCCAGCACCCGTGCCAGACGCCGTCGTTCGTCCCGGTCATCCGGCACAGAATGCGTCTGGCGCTCGTCGTCGAGCTGCGCCACATGCTCAACACGGCGCAGGAACCGGTACGACTGACGGAGCTGCGTCGCATCGCCAGGATCCACATAGCCACCGCGCTCCAATGCCGAGAGCGCGGCCAACG
>JANOQG010000364.1:0-2071 GCA_031422255.1 Actinomycetes bacterium | reverse complement strand
CGAGTGGACGATCACGACGTCACCCGAGCCCAAGCCGAGAGCCTCGAGGTCCGTCCGCAGCGTGGCGACGGTGGCCGGCCGGTCAGCCGCAGCGATGGCATCGGTCTCCGAGGACATCCAGGAGATCGTAGATGCCCCGTTCTGGCGTCGGTTCTCGGCGCTCCGCGCCCCAAACCGACGCCAGAACCGGGGTGGGGTCAGATGTGGTCGAGCTGGCCGCGTGTCAGGGTGCCGGTGATCAGACCGAGGAGCTGGCGGAGCATGGCTCCTGTCGCACCCCACACGGTGTCGCCGATCAGCTCGAAGAAGAAGATCGGACGGTCCTCGGCCCAGGGAAACGTCCAGCGCTCCTCCCGGAAGATGGAGGGGTCGAGCAGCTCAGCGATGGGCACGTGCAGCACGGCGGAAACCTCGGTCGGGTTGGCCGTCGTGGTGGGCCGCCCGGGTAAGGCGCCGACGTAGGGAACGATGAACGACCGGCTCGTAACAGTCGCCAGATGGTCGAGCTCGCCGATGTGCTCGACCAAGGCGGGAGCGAGGTCGATCTCCTCGTGGGCCTCGCGGAGCGCGGTAGCCCACAGGTCTGCGTCGGCGTCGTCCTGGCGACCACCTGGGAAGCTCACCTCCCCCGAGTGCGACCGCATCTCCCAGGTGCGCCGAGTGAGCACGACGTGCAGCTCGCCGTCGTGTTCATACAGCGGCGCGAGCACGGCCGCCGCGCGATCGATCCCCGGCATGCTCTCGCGCTCCGAACGCATGGCGGGACCGGCAGCGGTCAGCGCGGACCGAACGTCGGCCAGGGTGGGATGGCGGAGATCGTCAGGCAGGTGCGCCCACGGGGCAGCCCGACCAGAGACCGCGTTCAGCGGCCTCGGAATGATCTGCTCCCCGCCACGCCCGACCGGCAAGGGACTCGTGGGGGGCGGAAAGTCCTCGCCCGGTTCAGGCCACCCGGGCATGCCCTGGCGGGCTGCCTCGCGAGCAGACACCAGCGGCGGATCCACGCCGTCGACCGGGTCGGCGACGGCCTCCTCGAGCGGGTGGTCGGGGGCCTGCTCAGACGGTGGCACTGGTGCCCTGGGCCGCGGAAAGCGACTCGAGCAGATCGCGGAGGCCGTGGGTCTTCAGGTTGCTCATGACCTTGCCCGGAGGGGTTTCGCCCTTCTCCCACTCCATCCAATCCACGAGGAGCTTGCTGGGGTCGGGAAGCGGCTTGTCCATGCGCCGGAGGCTATCGGTGCCTAGCCTCTGCGCCATGGCTGACGTGCAGGTCTTCGTCGACGATGCAGTGCGGGGCACGCTCCCCGAGGTATGCGCCAAAGACGGCGTGCCCACCTCCGACCAGCTCCGGTTCAGCGACGAGATCGGAAACCCCACACCACTCGGCCTCACCTGGCTGCTGATCCTGGCCGGTCCACTGGGCTGGCTGGGCATCGTCGTCATCTCGTTCATGCGTGGAGGTCGGCCCGAGACGCTGACCGTGCAGCTTCCGCTCTCCGACACCGCCTACGCCCGCATCAGGGGACTGCGGCGGCAACGAGCGATCACGGTTGCGGCGGTCGTCGCCAGCGTCCTCTTCGGCCTGTGGTCGCTGATCAGCTACGACGGCACCGCCGGGGAGGCGTTCCTGTGGCGGGCGCTCGGCGTCTCGAGCGCCGCTGCCGTGGTGATGAGCATGATCGGCCTCGCGATCGTGAACCGCCGCATCACCGCTGCAACGGTCAGCTTCACCCTCGATGCCTCCCGTCGATGGGTCACCTTGCACCGCGTGCACCCGCAGTTCGCCGCGGCCTATCGCGCGCAGGAGCAACAGCGCGACCGCCAGCGCACCTGACACAGACCCTTCCCAGCGACCAGGCTGCTGGGGTGACTCGTCGGCTCGTACTCGCCTCGGCTTCGCCGGTTCGGCGGCGCGTGCTGGTCGAAGCCGGCTTCGCCCCGGAGATCATCGTGAGCGGCGTGGACGAAGACGACGTCACCGGCTCGACGCGTGAGGTGGCTCTCGTGCTGGCCAAGCGCAAGGCGCAGGCGGTGGCCAGGGACATCGAGGGTTCCGCCCTGGTCCTCGGCG
>JANOQG010000363.1:0-9281 GCA_031422255.1 Actinomycetes bacterium | reverse complement strand
GCCGGAAGCCTCGTGCGCTTGGCTGGTGCCTCCTCGGCGCTCCGGCCTGGCGATGCCCTGGCGGCCGGCTCCTCCTCGGCCCTGCTCGTGGCCGAACGCCTCGCCAGCGCCGCCCCGGGAGCGGTGGCCACCGTGTCCGTGGGCGACGAGGTCACGGCCACGCTTGTCCAGGGCGGCACGGTTCGTTTCGGTGACGCGACCCAGCTCGAAGCCAAGGTGCGCTCGTTGCGCACCATGCTCGATCGGGTGGACCTGGGCTGCCTGGCTACGATCGACTTGCGCTCGCCGTACAGCGCGGTGTTGACCCGGGAGGAAGGGTGCTCCTAGCCTGCGCATTTTCCACAGGGGTCACGATCCACCTCGACCTCACCTCGACCTTCAGGCCGGGCTCCAGCATGGTGCCCGGCTCTGCGCGCAAGCCTGCGCCTCAGTGGAGTCATGCATGGAGGTAACCTGATCGATGGTCGGCAACCCGCAGAACTACCTCGCGGTCATCAAGGTCGTCGGTATCGGCGGTGGCGGCGTCAATGCCGTCAACCGCATGATCGACGCAGGCCTGAAGGGCGTCGAGTTCATCGCGATCAACACAGACGCGCAGGCGCTCCTCATGAGCGATGCGGACGTGAAGCTGGACATTGGTCGTGAGCTCACCCGTGGTCTCGGCGCCGGCTCGGATCCGGAGATCGGTCGTCAGGCGGCCGAAGAGCATCGCGAGGAGATCGAGGAGGTGCTCAAGGGCGCCGACATGGTCTTCATCACGGCGGGCAAGGGCGGCGGCACCGGCACGGGTGGTGCGCCTGTCATCGCCGAGATGGCCAGGAGTGTCGGAGCGCTCACCATCGGCGTGGTCACCCGCCCGTTCGCGTTCGAGGGTCGCCGTCGTTCGGTGCAGGCTGAGCAGGGCATCCAGCGCCTGAAGGAGAAGGTCGACACACTCATCGTCATCCCGAACGACCGGTTGATCAGCGTGTCGAACGACAAGACCTCGATGCTGAACGCGTTCAAGATGGCGGACGAAGTCCTCCTCCAGGGCGTGCAGGGGATCACCGACCTGATCACCACGCCAGGGCTCATCAACACCGACTTCGCCGACGTGAAGATGATCATGAGCAACGCCGGCTCGGCCCTCATGGGCATCGGCTACGCCAGCGGCGAGGGCCGGGCGCTCAACGCCGCCCGCGGCGCGATCTCGAGTCCGTTGCTCGAGGCGTCCATCGAAGGCGCCAGGGGCATCCTCCTCACCATTGCGGGCGGAAGCGACCTCGGCTTGTTCGAAGTGAACGAAGCCGCCGAGGTCATTCATGGCGTTGCGCACCCCGATGCCAACATCATCTTCGGCACGGTCATCGACGACGACATGGGTGATGAGGTTCGGGTCACGGTCATCGCGGCTGGCTTCGACCGCTGGGATGAGCAGAACGGTCGCAGCGGAACTGCTCGCCCCAGCACCGTCGACGCTGGCTCCGGAAGCGTGTTCGGCGACGACGATGACGACGCAGACCTCGACCTCGACCTCGACGGTGACGACGACTTCGACGTCCCGTCCTTCCTCAAATAGCGCTGCTCGTTCCGCGCTTCGCCTGGACCACCCGGGCCGATGGAGACCACGCAGGTGATCTCAGCGTCCGCCACCCTGATTGGACCTGGCTCCGTCAGGTCCACGGCGATCGAGTTGTCCTGGTGACGCACCCCGGGGAGCATGCTGGCGCTGCCGCGGACGCAGCAGTGACGGCATCCCCCGGGTGCATCCTTGCGGTGAGGACCGCCGACTGTGCGCCGATCGTGCTGGTGGGCGAGCGGACCCTCGGCGTGGTGCATGCCGGTTGGCGTGGCCTCTTGGGGGGCGTGGTCGAGCGCGCCGTCGAGGCGCTGGTCGCACTCGATGGCCCTCCGCTGGCTGCCCACCTCGGCCCCTGCATCCGGGTGGGGTGCTACGAGTTCGACGGCCCGGAGCGGGCACAGGTGGCGGAGCGCTACGGCCCCGAGTCGCTGGGTGTCACGACCACTGGCACGCCTGCCCTCGACCTGCCCGCCACGGCGATCGCGGCCCTCCACGGAGCCGGTGTGGCCGTCGTGCATGACACGTCGGGCTGCACCGCATGTGACTCGCGTTGGTACAGCCACCGAGCTCGCGACGAGCCCGGCCGCATCGCCACCATCGCCTGGTTGGAGCGAGCGTGAGCGTCGCCGACGCACTAGCTGCCCTGCGGACGCGCATCGAGCAGGCCGGGGGCGACCAGGACGTGAGCGTGCTTGCTGTCACCAAGGGCCATCCCACGTCGGTAATCGATGAGGCGATCGAGGCGGGATTGGTCGACGTGGGCGAGAGCTACGCCCAGGAGCTGGTTGCCAAGGCCAATGCCGTCGACCACGGGGCGCGGTGGCACTTCATCGGCGGGCTGCAGCGCAACAAGGTGCGACAGATCGCCCCATTCGTGCACCTCTGGCAGTCGGTCGACCGGTTGTCGCTCGCCGGGGAGATCGCTCGGCATGCACCGGGGGCAGCGGTGCTGGTCCAGGTGAACGTCAGTGGGCTCGATCACCAGAGCGGGTGCCCGCCTGAGCGGGTGGCCGCAACGGTCGAAGGGTGCCTCGATCTCGGGCTCGACGTGCGAGGGCTGATGACGATCGGGCCGCTCGGGCCGGAGGCCGCCACGCGGGCCGCGTTCGCGTCGGTGCGGGCGCTGGCCGACCGTCTCGCCCTCCCCGAATGCTCGATGGGCATGAGTGCCGACCTCGAGCTGGCGGTGGCGGAGGGGAGCACGATGGTGCGCATCGGGAGCGCCCTGTTCGGTCCCCGTATCGGCGCGCCGGGCGTGGGACTGTAGTGTCAGGCTCAGGAGGAGAGTGATGGCTTCGATGTGGCGTAGTGCGATGCTCTACCTCGGGCTTGGACCCGACGACGAATACGACGACTACGACCCCGTCGACGAGTCGCCGCCAGCGCGCGAGCGGGCGTCGGGTGCCCAGAGCCGGTACCCGGCGGGCGCTCCGGGCGTCCGCGACGACCGCGACTGGGAGCCCGAGGCCGGTGCCTCCGGGTCCGTCCGAACCATCGGCTCGCCCATGGTGCGACCCCAACCTTCGGGCAACGGTGGCGATCCAGCCGAGCGGCCTCGTACCGCCGTCGTGCGTCCGCTCCAGCCTGTCCTCTCGGCGAAGCCCCACGTGGTAGCGCCCACCTCGTTCAACCACGCCCAAGAGGTGGCGGACAAGCTGAAGATCAATCTGCCGGTGATCGTGAACCTTCAGAACGTCGACCGCGACCTGTCGCGTCGCATCATCGACTTCGCTTCGGGCCTTTGCTACGGCATCGGCGGCCAGATGGAGCGCGTCGCCAACCAGGTCTTCCTGCTCTCGCCGTCCAACGTCGAGGTCTCGGCCGAAGAGCGGCGGCGACTGCAGGATCAGGGCTACCACGACAGCTGATCGGCCCTTGTGGATCTCATCTGCCCGCTGCTCCAGATCTACTCGCTGATCCTCATTGCGAGGATCCTGATGTCCTACGTGCGCATCGACCGTGACTCGTCGCTGGCGGGCGTCAACTCGGTGCTGTTCAGCCTCACTGAGCCCGTGCTGGCGCCGCTGCGCAACGCCATCCCGCCCGTGCGGATGGGTGCGGCAGCGATCGACCTCTCGCCGATCATCGTCTTCGTGATCATCAGCATCATCTGCTAGCCAGCGCTGAAGGGTCCCCAATGGCGCTGGCGGTCTGACTACGATCGAGGGCATGGACGTAACCCCGCAGCTGCTGAACGACGTCGAGTTCCGCGAGGCGAAGCGCGGTGGGTACAACACCCAGGACGTGGACGAGTTCCTCGAGCGCTTGGCAGTCGGCCTTGAGCGGCAGGAAACCACACTCCGGGAGGCCCGCCAGCGTGTCGAAGCAGCAGAGGAGCGCGCCGCCGAAGCCCTGGAACGCGCCAGCGAGACCAGCGACACCGACGACACCCTGAAGCGCACCCTCGTGCTTGCTCAGCGCACGGCCGACGCCGCGATCAAGGAAGCCGACGAGATCGCGGCCCAAACCGTCGCCGCCGCACAGGACCAGGCCTCTCGGCTCCTGGCGGATGCCCAGGAGTCCACCGCCCGTGCTCGGGCGGAGGCAGATGCCGAGGCTCGCCGCGCCCACGAGGACTCGCGCACTCGGGTGCTCGCCGAGCTCCGCGCGCTCGAGGTATCTCGTGATCAGCTCCGCGGCGACGTCGATGTCCTTGAGCGCCACCTATCCGAGCAACGCGATCGACTTCGCCTCACCACGCGTGAGCTGCAACGACTCCTCGACGATCCTGAGGCCCTTCGCGAGGTCTCCCTCCCCGTGATGAGCGACGCCCCGCCGCCGGCGGCCGCTCACACAGCTCCCTCCCTCATCGACGCGCTGGTCTCTCCCAAGCCGTCGATGGCGGCTGAAGCGCCTGCAGTGGTGGAGGACGCACCGGTGGCGACCGTCGACGAGTTGGATTTCGAAGCGTCCGACCTGGGCGCCACGCCGCCGCCATCAGCCGCCTACGCCGACCTCGACGCAGATCTGTCGCCCGAGGGCGATCCGCCCACGCAGACCATCGACCTGCTCGCCGAGCGCGGGGTCGCGGAGGACGACTACCTGACGGAGCTCCGGAAGGCGATGACCGATGATTCGCCCCTCGGGCCTCGTGAAGACGGCGACGTGAGCGATCTCTTCAGCCAGGACACCGAGCCCCAGCGCTCGCGCTTCGGCCGTCGCCGCTGACGAACGGGTCGTGTCCGCAACGCTGAGTGCGGGACTCGTCTTCGCCGCGACGGCGCTGTTGGTGGTGGGGCTGCTGGTCGATGATGGCCTGGCCCTCGTGGGCCTTTCGCTTGCTACCAGTGTGGCGGCCGCGACCGTGCTGCTCGTCGTGTACCGGCGAAATCGCCTCGTGGAGTCAGTGGTTACTGACGACTGACCAAGACCTGCACCATGTGGTCATCGATTGAGAGCAGCGCTGCGCTGGGCCCAGGGTCGCCCACGCTGAGCGACGTGGCCAACACCTCCCCGGCGATCCACGAACCGTGTTCACGCACAGCGTCGACCACGCGGGGTGGTCCAGACACGAGGACTGTGATCCGGTCGGAGATGTCGAGCCCGGTCTCCTTGCGGAGGTCGTTCAGGGCCCGAACGAGCTCGCGTGCGGTGCCCTCGAGAAGGAGCTCGTCGTTCAGCTCGAGGTCGAGGGCCACCGCCCATCCGGCGTCCTCAGCAAGCGCGAAGTCCTCGTGGCGCGTGGCTCGCAGCTCGACCTCGGCGGCCTCGAGCCGAATGCCGCCCACCTCGATCCAGCCCTGCGCCTCCAGGTCACGCTGGAGGGCCGACCCATCGGCGGTGGCGAGGGCGGCCTTGACGTCGTTGACCTGCGACCCGAGACGGGGGCCGAGGGCACGGAAGTTCGGCACGACGGTCCACGACAGCAGCCCCGAGAGCGTGTCGACGTCCTCGAGAGCCTTCACGTTGAGCTCCACCGAGATCTCGTCGAGCACGTCGGCGGTGAGCGCCACCCCGGGATGCAGGAGCAGCGCACGCGACAACGGTTGGCGCGTCCGCACCTTGGCGTCGGTGCGGGCCGCACGGCCAAGGGCCACGAGCCGTCGGGCAGCGGCCATCGAGCTGGCCAGCGCTTCGTCGTGCCAGCCACCAGGCTCCGGCCAGTCAGCCAGGTGTACCGAGGTGCCAGCGGTGAGTGTGGTGTGGAGGTGATCAGCCAGGAACGGGCAGAACGGTGCCAGCAGCTCAGCCACCGTGACGAGGCAGTGGTGCAGCGTGGCATGGGCTACCGGGTCGGATGCCTTCCAGAAGCGCGGACGACTGCGTCGCACGTACCAGTTGGAGAGGTCATCGATGAAGGTGGCCAGCCGGGTGGATCCTCCGAGCGCGTCGAAGCCATCCAGCGCGGCGGTGACCGAGGCGACCGTGTCGTCGAGCTCGGAGAGCACCCAGCGGTCGAGGACATGAGTGGGTGCCGGGGCATCGGGGCCGGGTTCCCACCCGTCGAGATCCGCATAGGTGGCGTGGAACGAGAAGACATTCCAAAGGGTGACAAGGGTTTGGCGGGTGGCCTCGCGGATGCCGTCCTCCGACACCCGGCGCGGTGACCAGGGCTGCCCGGCGGAGAAGAAGTACCAGCGCAGGGCGTCGGCGCCGAATGTGGAGAAGATGTGCCAGGGGTCGATGACGTTGCCCTTGGTCTTGGACATCTTGGCGCCGTGCTCGTCCACGATGTGACCAAGGCACACAACGTTGCGGTAGGGCGTCTCATCGAACACGAGCGTGTTCACCGCGAGCAAGGAGTAGAACCACCCACGGGTCTGGTCGATGGCTTCACAGATGAAGTCAGCCGGAAACGCATGGAGCTGGCCTTCATGGGCAAAGGGGTGGTGGTGCTGGGCCGAGGGCATCGAGCCGGAGTCGAACCATGCATCCAACACCGGGAGCAGGCGTCGGGCGGTGCCGGTGCAATCGGGTTCCGCGCAGGCGAGCGTGATGTCGTCGACGTACGGGCGGTGGAGGTCGAGCTCGACAAGGTCGCGGCCAGACCGCTCGGAGAGCTCCGCCACCGACCCGATGCACGTATCGGTGTGGCAGTCAGCGCAGCGCCAGATCGGGAGGGGAGTGCCCCAATAGCGGTCGCGGGAGAGGGCCCAGTCGATGTTGCCCTCGAGCCACTTGCCGAAGCGGCCGTGCTTGATGTGCTCCGGGTACCAGCCGATGGTCTCGTTCTGTTCGAGCAGCTCCGCGCGCCGGTCGGACGTGCGGGCGAACCAGGAGGTCTTGGCCCAATAGATGAGCGGGGTGCCGCAGCGCCAGCAATGTGGATAGGCGTGCTCGTAGGCCTCTTCGGCGACGAGGAGCCCGCGGTTGGCGAGGTCGGTGATGATGGCGCGGTCGGCGTCCTTCACGAAGCGGCCCGCAAAGGGGGCGACGCGATGGTCGAAGGTGCCGTCCTCGTCGACGGGGTTCAGCGTGGGGAGGCCCTCGGCCCGGCCAACTGCGGCGTCTTCCTCCCCGAAGGCGGGGGCGATGTGGACGATGCCGGAACCATCGGCATCAGACACGTAGTCCGCGGTCACGATGCGCCACGGGTCGCCCTCAGTGGCATCGAGGAAG
Organism: Actinomycetes bacterium; assembly: GCA_031422255.1. Taxonomy (GTDB): domain Bacteria; phylum Actinomycetota; class Acidimicrobiia; order Acidimicrobiales; family VFJN01; genus VFJN01. Next base: position 2,161 of record JANOQG010000363.1, on the reverse strand, counting down.
GCAAAGGGCCGCTCGTAGCGCCCGCCGGTGAGGTCGTGTCCGCTCCAGGAGGCGAGGGTGACGGCTTCGGGGTACCGGCGGGTGGCAGCAGCAGCACCGAGCACGAGGTCCCGACCACCCGCTGGATCGGCGATTCGGACGTAGGTGAGCTCGGTGCCGACCGCCGCGGCGACGTTGGAGATGAGCGTCCATGGCGTGGTGGTCCACACGAGGAGGTCGGCACCCTCGGCGGGACCGGAGGTGATCGGGAAGCGGACGTAGACGGACGGGTCCACGACGTCCTTGTACCCCTGCGCAACCTCATGTGAGGAGAGAGCCGTGCCGCAGCGCGCGCAGTACGGGCTGACGCGGTGCCCCTCGTAGAGCAGGCCCTTTTCCCATAGCTGCTTCACGAGCCACCACACCGACTCGACGTAGTCGTTGCTCAGCGTCCAATAGGCATCGGCCGTGTCGATCCAGGTGCCGGATCGGGTGTTGAGGGCCGACCAATCCTCGACGTAGCGCTTCACCGAGTCGCGGCAGCGCTGGTTGAACGCCTCGATGCCGAACGCCTCGATCTCGTGCTTCGTCGAGAGCCCGAGCTCCTTCTCGACCTCGAGCTCCACAGGGAGCCCGTGGCAATCCCATCCGCCCTTGCGGGGCACGTCGTGGCCGCGCATCGTCTGGAAGCGCGGATAGAGGTCCTTGAACGCTCGGGCCCACACGTGATGGAGGCCGGGCTTGCCGTTGGCGGTGGGCGGGCCCTCGTAGAAGACCCACGGCTCGGCGCCCTTGCGACTGCGCCGCACTTCGTCGACCACGTCGAGCTCGCGCCAACGAGCGAGCACCGTGGTCTCGAGCTCGACGAGGTCGAGGTTGGCGTCGACGGGGCCGAAGGGCATCGGGACAGGCTACCGGTCGGCCGTCGGGGCTCCGTCCGAGGCCCAGGGGTTGCGGGTTGTGGTTCGGGGGGTCCGTGCCTACAATGCCGCACCCTTCGCGGACTCGGGCGGGCACTCAACAGGACGGCAGCGACACATGGCAACCAAGGCGGCGGCGAAGAAGGCCACCAAGGCACCGGTCAAGAAGGCGGCGGTCAAGAAGGTCGCTGTGAAGAAGGCGGCGGTCAAGAAGGTCGCGGTGAAGAAGGCGCCGGCCAAGAAGGTCGCTGTGAAGAAGGCTGCACCGGCCAAGAAGGCAGCGGTCAAGAAGGCAGCGCCGGTCAAGAAGCCAGCGCCGGTCAAGAAGGCGGCGGTCAAGAAGGCGCCGGTCAAGAAGGCGCCGGTCAAGAAGGCGGCGCCGGCTCGCCTCGTGGCGTCGCCGCCGAAGCTTCCCGCGGCCGCCTCGTTTGGGGCGCGGGCCGCCAGGAAGGCTCCGCCGAAGCGCACGGGGCCCCTCGACAAGTTCCTCCTCGGTCAGGTCGACGCCCTCAAGGACGAGCGTGCCACGTACGTTCGGCAGGCTGCGTTGCTCCGGGCTGAAGCGGATTCCCTCGTGTTTGAGCGGGACCCTGGCGATGTGCAGTTCGACGAGGAGTCGGGTGAGGGCGACACGATCGCAGTTGAACGAGAGCGTGATCTCACCCTGAGTGCTCAGGCGCTGGCCGCGGTCGACGACATCGACCTAGCGCTGGAAAAGATCAAGGAAGGCACGTACGGCGTGTGCGAGCAGTGCAACAACATCATTCCGAAGGAGCGCCTCCGAGCCCTCCCGTACGCAGCGCTCTGCGTGCAGTGCAAGAGCGCGGGTTTCTCCCGTCGCTGAATCGGCCACGGCCCCGTCCCGGCATCGGGGCACCGTCCTTGGGGCCGCTGCGGCGGTGGTCGTCCTCGACCAGATGACGAAGCACTGGGCGCTGTCGGCCCTCGGCGACGGTCCCATCGACGTGGTGGGGTCGCTCCGACTGCATCTCGTCTTCAATGACGGCGCGGCCTTCAGCCTGGGTGGCGGAGGTGGCTGGACCAGCCTCATCGCCGTTTTCGGGCTGGTCGTCGTGGCCGTGATCCTGCGTCTCGGATGGCAGGCCGAGCGGCGAGGCTGGGCGCTCGGGCTGGGGATCATCCTCGGTGGAGCGGTGGGCAACCTGGTCGATCGCGCGCTGCGGGCGGGCGACGGGGTGCTCGGTGGGCGCGTGGTCGACTTCATCGACCTGCAGTGGTGGCCAGTGTTCAACGTCGCCGAC
>JANOQG010000362.1:0-5099 GCA_031422255.1 Actinomycetes bacterium | reverse complement strand
GGCGAGCCCAAGCCGCTGGAGGATCGGCAGGACGATTCCCTCCTCCTGACCCAGCAGAGCAGCGAGGAGGTGATCGGGCGTGACCTCCGGATTGCTCTCCGCCTTGGCGGTGTCGACGGCGCGGCTGAACGCCTCCTGCGTCTTCTGCGTCCAACGGTTCGGGTCCAGGGGCATGGTGTCAGCCTATCCAGACTCAGGAAAGTTGATACCTCTCATATCAACTTTCGCCTCCGCCACCAGCAATGGCGTTCTCCAAGATCTGCACCAGCGCCGCGATCACGCCATCGACGTCGATTGAGGGGTCGGTCGTAGCACCGGTGAGCACCACCAGGGCGCCCGATCCGATCGCCGCCACCGATGCGATGCCCTCCACCTGGCAGCTGAACGCACCAGAGGACCCATCGAAGGTGAGCTCGGCAACCGTGCCGTCATCGCACCGAGAGGTGGCGCCCTCGATCGCCGCTGCCACCGGTACCGCACTCGCGTCGGAGACGGTGATCGCTATGGCCGACCCCTTGGTGGAGGTATAGGTGCAGGACGATTCGCCGTTCGTGCCGTCGTCGAAGTCCTCGTTGGTGACAGCGGACAGATTGGCCGGGTCGAGGGCCTTGCACACGTCGCCGCCGAAGAACTCCGCAGGCGCGACCGTTGTGGTGGTCTCCGCCGTGGTCGTCGGGGCCTCGGCCTCGTTGCCCCCACCACCGGACCCGCAGGCTCCGAGGAGCAGCGCCCCGGCGAGCGATGTCAACGCGGAGCCCCTCCCGAGAGCGAGGCGGCTGCTGAGCACGAGATGACCTCCGGTGGTGGCTCGGAGGGCACGAGGGGGCCCCAACCGACGACTGGTCCGACGTTAGCGATGTGTCGTCGGATGCGCGGATCCGCCATCGGCCAGCTCGGCGCGACGATCCTGTACACGTGGGCCGTTATCAGCCGCGCCACCTGGCGCCGAAGCGCTCGCGCGGCAAGCCGCAGCGGCTCCTGGTCGTCGGCGCGGTCGCCACCCTCGTTGTCGTCGTCGGGACCGGGCTCGTCTTGGCCTCCGCTGCGGGGGACCAGCGCGAGCACGTGTCCAGTGCGGGCCCGCCGGATGTGGGCGCTGTCACCAGCGCGACGAGCACGACCACCATCGCGCCGCCCCGACGCTCGGCCACGATTGCGTTCTCCGGCGACATCCTCATCCACTCAGGAGTCTCGGCCGCGGCCGAGGTACCCGGCGGGCACGACTTCGGGCCGCTGCTCGCGCCCGTGGCGCCACAGCTCGCTGCGGCCGACCTGGCTCTGTGCCACCTGGAGGTGACCCTGGCGCGGCCCGAGGATCCACTCTCGAGCTATCCGCGATTCCGAGCCCCGAGTGCCCTGGCCGCCAACATTGCCGCCAGTGGGTTCGACGGTTGCTCGGTTGCGTCGAATCATGCGCTCGACTTTGGGGAGCAAGGAGTGGTGGCCACCCTTGATGCGCTCGATGCGGCCGGGCTTGGACACGCCGGCACCGCTCGTTCGCCGGTCGAGGACACCCAACCCGGGCGGTACACGCCGGGGGGAATCGACGTGGCGCACCTGTCCTACGCCTACGGCTTCAACGGGTTCACGACGCCAGCAGACAAGCCCTGGCTCGTCGACCAGATCGACCCGACGCGGATCCTCACCGACGCTGCAGCCGCAAGGGCGGCCGGTGCCGAGTTCGTCGTGGTGTCGCTGCACTGGGGCAATGAGTACGCGCATGGCGTCGTGGAGGCGCAGCAGGTCGTCGCGACCGCATTGGCGGCCGAGCCGGGGCTGATCGACCTGATCGTTGGCCACCACGCCCACGTGGTGCAGCCAATCTCAAAGGTGGGCGGGATCTGGGTCGTCTGGGGCATGGGGAACATGCTTTCCAACAACGTCCCCCGCTGCTGCCCCGACGAAGCGACGGACGGTGTGATCGTCACGGTCCGCATCGCCGAAGGTGCGCGCCCGGGCGAGCCGGTCAGCGTCGCGGGGATCGCCTTCACACCCACGTGGAACGAGCGGACGTCTTTTCGCGTCCTCCCCATCGCATCAACCCTCTTGGGAGGCGCACCCTCGGGGGCGCTCGCAGCCGACCTCCGCGCCTCCTACGACCGAACCGTGGCCAACATCATGGCGCTCTCCCCCGACCGACGGATCGTGCAGCCAGTGGAACTGCTGCCCGCTGGTTAGCGCGAGCAGGCGGGAGTCATCAGGATCCGCGCTGCTGGAAGAGCAGCACGCTCTGGTGGAGCGGCACGAGATCTCGGCGGTACTGGCGGTGGGCTTGCTCGACGGCTACCTCGGCATCGTGGCGCGCTGCTGCCAGCTCGTGCCGGACGCGAGCCAACTCCATCTCGAGCTCGAGGACCCGTTGCACTCCAGCGAGGTTGAGACCTTCGCTCGTCAGCTCCTGGATCCTCCGCAGCATCGCGATGTCAGCATCGCTGTACCTCCGGCTGCCACCGCCCGTACGTGCAGGGTCGACCAAACCCTTGCGCTCATAGATGCGCAGGGTCTGTGGGTGGAGACCGGCGAGCTCTGCAGCTACCGAGATGACGTAGACAGCGCGGTCGACTGGGTTGGCCATGGGGGTCACACCTCCAGGTGTTCACGGGGCGAGGCGCCATCGGAGGCCGCTTGGAACGCCTCCAACGCCTTGCGCTCGGCGTTCGACAACGTGGTGGGGACTGCTACCTCGACGGTGACGAGAAGGTCGCCCGTTCCCTTGGGAGTGGCCACCCCCTTGCCCTTGGCCCGGAAGGTGCGGCCGGATCGCGTGCCCGCTGGCACTCGGATCGTGACGGAGGGGCCGGCCAGGGTTGGGACGACGATGTCGGCTCCGAGCGCGGCCTCGGGAAACGTGATGGGCACCGCAATCGTGAGGTCGGTGCCCTTGCGAACGAACAGCGGGTGGCGCGCGACCCTGGTGATGACATAGAGGTCGCCCGGCGGGCCGCCGTTCTTGCCGGGACCGCCACGACCCTTGAGACGGATGCGCTGACCCTCGTCCACGCCAGCCGGTACTCGAAGCTTCACCTCGCGCGGGCGGCGTTCGGCTCCGGTGCCACGGCAGGTCGGACAGGGGTCGTCGATCGTGACGCCCCGGCCGCCGCACGCGGGACACGGAGACGAGAAGGAGAAGAGGCCTTGGTTGTCGGACACAACGCCTTGGCCACCACAGTTCCTGCACGTATGGGGCATCGTGCCGGCCTTCGCTCCGGAGCCGTTGCAGGAGTGACACGGAGCCTCGCTCGTCAGGTGCACGACGGTGGTCACTCCAGAAGCGGCGTCCTCGAACGTGAGGTGCAGCTCGGTCTCGAGGTCCTGGCCCCGATGTGGACCTCCGCCACGCTGGGTCCGACCGCCGCGCGCGCGCCCACCGAAGAGGCCGCCGAGCAGGTCGCCGAGATCACCTGCGCCGTCCGGGAATCCACCCGGAGCCCCGCCCCCGCCTGGAAAGCCCGCGGCGGCAGGACCGAGCCGACGCACCTCGTCGTACTCCTTGCGCTTGTCGGGCGTGCCGACCACGTCATAGGCGGCCGACACCTCCTTGAACCGCTCCTCAGCCGCGGCATCTCCCGCGTTCGCGTCGGGGTGGTACTGCCGCGACAGCTTCCGATACGCGCTCTTGAGCTCCTTGGCCGAGGCAGTGGGTGCCACACCGAGGACTCGGTAGTAGTCCTTGTCGAACCACTCGCGCTGGGGGGCCATCTGGTGCCCTTAGTCCGTGACCTTGACCATGGCCGGGCGCAGCACGCGCCCCTGCCACGTATAGCCGGCTCGCATGACGTGGGAGACGATGTGCTCGCCACCACCACCTGGTTCGTGCACCACCGCCTCAGCCACGGTTGGGTCGAAGATCTCCCCGGTGGGATCGAGGCGTGTGAGCCCCTCCTTCTCAAGTGCGCCGAGCAGCGCAGCCATGATCGGCTCGGCTTCGGTGGAACCGTGGGCAACGGCACCATCGCAGGCGTCGAGCACCGGGAGGAGGCGCTCCACGAACGACCCGAGCGAGCGTGTCACCTCATCGTCCTGGCGGCGCTGCGCGTTCTTGCGGAAGTTGTCAAAGTCGGCAGCGGTGCGCTGGTAGGCGTCGCGGAACTGGTCGCGCTCGATGGTGACGCGCTCGAGATCGTCGACGAGCGACTCCACCGACAGCTCCTCGGGTGGAGCGGCCGGGGAGCCTTCGTCGATCGAATCGACCAGCTCACCCTCGACGACGTCGTCGTCGGTGGGTTCCATCGGCGCTAGGCCTGCGGCTCGTCGTCGATGATCTCGGCGTCCACGACGTCGTCGTCGGAGGGTTGCTCAGCACCAGCAGGTCCGCCCGACTCCCGGTCGGCCGCAGCCGCCGCGTCGTACAGCTTCTGGGTGAAGCCCTGCGACGACGTCATGAGCGCCTCGGTGGCGGTCTTGATGGCGTCGTTGTCGGTGCCGCTGATCGCGCTCTTCAGCGCGGCCAGGTGCTCCTCGACGGTCGTCTTCTCCTCGCCCTCGAGCTTCTCGCCCTGCTCCTTGAGCAGCTTCTCGGTTTGGTAGACGAGCGTGTCGGCGTTGTTGCGAACCTCGGCTTCGTCTCGGCGGAGCCGATCCTCCTCGGCGTGCGCCTCGGCGTCTTTGACCATCTGGTTGATGGCGTCCTTGTCCAAGCTGGACTGCCCGGTGATGGTCATCGACTGCTCTTTGTTCGTGGCGCGGTCCTTGGCGGATACATGCACGATGCCGTTGGCGTCGATGTCGAAGGTGACCTCGATCTGGGGCATGCCCCGCTGAGCCGGCGGCAGGTCGACGAGCTGGAACTTGCCGAGCGTCTTGTTGAACTGCGACATCTCGCGCTCGCCCTGCAGCACGTGGATCTCCACCGACGGCTGCATGTCCTCCGCCGTGGTGAACACCTCGGTGCGGCGGGTCGGGATGGTGGTGTTGCGCTCGATGAGCTTGGTCATCACGCCGCCCTTGGTCTCGATGCCGAGCGACAACGGCGTGACATCGAGGAGCAGGACGTCCTTGACCTCGCCCTTGAGCACGCCCGCCTGCACAGCGGCACCGATGGCGACCACCTCATCGGGGTTCACGCTCTTGTTGGGCTCCTTACCCGTGAGGCTGTTCAC
>JANOQG010000361.1:0-4965 GCA_031422255.1 Actinomycetes bacterium | reverse complement strand
GGAAGCTCGAGCCCGGCGAATCGCACCACTGCGCCGCCCTGCGCGAGGTGGAGGAGGAGACGGGCCTGGTGTGCCACACCGGCGAGGAGCTTCCCGAGGTGCGCTACCACGATCGCAAGGACCGACCGAAGCGGGTGCGCTACTGGGCGATGGAGGTCATGAGCGGCGAGTTCACGCCCAACGAGGAGGTGGACGAGATCCGCTGGGTGCTCCTCGACGCCGCCGCCGAGCTCCTCAGCTACGTGCACGATGAGGTCGTGCTCGACGGTCTCCGCCAGCTTCGGGTCGACGGCTAACCCGCTCGTGGCTCCTTGGGACCGGCCGCCCAGATGACGTGGCTGCTCACCGTGCCGTCGTCGTGGAGGTCGATCACTCGGGCGCCGATCGCCGTCGGCTCCTGGTTGTTTTCGGGGAGCGGGTGGTCATGCCGAAGCTGGAGACAGGTTGAGGGTGACGAGAGGAACGCGATCCCGTCGTGCTCTTGGTCGTCGGCCACGTGGGTGTGGCCAGAGGCCACGGCCCGCACCACCGGATGACGGCGGATGACCTCCAGCAGCTCGGGGGCCTGCTCGAGCTGACAGGCCGCCTCGGGACACACCGAGTGGGGTGGATGGTGCAGGCCCAGGAGCACCGGCCGGTCGGCCACGCCCAGCAGGGTGTCGAGCTCGGCCAGCGCCGACGGGCTGAGGTTGCCGTGGTCCTGGTCTTGCACCGATGTGTTCAGGGTCACGATGCGCCAGGCACCGACGTCGGTCCATCGCAACTCGGCGGGCTCATGACCGAACGTGGCGGCGAGGGCAGTCGGTTCGTCATGGTTACCCGGCATGATCAGCACCGGGACCCCCAGCGGCGCCAGCTGGTCGCGGACCGTGCGGTAGCTGTCGGCTTGGCCGTCGTCGGTGACGTCGCCGGTGTGCAAGACGACGTCCGGCTCGACTCCGGCCGCGGCAACCGCTTTGAGCACAGCCGCGAGCAGCTGCCCTGTGGTGCGACCCTGCACCTGGGCGACGGCACCGGCGAACGAGTCCGGCCGGTCGGTACCCGTGTCGTGAGCGACCACGTGCGTGTCGGTGAGGTGAAGGACGCGCGGCATGACCGAGAGTCTGCCCGTCGCCACCGTGTCGCCACGCACTGAGCAGCCTCAGCCGCGCTAGGAAGGGTCCGTGCGCATCCTCGTGACCAATGACGACGGCATCGACGCCGTCGGACTCCACGTCCTGGCCCGTCGATTGGTGGAGCTGGGCGACGTCGTGGTCGCGGCACCAGACCGCGAGTACTCCGGTGCCGGAGCCGCGCTCGGCACCCTGCACCTCATCCACCCCGAAGTGCGCCGAGTGGATCTCGACGGAGTGCCTGAAGCCTGGTCGGCCACGGGCCCGCCGGCCCTCTGTGTCATGTTCGCCCGGCTTGGCGTGTTCGGCGGTCCGTTCGACCTCGTGGTGTCGGGCATCAATCCCGGGGCCAACTCAGGCCGGGCGATCTACCACTCGGGAACCGTCGGCGCCGCACTGACCGCGCGCAACGGTGGCGTGTCGGGGATCGCAGTGAGCCAGGCCGTGGACGACTTCGGCGTGGAGGGACAGGGATGGGACGACATGCTCGATCACCAGCAATGGGACACCGCCGCTGAGGTGGGCGCACGCGTCGCCCGTGCCGTGCTCGACGATCTCCCGACCGATCCCATCGTGCTCAACATCAACGTGCCGAACCTCCCGATTGAGGACCTTGTGGGATGGCGCCGCACCGAGGTGGCCCTACTCCCGCCGAGGACGCTGGCGTCGGCCGATCTGGCCCCGAAGGTGGGGCACGACGGCGCGTTCGACGTGCAGATGCATTGGGGTGATCCGATCGTGATGCCGGCCGACACCGACAGCGGGGCCGTGGAAGCGGGGTACGTCGCCATCACCGCCCTCAGTCGGATCCTCGACGACGCATCAGTCGACCTCACCTCGGTGGCCGTCGCACTCGATGCCCTCTGACGATCCGCGTCAGGCCGAGACGAGCAGCACCAGTCCCACCGCAGTCGCGGACGCGACCACCACGATCCTGAGCTGCGTCGCGCCAAGGCGGCGCGCGACGCCGGCGCCCATTCGGCCACCCGCGAGGCTGCCGACACCCATCACCAGAGCGATCGTCCAGTGCACCTGCGACGAGAACACGAAGACGAGTACGGCCGTCGTGTTGATCACGAGTGACAGCACGCTCTTGAGCGCGTTGACGCGCTGCAGGTCGTCGGCAAGGACGCTGCCCAGCGCGGCCAACAGGATCACGCCGAGTGCTCCTCCGAAGTACGCGCCATACACCCCGCCGAGAAACGTGACCGCCACGAGTACGGATGGCACACCTTCTACCGCCGTGCCCCGCCGACGGGAGACCCACGAGGACACGCGCGGCTGCGCTGCCAAGAGCGCCGCGGCCAGCAGCACCAGGAACGGGACGATCGATTCGAACACGCCAGCGGAGCTCACCAACAGCAGACCAGCGCCCACCACGGCGCCGATGGCGGCCGGTGCTGCCAGCACGCGGACGCGTTGCCGCTGGTCGCGAATCTCGGCCCGGTACGCGTGGGCACCGCCTAGATAGCCCGGTAGGAGGCCGACGGTGTTCGTGATGCTGGCAGGAACCGCGTCGAACCCGACTGCCAGCAACGCAGGGAAGGTGAGGAGTGAACCGCCCCCCGCGACCGAGTTCACAGCGCCCGCCACGAAGGCGGCGACGAGCATCACACCGTGGTCGAGGAGGGTCACCGGGCGATTCTGCTCCTAGGGTGCCGGCATGGCGAAGGACCCCGAGCGAATCAAACGGCGAGCCGCCGAGGCCGCCAAGCGCGGGATCACCGAGGACCAGCTGCGCCAGCAGCGCCTTGACGCCGACGCCGCCAACCTCGCCCGCAAGGCTGAAGAAGCCGGCGTGTCGGTGGAGCGCTACCTCGACGAACGGCGACGTCAGCGCAACCAGAGCCAACGGGCTCGCCGCGCCAAACAGCGCGAAAAGTCCTAGCGCAGCAACCTGTCGACGACAGCGTCGGTGATCGAGCGGTGCTGGCACGATCTGTGTGCAACCGGGAGTCACGTGGCGACGGGATAGCCGGCCGTTCGGCGGACGGACCGCTAAGTTCAGCGCCGCTTTGTCAGTACGTCACCAGGGGAACGACTTGATGCCTACAGCCGGCCGGAACGTCGATGTGGTCGTTGTGGGCGCTGGCTTCGCTGGCATGTACATGCTCCACAAGCTTCGGACTGAGGGCTTCACCGCATTGGTCTTCGAGGCGGGTGACGGCGTCGGCGGCACCTGGTACTGGAACCGCTATCCGGGCGCCCGCTGCGACGTGGAGAGCATGGAGTACTCCTACGGCTTCGATGAGGACCTCGAACAAGAGTGGGAGTGGACGGAGCGCTACGCGCCCCAGCCACAGATCCTCGACTACGCCAACCACGTGGCCGACCGATTCGACCTCCGGCGCGACATTCGATTCGGCACCAGCGTCACCAGCGCCAACTTCGACGAAGCCACCAACACCTGGCGCGTGCGCACCGACCAGGACGACGACGTCACCGCATCGTTCCTGGTGATGGCAACCGGTTGTCTCTCGTCCACCAACATCCCGGAGATCGTGGGTGCCGAGACCTACTCCGGGCCCACCTTCCACACCGGCAAGTGGCCCCACGAAGGGGTGGACTTCACGGGCCAGCGCGTCGGCGTGATCGGCACAGGTTCGTCCGCCATCCAGTCCATCCCGATCATTGCGGAGCAGGCCCTCGAGCTCACGGTGTTCCAGCGCACCGCTTCGTTCGCCGTCCCGGCCTGGAACCAGCCGCTCGATCCCGACGAGGTCAAGAGCCTGAAGGCCGAATACCAAACGCTGCGCGAGGAACAGCGCCAGATGCCCACGGGCTTCGGATCGCGCATCCAACGTGGAGAGGGCTCGGCATTGGACGCGACGCCTGAGGAGCTGCGGGCCGAGCTCGAGCGACGTTGGGAGTACGGCGGCCTCAGCTTCCTCGGCGCCTACAACGACCTGCTGCTCGACAAGACCTCCAACGACCTCGCAGCCGACTTCGTCCGCGAGAAGCTGCGCGAGATCGTTCACGACCCTGCGGTGGCGGCCAAGCTCACCCCCACGCAGGTCATCGGCTGCAAGCGCCTCTGCGTGGACACGGGCTACTGGGCCACGTTCAACCGCGACAACGTGCACCTCGTCGACCTGCGCGACGAACCCATCGTCGCAATGACTCCTGCCGGCATCCGCACGTCAGCGGGCGAGTACGAGCTGGATGCGATCGTCTACGCCACTGGCTTCGATGCCATGACGGGCGCGCTGTTGCGCGTGGCGATCACCGGACGCGGCGGGGTGACACTTCAGGAGGCCTGGGCAGCCGGGCCGCGCACCTACTTGGGGCTCGGGGTTGTGGGCTTTCCAAACCTCTTCACGATCACCGGTCCCGGCAGCCCCTCAGTGCTCACGAACATGCTGGTGAGCATCCAGCAGCACGTCGAGTGGATCGCCGACTGCGTGCGCCACCTGAGGGACAGCGATCTCACCACGATCGAAGCAACGCAGCCGGCGCAGGACGCCTGGGTCGACTACGTCAACTCCGTAGCCAGCTTCACCCTCTTCCCCACGTGCAATTCGTGGTATCTGGGCGCCAACGTGCCCGGAAAGACGCGGGTGTTCATGCCCCTGCCGGGCTTCCCGCCGTACGCCGAGCAATGTCAGCACGTGGCCCAGTCGGGCTACGAGGGCTTCGCTCTAGCCGCCCAAGCGTGACCGCAGAGCGATAGCTCGATCTGCTCGCGCGGGCCTCGACAGGCGATCTGTGCCTCGATGAAGCGGTGCGCACCGTCGACCTGCGTGAGTGGCCCGACGGGGAGCCCCATGGCCTGCGAGATCTGCTCCGCGAGCGCCAGTGGCGGGTGGAAGCTTCAACGAGTTCTGGCCCGGGATTGACGACCTATAGGTCGTCA
>JANOQG010000360.1:0-3689 GCA_031422255.1 Actinomycetes bacterium | reverse complement strand
CGCACCACGATCGCTGACGCGGCACCGTCGGCCACGCCAGCGCAGTCGAACACGCTGAGATCGCCGGCCACATTGGGCATGGCGCAGATCTGCTCGACGCTCATCTCGCGGCGGAACTGGGCTCGGGGGTTGCGGGCGCCGTTGTAGTGGTTCTTCGAGGCGATCCGGGCGAGGACCGCCTTGATCTCCTCCATCGGCACGCCGTAGCGCTCGGCGTAGGCGGGGGCCACCATGGAGAACATGGCTGCCGCGGTGAGCGTGCGCGGCGTGCCGTCGTTCGGCACGGGGAAGGCGTTGAGTCCCTGATAGCCGGAGTCCTTCACCTTCTCGACTCCCACGGCCATCGCAAGGTCGTAGGCGCCCGAGGCCACCGCGTAGGCAGCCTGGCGAAGGGCTTCGGAGCCCGTGGCGCACATGTTCTCGACGCGTGTGACGGGCTTGCCCTCGAGCTGGAGCGGCTTCGAAAGGAGCATGCCGCTCATGCCGCCCTGTGCAGTGCCGAGCCAGTAGGCATCCACCTCTTGCTTGGTGACGCCAGCGGAGGTGAACGCTTCGTCGGTGGCGTCGATCAGAAGGTCGTCGAGGCCCTTGTCCCAGTGCTCAGCGAAACGGGTGCAGCCCATTCCGACGATGGCGACGCGGTCCTTGATCCCGTGCGAGCCCATCAGATGATCCGAGCCTTCCAGAAGTAGTTGTGGATTCCATCGGCTGTGAAGAGCTTGCGGAAGGTGAGCTCGACGCGAGCGCCAGTGCGGACCTGATCGACCTCGACGTCGGTGAGCTCAACTGGCAGGCGGCCCCCACCGTCGAAGTCGACCACCGCGAACACGACGGGCGGGCTCGGCGAGTAGGCAAGCCGATCGACAGTGGAGGTGACGATGGTGCCCGTGGCATCGGCCATGGGCACGGCGATCATTTCGCCGGGCTGGGGCGGAAGGTGCACGGCGCCCCCGTCGGTGGACGACCCGACGAAGCCAAACTTCCAGTCGCCCGAGCGCGCCGCCGCGGATGCTGACGGACGAGCCGGCTCCGGACGCCGCGGCGGCTCGATGGGCAGCAGACCGCGCCAACGCAGGTAGGTGCCGTACGGGATTGGGGCGCCCCCCGCCACCTGCCCCGCCAGCGGACGGGCGGGCGTCCACGAGGCGAGCGCACCGGTGGTGCGGAACAGCAGCGCATCCGCGCCATCGGCCAGGACCACGAGCGCGATGACCTGTCCTGGCGTGGCCGCCTCCAACGCGGCGGTGAGAAGCACTGCCGGATGGGCGGCTCCTGTGTTGCCGACGGTGGCGGCGAGGTCGCCGACCAACCGCTCGCCGGCCGCGATCTTCTTGGCGAAGACACTGTTGGCCCGAGTGTGCGTGCCGGTGACGATGATGTGGTCGACCTGGTCCGCCACAAGCCCGGCCGACTTCAGGGCGTCCTCCCACGCAGCCACGCCGAGGGGCACGTAGCGGGTCTCGCCGAAGCGCTCCTCCCAGAGCTTCGAACGCGCATCACCCGGGGTGCGCCACCTATCGAGGAACTCCTCCGTGGCCCGTCCGCCACCGATGACCTCGGCGAGCAACGGAGCATCGTCGCCGTCAGCGATGACGAGCGCCGCGGCACCGTCGCCGAAGGTCGCTTCGTCTGGGCCCCCCGGAAGACCAGCTCGCAGATCGGCGCTCACGACAAGCTGCGGACCCGATCCATCGACGGCGGCAGACAGCGCGCCAATCGCGGAGCGCACCGATCCGTTGGCATCGAACGCAGCCGTCCGCGGGTCGAGCCGCAACGCTGCGTGGATCGCGGTGGCGTTGGTCTTGTCCGCGTAGGCCGGAGCGACGGTGGAGAACCACAGGGTGTGCGGCCGCAGGTCCGGAAGGGCTCGCAGCGCGGCCCGCGCCGCTTCCACTCCCATCGTCGTGGTGTCTTCGTCATAGCCGGCGACCGTGCGAGTGCCCTTGCCCCCGCCAGCGCCCGAGATCGCAGCCATCGTCGAGCGATCGAGCCGCCGATGAGGCAGATAGGCAGCGGCTCCGACGATCCCCCGGGGTCCCATTGGCACGAGGCTACGACCGGGCCGGCTCGTCGAGCACGGTCATCGCCACCATCTCACGCAAGGCGACGTCATCCAGCCACGCGATCTGGAGGGCCTTGGCCCGACGGAAGTAGAGCTGAATGTCGTAGTCGAGCGTGAAGCCCACGCCTCCGAAGACCTGCTGGGCCATTGCCGTGCCGTCCCGGAAGGTCTGACCGGCGAAGAGCTTCGCCATGGGCGCGAGTGCCTCGATCGACTGGCCGTTCGCCAGTGCCCAGGCTGCCTCGTAGACGAGAATGCGCCCGCCGTTGACGGCGGTCGCCGCGTCTGCGAGGTAATGAGCGATGGCCTGGAACGCTCCCAGCGGCTTGTCGAACTGCTCACGGTCCTTCGCGTACTGAACGGTGATCTCCAGCGCGTACCCCGCGCCACCGATCGCCTGCGCGCCAAGGAACACGAGTCCCTCCTTGAGGATCGCCTCCCAGGTCGCCCACCCGGTGCCCGCCGCGCCAACGCGGCTGGCCGCAGACACCCGAACAGCCGACAGCTCCACTTGGTACTGGCAGTCGGATGCCATCGTGAGCTGCTGAGTGAGCCTGACCCCATCGGCAGTCGGATCCACCAGGAACAGATCCACGTCGGCGGCCGCGTCGCCAGTGCGAGCCACAACGATGAGCTGTGTGGCCGACGACGCAAACGGCACGTGCCACTTGGTGCCCTGGAGCACGAATCCATCAGCGTCTGACGTCGCCGTCGCCTGCACGCCCTTGGGGCCGAATCCTCCACCGGGCTCGAGCCACGCGGTCGACACGATGGACTCTCCGGTGGCGATGCGAGGCAGCCACGTCTGCTTCTGAGCATCCGACCCACCGCGCAGCAGGAGGCCTGCGCTCAAGACGGCGCTCACGAAGTGTGGGGACGGCGCCAACGCTCGCCCGAACTCCTCGTAGACCACCGCCCCTTCGAGGGCGGTCATACCCGACCCTCCGTACTCCTCGGGGATCATCAGCCCGGTGAGATCCAGTGCCGACAGCTGCTTCCAGAACTCCACGGGGTAGCCCATGGGGTCGTCCTCCACGGCGCGCACCGTCTCGAGGGAGGCGTAGGTCCCACACATGCCGCGGACGAGATCGCGCAGCATGTGTTGTTCGTCGGAGAATTCCAGGTCCATGGTTCAGTCCTCAGGTATCAGGGAAGCCAGCGCTCGCCGCGGCGAGCCCAGGGGTTGTCCTCGATGGAGGTGGGCAACGCCACCCGCACGGAGCAGTCGGTCTTGGCATCGCCGTCCACGGAGAGTGTGACGAGCAGCGAGGCCCAGCCACACCCGACGGCGTCAGTGGTCACGTCCTCCACGGCGGCGCTGAAGACCATGCGGTCGCCTGGGAAGACGGACCCCTTCATACGGAACTTCATCCGACCGAGACGGCCCATCGGGCCGGTCCAGTCGGTGACGTAGCGCTCGAACCACGCCGCCTGGTTCGGGGTGTTCATGAAGATGTCCTGTGTGCCGTTGCGGTTCACCGCGAAGTCGTAGTCGTGGTGCATCGGGCGCCAGTCCCGCGCGGCCAGCGCGCCGAGCACGATGGTCGTGGCGGTGACGTCATAGCCCAGCTCGGGGAGGGTGTCCCCCGCCTGCACGTCGCCGAGGAACAGGTTCGTGGTGTCGGTG
>JANOQG010000359.1:0-5660 GCA_031422255.1 Actinomycetes bacterium | reverse complement strand
GCCAGCTCGCCTTCACGCTGAGCAACGGCTTCACCTACGTGGAGAGCTACCTGGCCCGCGGCCTGGCCATCGACGACTTCGCCCCCAACCTCTCCTTCTTCTTCTCCAACGGCATGGACCCCGAGTACGCCGTGCTCGGTCGGGTGGCTCGACGGATCTGGGCGATCGCGATGCGCGATCGCTACGGCGCCGACGAACGCAGCCAGAAGCTGAAGTACCACGTGCAGACCTCCGGACGGTCGCTCAACGCCCAGGAGATGGACTTCAACGACATCCGCACCACGCTCCAGGCCCTCATCGCCCTCTACGACAACGCGAACAGCCTGCACACCAACGCCTACGACGAAGCCGTCACCACCCCCACCAACGAGTCGGTTCGGCGGGCGCTGGCCATCCAGATGATCATCAACCGCGAGTGGGGTCTCTCGATGAACGAGAACCCCAATCAGGGCAGCTTCATCATCGAGCAGCTCACCGACCTCGTGGAGGAGGCGGTGCTGCAGGAGATCGAGCGCATCTCCGAGCGTGGCGGGGTGCTCGGAGCCATGGAGACCGGCTACCAGCGCGGTCGGATCCAGGACCAGTCCATGAAGTACGAGCACCGCAAGCACGACGGCTCGCTCCCGATCGTCGGGGTGAACACCTTCCTCGCCCCGGACAGCGCCGCCCAGGCTGCTCCCGTCATCGAGCTCGCCCGCAGCACGGACGCAGAAAAGCAGAGTCAGCTCACTCGCCTGCGCGCCTTCCACGCCGCTCACGCGGATGAGTCCCCGGCGATGCTCGCCCGCCTGCGCGACGCGGCTCTACGCGGCGACAACCTCTTTGCCGTGCTGATGGACGCAGTGCGCGTCTGCAGTCTCGGCCAGATCACCGACGCCCTCTTCGAGGTAGGCGGGCGCTACCGCCGCAACGTCTGACCGGTTCTGTGAACGGATTCGTCCGCTATCCGGACGTATGCGTTCACAGAACGGGGGAAAACGACCTCAGTCGACGGAGATGCGGGCCATGAGGTCCGCCTTCTGCTCCTCGAAGTCTTCGAAGGTCAGCTTCTTGTCGTCGAAGAGACGGTGGATCTCCTCAACGCGGGCCAGGAGCTCGCCGGCGGACATCTCGGTGCCGGGCTCGGCGGGTGCCAGAGGTTCGAGCGTGTCGCTCTCCTCTTCGGTGCCCTTGTCCAGACGCTTCTCGCGCTTGGCAGCAGCCTTAGCCTTCTTGGCCCGGTCGCGCTGGAGCTTTTCGAAGCTCGTCCGCTGTGCGGCCATGGGGTACTTCCTTTCCTCGACCGACCTGAAGCATGACGGAGCCGCCGGCACAAGTGCCGGCGGCTCCCATCAAACCAGTTCGGTGCTAGACGACTCGGACGTTCTGGGCTTCCTCGCCCTTACGGCCCGGAGCGACGTCGAACTCGACGCGCTGACCCTCGTCGAGGGACTTGTAGCCATCACCCTGGATGTTGGAGAAGTGAACGAAGACATCGTCGCCCTGCTCACGTGAGATGAAGCCGAAGCCCTTCTCGTTGTTGAAGAACTTCACGGTTCCAGTTGCCACTGTGGTTTCTACCTATCTGCATTGCAAGCAAGTCCGACTGACTTCCCTGTTCGAGGTAGGAGTGTAGATCGTCAAGCGGCCGAACGCGACATCTCGCGCCTGCCACACTGGCGAGATGCCCGACGCCGCACCCCTGCTGCGCACGCGCGACCTCACCAAGCAGTACCCGGGGGTGACCGCCGTCGACCACCTGGATCTCGAGGTGCCGAGAGGCCGAGTGGGGCTCGTGGGCGCCAACGGTGCCGGCAAGACCACGCTGTTTCGCATGATGCTGGGCCTCAGCCACCCCACAGAGGGAAGCCTGGAGGTGTGCGGCGTCGACGTCGCCCAGGATCCGATCGCCGCCCGGAGCCGGCTCGGCTACATGCCCGAGCACGACTGCCTCCCCCTCGACCAGACCGCTGCGGACATCGTGGCCACCTTTGGCGAGCTCAACGGCCTCCCACCCCGGTCGGCTCGCCAGCGGGCGTCCGATGTGCTCGACCTGGTGGGGCTGGACGAAGCCCGCTTCCGTCCCGTCGGCGGCTTCTCTACCGGCATGCGCCAGCGCACGAAGCTGGCCCAGGCGCTCGTCGCTGACCCAGAGCTCGTCTTGCTCGACGAACCAACCGCTGGCCTCGACCCGCTCGGACGCGAGGAGATGCTCAGCCTCGTCGAGCGCCTCGGCACCTTCGACATCTCGGTGCTGCTCGCGACCCACCTGCTCGACGACGTGCAGCAGGTGTGCGACCACGTGATCATGCTCGACGGGGGTCGCTTGGTCGTGTCCGGCGCCACCGGCTCGCTCCTGGAGCGCACGGGGATACTCAGCATCGACGTCGGCACGGAGCGGTCGGGGCTCATCGCGCTCCTCGCCCGACGATCGCTTGCATCCACCGAGGCGGCCGGCCTGGTCGAGGTACAGATCGACGGAGAGGCCGACATCGACGTCGTGCGCGACGCGGTGGCCGAGCTCGGCCTGCCGCTGCACCGCCTGACCACGCGCCTCACCTCGCTCGACGACGTCTTCCTTGCCAAGGCCGCTCACTGATGGCCGGCGCCGTCTACGACCGCGGGTATCGCCCTTACGAGGGCGAGCGGGGCGGCCGCAGGCAGGCCCGCGCCGCCTTGTTCCGAGCCTCGGTGCGTCGCGCCCTCGGCTGGCGGCGGCCGTGGCGCCAGAAGGTTGTGCCCTTCCTCCTGCTCGCAATCGTGACGGTTCCCGCCATCGTGAACGTGGGCGTCGCCTACCTCACCCGCGACACGCCCGCATCGGGGATCCGGTTCATCACCTACCGCGACTACGTCGGTGTCTCGAACTCGCTGCTCCTGTTCGTGGCACTCAGCGCGCCCGACATCATGTGCCCGGATCGACGTCAACGCGTACTGCCCCTCCTCTTCGCTCGCCCGCTCACTGGCGTGGACTACGTACTCGCCAAGGTGGGAGCGATGACCGCGATCCTCTTTGGCTTCTCGTTCCTGCCCCAAGTGGTGCTGTTCGTGGGGCAGATGCTCGTGAACAAGGACGGGGCGCTCGACTACGCGCGTGCGAACGGCGAGGTGCTCTGGCAGGTGCCGATCGCCGTCGGCATCCTCTCGCTGTACTACGCCGTGATCGGGGTGGCGATCTCCTCGCTGACCTCCCGCAGAATCATCGCGGGGGCATCGATCGTCGCACTCTTCCTCATCACCTCGGTGGTCTCGGTGCTCTTCATCGAGTCCGTGACGACCCGAACCGAACAGGTACCTACGCCCGCACCTGTATTCACCGAGGAGGGCGAGCCAGTCGTGGTGCTCCAACCGGACGACCACAACGTCGACCCGTGGGGTGTCGTCGTGGAACGAGAGCCGACCGCAGCGCAGCTCGTGAACCTGGCCTCGCTGCCTCTGGTGCTGCGCGACCTCGTGTTCCTCGGGCAGGTACCCGAGGCGGAGCCGATGTCCGGAGTCGACCGCGGCGGGCTGTACGCCATCCTCGTGTACGCCGCCGTCGTGGGCGCCGGCTTCACAACGCTGTTCATCCGCTATGACGAGGTCGAGCGGTGACCGACGCCCCCCTGCTCCCACCCCCCCCACCCCCCCCAGGCGCGCGCGAACCCGCCGTCGTGGCAAGTCCCACAGTCACCGCCACCGACGTCTCGATCTGGTTCGGACAACAGGTGGCCTTGTCCGACCTGAGCTGCTCGTTCGGGCCGGGCGTCACCGGCCTCCTCGGGCCCAACGGTGCCGGCAAGACCACCCTGATGCGGGCCATCACCGGGCTCCTTCCGGTGAACCAGGGCGAAGTGCTCGTGGACGGTCGGCCACCTCGCCATGACCGTGAGGTGTATCGCCGCCTCGCCCTTGTGCCCGAGGACGAGGCAGTTCCCGCCGGCCTCAGCCCTCGCCAGCTGTGCGCCTACGTTGCCGACCTGCATGGCATCGGCGATCGCCGAGTGGTCGACTGGGCCCTGGCGATGGTGGACATGGTGCCCGCCGCCGACCGCAGCATGGACGGCTTCTCCAAGGGCATGCGGCAGCGCAGCAAGGTGGCCGCGGCACTGGTGAAGAACCCGCTGGTTCTGGTGCTCGACGAACCGCTCAACGGAGCCGACCCCGTACAGCGCCACCGCCTCATCGACCTGTTCCGGCACCTCGGCGACGAGGGTCGCACCGTCATCGTGAGCTCCCATGTGCTCCACGAGGTGGAGTCGATGGCCGAGCGCGTCATCGTGGTGGTGCGTGGCCGCCTCGCTGCAGCCGGCGGCCACCGGGCCATTCGTGACGCGATGGACGGCGTTCCTCGACAGGTGCTCGTACGCGCCGAGGGTGGCCGGCGCCTCGCCGCCGCATTGCTCGCCGACGACGTCGTCGCCGGCATCACCATCGCCGGCGACGATCTCGTGATCTCCAGCACCCGCGCCCGCGATCTCGCCATCCTCCTACCTCGCGTGGCACGTGACCTCGGGGTGCACCTCACCGAAGTGCGCCCGCTCGATGACTCGCTCGAAAGTCTGTTCCGGGAGCTCGTGCGATGACCGACACAGTCGCAGTCGCCCGATCGCGCCCTGCGCTCATCGCCATCGTGGTCTACGCGCTCCGTACGTGTGTGGCAGGCCGACGCTCCCTCGGCCTTGTGGCCGCCGTCTTGGCGGCAGTGCTGTTCGGATTTCTCTCGGCCGGGCTCAGCGGCGACCCCACGCGCGATTTCGCAGAGGTAGCCGGGCTGGCGCTGTTCGGCTTGGTGCTCCCTGTGGCTTGTCTCGTGATCGGCGATGCCGTGCTTGGCGCCGAGCTGAGATCGGGCGCGTTTGCCTTCACCTGGCTGGCGCCCGTGCCCACCTGGAAGATCGCTGTCGGTCGCTGGCTAGCCGGATCACTCGTTGCCGCCACCAGCATGGCCGTGGCCTTCGCAGCTGCGGCCTTCGTGGCGGGTGCCCCCGATAGCGCCGCGCCGGTGGCGTTGGGCGGGGCCATGGGGGCCGTGGCCTACGTAGCGGTGTTCATCGCCATCGGCTGCATCGCCCGCCGCGCCGCCGCGTGGTCGCTCGGCTTCGTGTTCCTCATCGAGCGTCTCCTCGGCGAGGCCCTCAGCGGCATCGCACAGCTCTCGCCCACATGGGAAGCACGGGCCGTGTTCCTCGGCGTCTCCGGCGCCCCAGCCGACCTCGTGAAGGAAGGCATCCCCCAGGGATGGGGCGCGGTCGTACGGCTGCTCATCATCGCGGCCGTGTCTCTGGCCATTGCCAGCCGCCGTCTCAGCTCGCTGAAGCTCAGCGGCTCATCCGACTGACCCTTCGGCCAGCATTTGCCAGTACCGAGGGCGGCTAGCGCTCCTTGCGGCTCGCGAGCACGGCTCCTGTAACCACCAGCACCACACCCACCAACGCGGGAAGCTCCACATGGTCGTCGCGGACGGCCACCCCGAGTCCGAGGGAGACAACGGGAATGAGGTAGGTGATGAAGGACGCTCGGATGGGGCCGACTCGACCCACCAGCGAGCCCATCAGCAGGTAGGCGAGGCCCGTGCCGACGACGCCGAGCACCACGACAGCCACGACCGGGCCGAGCTCGAGATGGGAGCTCGGGACGCTCGCCACGCCGTACGGCAGCGTCCAGATCGTGGCGAGCGCGAGCATGCGTGCCATCACCGG
>JANOQG010000358.1:0-1843 GCA_031422255.1 Actinomycetes bacterium | reverse complement strand
GATGTCGGCCATCACACCGAGGCTGAACTCGGTGGAGAAGATGCAGGTGTTCTGGCCCTGGTCCTCTTTGAGGATGTCGGCCTGGACGGTGCCGCGCACCCGCGTCAGTACCTCGGCAGGGCTGAGCTCGGGGTGCTGGTCGATCGCCGCGTTCAGGAACATCGCGAGGATCGTGGGGGCCGGCCCGTTGATCGTCATCGACACCGACGTGCTCGGGTCGCACAGATCGAAGCCGGCGTAGAGGGCCTGCATGTCGTCGAAGGTGGCGATCGACACCCCGGCATTGCCCACCTTGCCGTAGATGTCCGGACGCTCGTCGGGGTTGAATCCGTAGAGGGTGACCGAGTCGAAGGCGGTGGAGAGGCGGGTGGCCGGTTGGCCCTCCGCGAGGAGGTGGAATCGCCGGTTCGTGCGGAAGGCGTCGCCCTCACCGGCGAACATGCGGGCGGGGTCCTCGCCGTCTCGCTTGAGCGGAAACACCCCCGCAGCGAATGGGAAGTGGCCGGGGAGGTGCTCCGACCGCAGGAACCGCAGCAGCTCGCCGGGGTCGTCGTAGTGGGGAAGGGCCACACGCGGCACGAGCAGCCCAGAGAGCGACTCGCGGGTGAGGGCCACACCGTCGGTGGTTGTGGCTCCCGTGAGCTCGGCGATCCGGTCGGGCCAGGTGTCGAGCAGGTCTTGGCTCGTCGGCTCGACGGTCATCGCCACCTGCTCGATGGCGTCGTCGAGCTCGCCCGTGCTGCGCCCCTGTTCGTTCAGCACGGTCTTGGCGCCACGCAGGTTGCCGACACTTCGCACGGCTGCCACCTGTGCCTCGGTATGCGCGTGGTAGCTGCGCACCGTGTGAGCGATCTCCGCCAAGTAGCGACTGCGCTCGGGCGGTACGACGGCGGCGATCTTGGTGCTCACCTTGCCCTCAACGTGGGCCAGCGTGCCCGAGGTGATGGGCAGCCCCCGCTCGGCCAGCCGGTCGCGCAGGTGTTGGTAGAGCGCGGTGGCTCCGTCGTCGTTGAAGCGCGCCGCGATGGTGCCGAACACGGGTAGCTCCGTGGGGTCGACGTCGACTCGCTCCTGGTTGCGAGCCATCTGCCGGCGCACATCTCGGAGGGCGTCCTCTGCTCCCCGCCGTTCGAACTTGTTGATGACGACGGCCTCCGCGAAGTCGAGCATGTCGATCTTCTCGAGCTGGCTGGCCGCTCCGAACTCGGGCGTCATCACGTAGATGGGCAGGTCGACGTGCTCGACAACTCCGGCGTCGCCCTGCCCGATGCCGGGAGTCTCCACGACGATCAGGTCATAGCCAGCTGCCCGGCAGGCGACGACGATGTTGTCGAGGGCCTCCGGCACTTCGCTGGCTCCGCGGGTGGCCAGCGAACGGAAGAACACCTGGGGCGGCTCGATCGCGTTCATGCGGATGCGGTCGCCGAGCAGTGCTCCGCCCCCGCGCCGACGAGTGGGGTCGATGGCCAACACCGCGATGCGGAGCTTGTCCTCCTGGTCGAGTCGGAAGCGGCGCACGATCTCGTCGGTGAGCGATGACTTGCCCGAGCCGCCCGTGCCCGTGATGCCGAGCACCGGGGCCGTGCGAGCGGAGGCGGCCGAGCGAAGATGCTCGAGAAGGGCGGGGTCGAGACGGCCCAGCTCGAGGGCGGTGATCGCCCGGGCCAGTGCGCCCTGGTCGCCCGCCAGCAGATCGTCCGTCGACGCGAGGGGGACGGCGATGGGATCGACGTCGCACGCCCGCACGATCGTGTTGATCATCCGCGCCAGGCCGAGCTGCTGGCCGTCGTCGGGCGAGAAGATGCGGGTGACGCCGTAGGCCTGGAGCTCGGCGATCTCACTC
>JANOQG010000357.1:0-4961 GCA_031422255.1 Actinomycetes bacterium | reverse complement strand
CGGGAGCCCTTAGACGTGTTCGAGGGGAGTGTCTCCGTGGCGGCTCTTATCGCCTGTGCGATCTCCTGGAGAGCGTTGGCGGCTGCTTCCGCTTGCTGCCGGAGTGAATCAATGTCGTGCTGCGTCACAAGGGAGGACCGTACGTCACCTTCGCCGTGTGTCGCGACCGTGTCATGGCAGACCGTCGGTAGGATGAATCCGCACGTCAGGGAGGTGGTGACGGTGAGTCGGCTTGTAGGCGGGGTTCTGTCCCTTGGCTTGCGCCTTGGGGGTGGCCATCCATCTGTGCGGTCTACCTGGGGAGATCGACCGGACCGGTCCTCCCACGTTTGACCTTGCTCCGGGTGGGGGTTGCCTAGCCGCCGGGGTCGCCCCCGACGCTGGTGCGCTCTTACCGCACCGTTTCACCCTTGCCTGTGCCCGGTTGCCCGGGCCATCGGCGGTCTGCTCTCTGTTGCCCTGAACCGACAGGTCACCCCGTCCTGGCTCGCACCAGCACCCTGTCCTTCGGAGCCCCGACCTTCCTCGACGTGGTCAAGCCACGCCGCGGCCACCAGGCCGACTCACCGTCCCTACCAGTGTCCCGACCTGGGCCGGGCAGCGCAAGCGGAGACCGAGAGCGTCCTATCTCGCACGCCTCCCGGGCTGGCAAGATCCAGCCATGCCCGTATCCGAGGAACCCGTTGAGCGATCGGGTCGGCTTGTCCGTCTGCGCGAGCTCACCCACGCCGACGCTGAGCGGCTCGACGCGTGGCGGGCCGACCCGGTCATCGCGGGTGACTTCAATGACTTTGGCATGGCGTCGGATTCACTCGCGGAGGCACTCGCCGAGGGTCGCCGGTTCGCCGCCGAGGAGCTCGGACGACTTGTGGTCGAAGGCGTAGGCGACGGTGAGGTCGTCGGCGACATGAGCTGGCATCCGGTGCGCTACGGACCGAACGATGGCTCGCGTGCGTTCAACTTCGGCATCTCCCTGCACCCTGCCGCGCGCGGCCATGGCTACGGCACAGAGGCCCAGCGGTTGCTGGCAGAGCTGCTGTTCGACCTCTTCGACGTGGCGCGGGTCGAAGCATCGACAGATGTCGAGAACATCGCTGAGCAGCGCTCGCTCGAGAAGGCGGGGTTCATCCGAGAGGGCGTCCTCCGGCAGGCGCAGCATCGGCGCGGCGCTCAGCACGACCTCGTCGTGTACTCGATGGTGCGCAGCGACCTGGGCTGATCACGCCGGCCCAAGGCGACGACTCAGAACTCGAGGCCGGAGAGCTCAGGGATCCAGCCCGCAGCCCGATCGCAGGCCAGCTTCCAGCGCTGGCGATCCATGGGCGCGCCGGGCTCCACGATCTGCTTGGGTGACCAGGTTGCCGCGATGTCGTCCCAACCGGCCCAGGTGCCAACGGCGAGACCGGCCAGGAATGCCGCCCCGAGCGTGGTGGCTTCGGTGACGGGCGAGACCTCGACCGGCCGTTGCGCTGCATCGGCGAGCGCCTGAACGAAGGTTGGGTTGTCCGTCATCCCACCGTCGACTCGGAGGGTTGGGATCGCGATGCCGCTGTCCTGCTCCGCTGCTTCCACGAGATCAGCGCCGCGCTGGGCCACACCCTCGAGCACGGCGCGAACGATTTGTGGGCGTTCGGTGCCGCGTGTGATCCCGAGCATGGTGCCCCTCGCCCCGTAGTCCCAGCGAGGCGTGCCGAGGCCGAGCAGGGCAGGCACATAGACGACGCCATCGCTCGAATCACAGCGACTCGCCACGTCGTGGCTCTCCGCGGCAGTCGCGATGATTCCGAGATCGTCGCGGAGCCACTCCACGTTCGTGCCGGCAGAGAGCATCACGGCCTCGACACCCCACATCGTGACCCCGCCCTGGCGCCACGCCACGATTGGGAAGCAGCCGCCCTTGCCCTGTCGGTCGAAGCGGGGGCGTCCCTCGCCGAGGTGGAGGTCGAGCATGCCGCCGGTGCCGAAGGTGATCTTGGCGAGGCCCGGACGCACGCCACCCTGACCAATGAGGCTTGCTTGCTGGTCGCCCACCAGGCTGGCGATCGGCGGGGCCCCGTCCAGCGCGGTGGCAGCGGCGAGCACTCCCGTGCTGTCGACCACCGTGGGCAACATCGAGCGGGGAATGCGAAGGGACTCGAGGACCTTGTCCTCCCAGTCCGTGGCGTCGCCGTTCATCATCCCGGTTACGGCAGCGTTGGTGGCATCGGTCGCATGGACCGCGCCCTCCGACAGGTGCCATGTGAGCCAGCTGTCCACGGTGCCTACGCACAGGTCCCGCGTGCGGTCGGGATCGGCGTTGTCGAGCAACCACCCGACCTTGGTGGCCGACGCGTTGGGTGCCACTCGGATGCCCTCGGCCTGAAGGACGAGGCAAGTTCCCGCCGTGCGGAGGTCCTGCCAGCCGATGCCCGGGCCGACGGGATCGCCGGTGGCGCGATCCCACACGATCGTCGACGCCCGCTGATTGGTGATGCCAATGGCCTTGACGGGGCCGGCGTCGGCCAGGACGGCGCGGGCCACCTCGAGCGCGGCGACGGCCATGGCGCCGGCATCGAACTCGACGAGCCCCGGGGCCGGCGAGTCCGGGAGCAGCTCGCGGTGGAGCTCGGCGGCGGTCGACGCGTCGTCGCGGATGACTGCCGCCCGGAGGCCGCTGGTGCCGACGTCGATCACGAGGATGCTCATGGCCGCGTTCTACCAGGCGATCGGGTCAGTAGCCGGAAGGACCGAACGGCGACGGGAGCCCGAGCTTGCCGGGGTTGAGGATGCCCCGCGGGTCGAGTGCGGCCTTGGTGGCCGCCAGCACCGCAAACGCCGGTCCAAGGGCCTGCTCTACGAACCTGCTGCGGTTGAGGCCCACGCCGTGATGGTGCGACAGGGCTCCACCGCTGGCGAGCACTGCCTCGGTGCCCGCGTCCCACACAGCGCGGTAGTAGCGGTCGCGATCGTCGGGCTCCACCTTGGCTGCGAAGGTGAAGTACAGGCAGCCACCGTCCTGGTAGCTGTGCGACTGGTGGGCCGATGCAGAAATCGTGCCCTCCACGCCGGCGAGGGCGGCGATCGTGGCGGTGTAGATCGCGGCAAGGTCGCGCCAGCGCCCCACCACCTCCATCGTGTCCACCACATAGCCACGGCTGATGAGCGCCTCGAGAGCGGCGACGTCGTTGCGGCGCTCGAGCCAGTGCGCCACGTGAGCGACGTCCTCGGTGTGAGCCTCCTGGCAGCCCTCCGCCACGAGGCCCATCGTCGTGTCCACGACCGTGGCATCGCCTTCGTCGAGCACGAGCAGCAGGGCGCGGTCGCCGGTCTTGTAGGTGCGGTCGGCCTCGGCAGCGTCGTAGAGACGAAGCACCGCGGGGTGGACACCGCGCTGGATGATTCGACGCATTGCGTCAATGCCAGCGTCGAAGCTCGAGAAGCCGAAGGCCGCCCGACGCTCGTGTGAGGGCGCCGGGTGCAGGCGGAGGCGGGCACCCGTGATGATCCCGAGCGTGCCCTCGGAGCCCACGAAGATCTGGTTGAGGTCGGGGCCAACCGCGGCACGCGGGGCGCCGCCGGTGGAGATGCGACGTCCATCGGCGAGGGCTACGTCGAGCCCCAGCACCATGTCCTCGATCTTTCCGTAGCGGCCCGAGAGCTGACCAGCGGATCGGCACGCCAGCCAACCGCCCACCGTGGAGAGTGCGACCGACTGTGGCCAATGGCCGAGGGTGAGGCCGTGGTCCGCCCGCAGGGTGTGCTCGAGGTGATCCCCGAAGGTGCCGGGAAGCACGTCGAGCACGAGCGAGGTGTGGTCCACGTCGACGATGCCGGTGAGCCCGCACAGGTCGAGCACCACGCCGCCGTGCACAGGTACTGACGCGCCGCACACGCCGCTTCGTCCCGCAGCAGCGGTGACGGGGATGCCGGTCTCGTTGCACACCGCGAGGATGGCGGCCACCTGATCGGCGTTGGTGGGCTGCACCACGGCGGCAGCCTTGGCAGCTACCTGCCCGTCGAGCGCCCAGATCATTGCCTGGGGCCACCAGTCGCGGCTGGCCTCACCGATGAGGTCGCCATCGACCGTCGTCGGGGCGATGGCCGCAAGCCGATCCACCACTGCCGCGGGCACGGGCACGAAGGCACCGTCGAGGCGGGCAGTTGCCGCCTTCCCGCCATCGCGCAGCGCGATGGGCGGGGTGGGAGCGCCGGGGCCCGGGGTGGGCAGCGGGTGTGGCGCGTTCATGGGGCCATCTCCTGGGGAAGGGAGCCGCTGGGCTGGAGGCTGGGGGCGGCGCGCTCGGCGGTGATGAGCGCAACGTATGCCGCTGCCTGTTGCCCGGCGGTGTCGGCCGACCAACCGAGCTCGGGCGCGATCAGGAGCGCGACTGCTTCGGCGACTCCCGCCGTCTCGTCGCGCGCTTGGAGTCGAGCGCGGGTGCGGCGTGCGAGCACGTCATCCACCGTGGTGGCCATCTCGTGGCGGACGGCGTAGATCGCCTCCGCCTTCAGGTAAGGGAGACCGGGAACGAGCGGTTCACCCAGTGATGCGTCGCTGTCGATGAGGGCCTGCACCACCCGCGCCTCGGTGCCGAAGCGATCAGCGAGGTGGCGTCGTTGGCCGGTTGCCCTCGAGTCGACGGCCTGAGCGCCCCGCACCTTCAGCTTCGCGGTCCGGCACTTGCGGGCGGAGCGGGGAAGACCATCAAGGTGTTCGATCGCTGCGTCGACCGTGTCCTCCGCCATCTCTCGGTAGGTGGTGAGCTTGCCGCCAGTGACCGTGATCACGCCGTGCTCGGAGATCGCAACCTTGTGCCGCCGGGAGAGGTCGGCGGTGCGACCGCTGGTGGCTGCCTTCACGAGCGGGCGAAGGCCGGCCCAGGTGCCGACAACGTCGGCCTCGGTGAGGGGCTCGGACACTGCGGCGTTGATGGCTCGGAGCAGGTACGCAACGTCTTCCGGGGTGCACTGCGGGTCGTCGA
>JANOQG010000356.1:0-4385 GCA_031422255.1 Actinomycetes bacterium | reverse complement strand
CCGGCCAAGAAGAAGAAGGCCGTCGCCCGCAAGGCTACGAAGAAGCGCTGACCGGTTCCCCGGCGACGCCCGGGGTGCCACCTGCACCGAGCGGGGCTGGTCCGACGTTGTCGGGCCACCCCCACTCGGTCGGGTTGCGCTGAGCAGTTGGTTAGGTTCCAAGGCGTGCGCCTCGTGACCTGGAACGTGAACTCGCTGAAAGCCCGGCTTGAGCGAGTGGAGGAATGGCTGGTCGAGTGCCAGCCCGACGTCCTCTGTCTACAGGAGACCAAGCTCGCCGATGCGGCCTTTCCCGCGATGGCGTTTGCGGCCCTCGGGTATGAGAGCGCCCATCACGGCGAGGGTCGATGGAATGGCGTATCGATCCTGAGCCGAGTCGGACTGGACGATGTCGTCCTTGGCTTTGGCGACGGTGAGGCCGCCGACCCCGAGGCTCGGCTGCTCACGGCTACGTGCGGTGGCATGCGCGTGATGAGCGCCTATGTGCCGAATGGTCGTGCCCTCGACGATGACCACTACCACTACAAGCTCGGCTGGCTTGAGCGACTGCTCGCCCACCTCGATGCCACTGCCGCAGGTCCCTTGCCAGTTGCGGTGTGCGGCGACTTCAACATCGCGCCGACGGATCGCGACGTGTGGGACCCGGCCGACCTCCTCGGCGCCACGCACGTCAGCCTCCCCGAACGAGATGCACTCGCGAAGCTCCTCGACTGGGGACTCACCGACGTGTTCCGCGACGCACACCCAAACACCGACCGGCTGTACTCCTGGTGGGACTATCGAGCGGGCAACTTCCACAAGGGAGTTGGCATGCGCATCGACCTCATCCTCGGCTCACCCTCGCTGGCTGAGCGCGTGCAGTGGGCGTTGATCGATCGCAACGCCCGGAAGGGGAAGCAGCCTTCAGATCACGCGCCCCTCGTCGTCGAGCTGATGGAGATCTGAATGGGTACATCTGGTGACGACCTCGAAGAGCTGTCGAACACAGCGAGCAGCACTCCAGGCTCGGGGGGTTGGCCGGCCGCCATGCAGAGGCTTCGGGACCTGCCGCCGTCGCCGCGCCGTCTGGCGCTGTTCCGAGTGGCCGACGGCATCCGCGGGGTTCTCCACCGCATGGTCCAGACCAGTGCGCCGATCGACGTGATCGAAGCGGCTGCCGACGACCTTGAACGCGCGGTGGAGCGGTTCAGCAAGCACACGCACAAGTCGATGTACGAGGGCTTCGCCGAGTCGGCCAACGCTGGCGAGCCGTTTGCCTTCTTCGATCACAGCCCGATGCTTGGTCGCGCCAATCCGCTCGCTCCGCCGATCGAGCTCTGGCTGGAGGACGACCACATCGTTGGTCGGGCCACGTTCGGAGCGGCATATGAAGGCCCTCCTGGATGCGTCCACGGCGGTTACGTGGCGGCGGCCTTCGACGAAGTGCTTGGCTCCACGCAATCGCTCTCCGGCTCGCCGGGCATGACCGGACGTCTCACGATCCACTACCGCAAACCCACGCCGCTCGAGACCGAGCTGCGCTTCGTGGGGCGTCTCGGGCTCGTTGACGGACGGAAGATTCACACCACCGGGGAGCTCTGGGCGGGCGACGTGCTCTGCGCCGAGGCCGAAGGGCTGTTCATCTCGATCGACTTCGGTCGGTTTGCCAACATGCGGGCGCAGCGCGACGAGAAGCTCGCCGGCGAATCGAGCGGCTAGGGCATCGGGTGCTCGGCCACGAAGCTGTTGACGATGGCCACCTCGTCGATCAGGTGCTCCTTCAACCCGGACACGATTGCTCCCTCCACCGCTCCGGCGACGAGGAGCACCTTCACCCGTAGGTCGCCGTCGCCGTGTCGGAGCGTGCCGGGCTCGGCAGCCTCGAATCGGTAGGTGCCAGAACATCGGAAGCGATCTGCGTAGTGGTCGGGCAGCATCGTGAACGTGGTGACGCGGGCTGATAGATCGTGGACCGACCGTTCGACCCAGGTGAGGCGATTCGGATCGATCACGGCGCGGGCGGCGGAGGAGAGCTCGCCCGCAAACCGGTAGCGGACCTCCAGCGTGACGACATCGCCGTCAACGGCGTGGGAAACGACCTCTGGTTTCGACGGTTTCGGGAGCTGCTGCAGTGCAACGTAGAGGTCGGGGTCGGCGTAGGCCCGGGCGACGTTGTCTGGGGTCCCGGTGAATCGTTGCTGGATGCGGAACTTCACGCGGCGCCTCCGGTGTCGGCAGTGTCGAGGGCGAGGGCACGGAGGATCGCAGCGCCGAACCGTCGGGCCAGGATGACACCGACGCCCCTCACGGCGCCGAGCTCGTCGAAGTTGGCGGGTTGCCTTGCCACGATCCGAGCGAGCACGTGGTCGGGGAGCACGGCGTCGGGATCGATGCGAGCGGCTCGTGCTGCGGTGTCGCGCCAGGCCTTGAGCGACTCCAGCCCGGGGGCCTCGCCCACGCTCGCTGCGAGGAGGCGATCGCGCTGTTCGGCGACCTGTTCGGTCCAGTCGGGAACGGGCGGAGCAATGACTGCTCCAGCTTCAGGTAGCGGTGGGCGCGCACTGTTCTGAGCCAGCAGCGGGTCGAGGAGGGGTGAGCGGCGTCGTTCGACGACCCGTGCGGAGAACGTGCGGTGGTCGGCCCAGGTGATGCGGAGGTCTCGCTGGGCACGGGTCATTGCCACGTACAGCAGTCGAGCCTCCTCGGCGCGGGCAGCCGCAGTGCGAGCATGGGCGATGGGCACGTAGCCGTCCTCTACCCCAGCGAGGTGCACGACTGCCCACTCAAGGCCTTTGGCGGCGTGGAATGTGGCGACGTCGATGGCGTCTCGGTCTGGTCCGGCGGTGTCGCCCTCCGATTGCACGGTGGCTGACAGCCATCGCGCAAAGCTGTCGGCTCGCCCCACCGGGTCGAGTCGCAGGTAGTCCCTCCCCATCCTGAGCAGTGCACCCAGAGCCGCGCGCTCGTCCGCGTGCCGTTCCAGCACGATGGCCCGAGCGTCGTCGTCGGAGAGCAGACCCGCGTCGAGGTCGTCGTCGCTGGGGCCGTGGTCATCCTGGAGAAGCTCGAGGTCGGCCAGCGCAGTGCCAAGAGGGACGGTGGAGGAGCGCAGGTCCCGAAGCGCCCGACGGATGTCGCCGCGGTCGAGGAAGGCCGCCCCGCCGCGCACGCGGTGCGGGATGCCGTTCTCCCGCAGTGCTTCGACGATGAGGTGGGTTTGCGCATGGGTGCGCACGAGGACGGCCTGCTCGGCCCAGGGTCGCCCTGGAGCGTGGGCAAGCCGCGCGGCCCGCGCGATGGCGATGGCCTCGGCTCGGTCGTCCGCGTGCCCGCTCAGGTGCGGTGGCGGCCCCCCTGCTCGGGTCGCCTCGATCGCTCTCGCGGCCTGCTTGGCGCCTCGCAGCACAGCGGCCGCTCCCTCGAGGATCTCCGGGGTCGATCGATAGCTGCGCTGGAGCTCGATCACCTCGGCGGGTGGCCAGTGGCGATGGATGTCGAGAAGGAAGCCGGCGTCGGCACCGTTCCAGCCGTAGATCGCCTGCTGCGGGTCGCCCACTGCGGTGACGTCGTACCGGTCGCCTCGCCAAGCCTCCAGCAGGCGGAACTGGAGCGGGTTGACGTCCTGGAGCTCATCGACGAAGAGATGACGAAACCGCCAGCGTTGGGCAGCCGCGAACGCGTCGTCGTCCTCGAGCGCTCGAGCACACAGCGCGAGGAGGTCGTCGAAGTCCACCAGGCCGCCGCGCCGCTTGCGGTGCTCATAGGCCGCGTAGACCTCGGCGATCATGTCGGGCTTCAGCGTTGGCCGCCTGCCAGCCGCCCGGAGCGCGTCCGGGTAGGTGTCCGGGGTCACCATGCGGGCCTTGGCCCACTCGATCTCGGTGGCGAGGTCTGCCGCCACGGAACGCTTGTCTTTGCCGGGCACCACCGGAGCGATCTCGCGTAGGACACGCCCCTTGCGGTCGAGCAACGTCGGAGCGGGTTGGCCCCGATCCGCCCAGCGCGTGCGCAGGGAACCCCACGCCACGGCGTGGAAGGTGCCGGTGGTGGGGTCGTTGTGGAGCCCCAGGTTCCTCAGCCGGTCACCGAGCTCTCCAGCGGCCTTGCGGGTGAAGGTGATGGCCAGCACGTGGCGAGGGTCGGCCTCGCCCGTGGCCACCCGGTAGGCGATCCGGCGGGTGAGCACGCGCGTCTTTCCAGATCCGGCGGGCGCGAGGACCACCAGCGGCATCGCCGCCGAGGTGACCGCGGCGCGTTGGGCGTCGTCGAGCCCGTGGAGCAGCTCCTCCGGATCCATCCCGCCCGACCCTACGCTGCCTCTCGTGGTTGACGTCTCAGAGGAGCGCTTCGAGGAGCTTGTGGCCGACGCCCTCGATGCGATCCCCGAGCACCTCGGGCGAATGATG
>JANOQG010000355.1:0-5986 GCA_031422255.1 Actinomycetes bacterium | reverse complement strand
ATGCTGATGAGCACCTGCTCCTCTGCGGCCACCATCACGTCGTCCTTGGCGTGACCCCCGGACGTCACGGGTGTCCATCGATTGCGCTTCCGCAGCACGCCGATGAGCCGTCGGATGGCGATGCCCCAGATCCAAGCTGCTGGCTCGCCGCGTCCGTCCCAGCGCGCTGCGGCCTTCCAGACGGCGACGAAGGTGTCTTGTACCGCCTCGGCGGCAACATCGGGATCTGCGCAGCGACGGCGCAGACGAGCGGCAACCCAGGGGGCGTGACGATCGTGGAGGTCGCGCAAGGCGGCGCGATCGCCAGCGGCGATGTCAGCGAGAAGCTCTGCATCCGTCCGCACAGTCACCATCGTCCCGCTTGTCGCGCGTCCGTGCTCGTTTGGTTCTCCTGCCGGCCTACGTGGGGCGTACCGGTAGCCTGCGGAGCCCATGACCAGGCACCTGATCACCAGCGCGCTTCCCTATATCAACGGGGTGAAGCACCTCGGCAACCTGGTGGGATCGCAGCTGCCGGCCGACATCTATGCCCGGTACCTCCGCCTCCAGGGCGAGGAGGTCTTGTTCATCTGTGCCACCGACGAGCACGGCACGCCGGCTGAGCTGGCCGCCAAGGAGGCTGGGCTCGAGGTCAGTGAGTTCTGCCGCATCCAGCACGAGGTGCAGGCCGACATCGGCGCTCGCTTCGGGCTGAGCTTCGATCACTTCGGGCGGAGCTCGTCACCCGAGAACCACGAGCTCACCCAGCACTTCGCGAAGCGCCTCGATGAGGAGGGCTACCTCGAGGAGCGCACCACGAAGCAGGTGTACTCCCCGGTCGACGGGCGCTTCCTGCCCGACCGCTACATCGTTGGCACCTGCCCCCATTGCGGCTACACGAACGCTCGCGGCGACCAATGTGAGAACTGCACCCGGGTGCTCGATCCCACCGATCTCATCGAACCCCGGTCGGCGATCTCGGGAAGCACCGATCTCGAGGTACGGGAGACCAAGCACCTCTACCTCCTGCAGTCGCGGCTCGCCGACGAGGTGGCAGCCTGGATCGAAGCCCACGCCGACGTTTGGCCCCCGCTGACCCTGTCGATCGCTCGCAAGTGGATCACCGAGGGCCTTCACGACCGTGGCATCACACGCGATCTCGACTGGGGCGTACCGGTGGACCGGCCGGGGTTCGAGAAGAAGGTGTTCTACGTCTGGTTCGATGCCCCCATCGAGTACATCGCTGCGACGGCGGAGTGGGCGGCGCTCGACGCCGAGCACCGCGACTGGCGGAGCTGGTGGTACGACGCTGACGACGTCGAGTACACGCAGTTCATGGCCAAGGACAACGTGCCGTTCCACACGGTGTCGTTCCCGGTGACCCTCATTGGCTCGCGCGAGCCGTGGAAGCGGGCCGATCAGATCAAGGGCTTCAACTGGCTCACCTACTACGGAGGCAAGTTCTCCACGAGCCAGGGCCGAGGCGTGTTCATGGACCAAGCCCTGGACACCTTCCCCGCCGACTTCTGGCGCTGGTACCTCTTTGCGAACGCGCCCGAGTCCAGCGACTCCAGCTTCACGTGGGATGGCTTCAGCGTTGCTGTGAACAAGGACTTGGCCGACTCCTTCGGCAACCTCGTGAATCGCTGCCTCACCCTGTCAGCCAAGCACTACGGCGCGGTCGTCCCGGTGGGGGGAGAACCCGGCGAGCGCGAGCGGCAGGTGGCCGTCGATCTTGCCGAGATCGTTGGCTCGTACACGGCGCTGCTTGCCGGGAAGGAGCTCCGGAAGTCGGCGAACGAGCTACGACGCGGCTGGTCGCTGGCCAACACCTATTGGGAGCAGAGTGAGCCCTGGAAGGTGGTGAAGGCCGACCCGGAGGCCGCGGCCGTGATCTTCCGAACGGTGATCAACCTCGTCCGGGTTCTGGCGGTCCTGGCCGCTCCGGTGATCCCGACCTCGTCCGCCACCGTGCTGAGCGCACTGGGTGCCGGGGACCCGACGTGGCCGCAGGCTGATCACATCGCTGACGAGCTGACGGCCCTTGCCCCCGGCCACCCGGTGAGCATTCCGCCGGTGTTGTTCGCCAAGGTGACCGACGAGCAGCGCGCCGAGCTTGAGGAGCGCTTCGGTGGCCCCGACTCCTAGCACCGCGGCCTGAGCGCCCCTTGGCCGGTGGCATCACGTTGCGTTGCTACCAGCTCCCGCCGCCTCCGCCGCCACCGCCGCCACCGGGCGCGAGACGTTGCGGTCGGGATTGCGGGGTGGAGCGTTGAAGCCGGGCCCGGGACGCCACCCGCTGGCCGCGAGGTCCTCGAGGACGTGCGCCATGTTGAGCAGGTCTTCCTCGAAGGAGAACTTTCCGTGTCCGGCGTATCGGAGGATGGACACGCCGGTCTGCACGAACGGGTGGCCGTCCGTTCGCTCACCGGGCACGATCTGCTGCCACACGGTCACGACATCGTCAGCGTTGATCGCCGTGAACAAGATGGGGAATCGCCAGTCCTCCAGTCCCGTCATGCTCTCGACGAAGAACTCCCGGATCGTGGCAAGGCCTTGGATGCGTCCCCATGCTGGGTCGATGTAGACGGCATCGTCGGTGAAGAACTGCGCGAGGTCGGACCACGTCTGATCGCCGGCCTCGATGGCTTCTCGAACGGCGACGTAGCGCGCCAGGGTGGCTTCGACCTCGGCAGCGGGGTGCGGCATGGCCGGATGCTGGCACACCGCTCGCGCTCCGGCCGCGCGGGATGCCCGCGCGAGGTCAGGGTCGGGGCCGAAGGAGCAGCTGGTCGGCGCTGTCGAAGCCAGCTCGGCGGTAGAACGGGATGCTCCGCTCCGTAGGGCTGAGGACGACGCGTTCGAGGCCATGCGCATCCGCATGAGCGATCAACGCGCGTAGGAGCAAGGTGCCGACCCCCCGATCACGGTGCGCCTGACGCACGTACATGTTGCCGACGTAGCCCCAGCGCCCCGCGTCGATGTCCGGGCCGGGCATGCGCTCGAAGGTGAGGAGGTTCGTCATGCCGACGGGTTCGGTTCCGGCGCTCGCGAGCCAGAACGTGCGCTGTCGGGCCTCGGCAGCGAACCAGGTGTGGAATCGCGACGCGAACGATGCATCGGGGTGGACCTCGCGGCGCTCCTCGTGGGACGACGCACGTAGGCCTACGAGGGCATCGACGTCGTCGGCCGTAGCCACGCGGACCTCGATCACGTGCCGTGCTCGATCCAGCTCGCGTAGCGCGGGGAGAAGAGCGCTGGCATCCCGCCCGTGTGCAAGAACACGATCGTGCCGTCGAGGGGCAAGCGGTGCTCGCGAGCAGCGGCCAGCAGACCGGCCATGGCCTTGCCCGAGTACACGGGATCGAGGAGGAGGCCCTCGAGCCGTGCCGCGAGGTCGAGCGCCTCGCGGGCTCCAGGGTTGGGTTCGCCGTAGCCCGGGGCGTAGCGGGAGTGGTCGATCTGGCAGGCGCCGTCGGGGGGACGAAGGCCCGCCCGCTGAGCGGCCTCGAGCGCGTGACGTGGGACGGTGACATCGAGATCCGGACGAGTTCCCACATCTACGCCGAGCACCGCGTTGTGCGAGCCCCACCCCGCCACGAGGCCAGCGTGGGTGCCGCCGGTGCCATCGGCAACGACGATGAGCGAGGTGTCGGGAAGCTGTTCGCGCAGCTCGAGCGCGGCCGCCACGTACCCCTGCTGCCCGACGGTGGATGCCCCTCCCAGCGGCATCGCATAGGGACGACCGCCGGCCTCTGCGATGAGCGCCGCCTCCGCATCGATCGCCGCTTCGAGCGCGTAGTAGCCGAGCGGGCCGGCCCACACGATGTCGGCGCCGAGGAGGTGGTCGAGCACAACGTTGCCGGTGGCGGTCTCGGGTGGGTCGGAACCGAGCACCAACCTGCAGCGCAACCCGAGCACCGCGGCCGCCGCCGCCGTGAGGCGGGCATGGTTGGACTGCCGGCCTCCGCCCGTCACGAGGGTGTCGCACCCTTGCGCCAACGCGTCGGCGCACAGGTACTCGAGCTTGCGCACCTTGTTGCCGCCGCCCGCGAGCCCGGTGAGGTCGTCTCGCTTGACCCAGAGCCGCCCGGGCGCGAGCCCGATCGCCTCGCCAAGCCGATCCATCGGCTGCACTGGAGTCGGCAGGGTCGAGTTGAGCAGCACCCGATCGGTCTACAGGATCTGCTCGCCGATCCGCTTAGCACTCCTCCACGGAACCGACGCAGCGGGCGTAGGCGGCGGTGTAGCCATCGGCGACGAGGTCGGCCCGGGCCGCCTCGGCCTCGGCGACAGCGGGGAAGGGGCCGACGTAGGACACCCAGTACCCGGGCTCGAGCGATGGGTAGTCGTCGGAACGAAGCACGCCCGAGTCGTATCCGCTCTCGGTGAGCTCGTCACGGGTCACCTGCGCCGCGGCTTCGTCGGATTCGGACTTCACGACCACGACGAAGGTCGGGGTGGCCAGGGTGCCAGGCACGGTGGTTGTCGTCGTAGAGGGAGCGGCGGTGGTGTCGCTGGATCTGTCGCCGTTAGGTGAGGAATCGGCGGTGGCGTCGAGGACCACATACACGCCGGCGAACGACGCGACTCCAAGCGCGAGAGACAACACCGCCAGCAGGAGCCCGAAGCGACCTCGGCTCACGTGAGTCCGCTGGTGAGGGCGTCCGCCAACGCCTCAGGCTGAGCGATCATCGGGCTGTGTCCTCCGCCGAGCCGAGTGACGCGGGCGCCGAATCGCTCCTCGGCGAGCCGAGCACAGGTGTCCGCCTGGAGGCAACGGTCCTCCGCACACACGATGGCGTGGACGGGCACCTGCGGATACGCGGTGAGCGGGCTGGCCTGGAGTGCTGGTGTCCATGCCTGCGCGCGCAGTTGCTCGACGGCGTCGGCCGAATGTTCGGGCGAGCAGTCGTGGTAGAAGACCTCGGCGGCGGCCTCTGGCTGCCACACGGCGGCGCCCCGCTCGTCCGTGGTCTGCGCGGCGCTGTAGGTGGCCCACTGGGCGGTGAACACATCGGGGATCCCAGCGACGTCGTCGGCCATCGACACACCCGGCCTCGGCACGAGGGCGGCTAACAGCACGAGCTCGCGCACGGGTCGGCGCGATGCGACGATCGGCACGGTGAGCCCGCCGAGCGAGTGGCCCACGAGAACCACGTCGGGCGCGTCGCCGATGGCATCGAGCACGGTCGCGGCGTACTCCTCGAGCCCGGCGGCGGGATCGGTGCATGGGAGGTCCATCGTGATGACCTCGTGCCCCCGTTGACGCAGGACCGACGCTGTCGGGTGCCAGCACGTGGCGTTGTGCCAGGCGCCGTGGACGAGGGCAAAGGTGGTCATGCCCTCAACGACCGAACATGGCCAGCCACTCCTGCTCGGAGCTGGGCTTGAAGACGAAGTTCCACTTGCGAGTGTCGGCCATCGTGGCCGAGGGCTCCGCAGAGTAGAGATGGCCGGGAAACAGGATGGCGTCGTCGGGCACCTTGGCGAGCTTGTTGGTGAGGCTGTCGTAGAGAGCGGCCGGGTCGCCGCCGGGGAGGTCGGTGCGCCCGCACCCCTCCAGGAACAGCGTGTCGCCGCTGACGAGGCAGCCATCGACGAAGAAGCACTGGCTACCAGGGGTGTGGCCCGGCGTGTGGATCAGCTCGATCGGGATCTGACCGACCATGACGGTGTCGCCACTGACGTGGGCCACGAGGTCGGACTCGGCGCACTCAGTCACCCGGGTGACGTAGGGGACTTCGGCCTCCTGGACGTGGATCGGCACCGGGGCCAGCGCAAGCAGTTCGGCCACCCCCGCAATCGAGTGGCCCATCATCGATCCCCCGACATGGTCGGGGTGGTAGTGCGTGGCGAGCGCGCCGGTGAGGCGCATCCCGTCGGCCTCGAGCACGTCGAGCAGGCCGGGGATGTCGTACGCGGGGTCGATCGCGACGGCCTCGCCAGTCTCTCGATCGCCCACCAGGTAGACGAAGTTGACCATCTGGCGTGCGATCGGATCGCC
>JANOQG010000354.1:0-5196 GCA_031422255.1 Actinomycetes bacterium | reverse complement strand
GAGGCCGCGTTCGTAGGCGATCCCCTCGGCGATGCACTCGTGCATGGCAGTCAGCAGACGCCGCGTCTCGACATCGCCGAGCTTGGCCGTGCTTGCGAAGGGCGACAGCCGCGCTCGGTGGCAGATCTCGTTGGCCAGGAGGCGCCCAAGGCCTGCCACGAGGTGCTGGTCGCGCAAGAACCCGTGCAGCCGCATCCCGTGCTCGCGCAACAGGGCATGCAGGGCGGCCTGGTCGACCTGGTCGGCATCCGGACCCAACCCGAGGAGCGGAGCCTGCTGCTCAGGAGCGCCATCCACCACCCACACCCCGGCCTTGCGCTCGGACCCGGCCTCGGTGAGAAGCAGGGCTCGTCCGTCGGCGAAGGTCCAGCGGGCCTGCCCGTTGCGCGGCTTGAGGGCCTGCTTCTCGTCCGGCTTGAGGCGGCCACCTTGCATCAGGTGGACGACGAAGGTGACAACACCGAAGTCGAGCAGCAGGTGCTTGCCGCGCCGGCCGACAGCTACGAGCGCGTGCCCGTAGGCGGCATCGGGAGGTGGAACCGCGGTCTTGAGTGCGGTGAAGGCCAGCGGGCTGAACCGTTCGAGGGACGTTCCCGCGTAGGCGGCACCGAGTCGCTCTGCATGGGCTTGGATCTCCGGGAGCTCAGGCACGCTGCGTCACCAGGTCGTGGCGTCCCGCACGGCGGCGAACGCGTCGTCGATCGCAGCCAGGTCGCCGGCGTGGGCAAGCACCGACCGCAGGTCTCCGCCGAGACGCAGCCTGCCATCCATGAATGCCACCTGGGCGGAGAGCGTGCCCTGAGCAATGGCGGCAGCGGTGGCTCGGTCTTGTGTGAAGGAGATGTCGGACGAGTCGCTGCGCCCGGCCCGGACTCGCATTCCGCCGTCAGCGATCTCGATTGCGTACGCCACATCCGGGCCATCGCCCGTGATGACCTGTTGCACCACAACACGGAGGTGGGGGGGACTCGAGACAGCGCTGCTCGCCGCATCGAGCTCGTCGATCCAGGCTTGCGTGAGGAACTTGGCCACGCCGGCTGACGCTATCGCCGCGAGCGGCCGCTAGGTTCCCACCTCATGGACGAGATCGGCCGGGGGGCCAAGGTGTTCGACCACGTTCCCGTGCGGGGTCGGTTCACGCCGCTGACGGGCCCCGACGATGTGTTGGACCTGATGGACAACGGCGCCGAGGGGGTCGTTGCCCTCGTACGGGATGCCGGCGCGACGTTCCTGGCGCCGATCTACCACGAGCTGACGGCCATCATCTGCACGAGTGGCACCGTGCGCAGCCACATCGGGATCGTCAGTCGTGAGTTCCAGGTGCCCTGTGTGATGGGCTGCTCCTTCAGCGCGGAAGAACCCGAGCCGGGCTCGGAGGTGGAGCTCGATTGCTCCGGCGGCGACGCCATCCTTCGTGGCTGAGCTCATCGACCCTGTCGGTCAGGCCAATCGCCTGATCGGCTACCACGCCCCCATCTCGAAGGCGCTCACGATGGAGCGCACGTCGTTGGAGAGCGCCCTCATTCCGGTGACGGCCTACATCGTGGTGGCCTGCGCAGAGTCGTTCCTTCGCTACCCCGACATGATGCGCACCATCGATGCGGCGATGCCCGCGGAAGAGATCGGGCGGCGAGCCCGTCGCCCCGGCTGCCAGGTCGACCCTTGCTATCTGTGGTCGATCTCGAACTTCTTCCTGCTCGGGCGGAAGATCCTCGGGATGATCGACCCGGCGGCAGACCGCCCAGAGGACACCGCGTTCGTGCTCGACTTCTGGGAGCGGGCCGCTCTCGCCTATCGGGGGGATGGCACGCGCCAAGCATGGGACTCGGGCACGTCGTTGATCTACGACGATGCCACCGTGTCGACGCTGCTCGCCGGGGTCATGCCAATCGCTGATGACGACCACCGAGCCAGCGTGAAGCGCTTCAACGCGACGCTCGTGAACCACCTGTTCCTGATGTACTTCGACACGCGTGCGGGCTACGGGGACACGGGGCCGTATGTGGTGCCTGGCGAGGGCAAGCGCACCCTGTTGGCGCGCGACTTCTATCGCCTCGCCCATGGCGACTTCCCTTGGTCAGAGGTCGCCGCAGATGTGCCGTATCACCACCTCACGGCGGCGTTGGTGCTGGACGATGTGGCGAGCACCTTCACCGACTTCGGGACGTCAAACCACACCCCCGAGGACTACCTCGATCGTCTCGTGGGCTTTGGTCTGTTCACCACCGACGGTCTTCCGCCGGGCGAGCTACGACCTGTTCCCGCTGATGAGCACGACGGCATCGTGGCATCGGTGCGCAAGGCCCAGAGCCAGCACTATCGGAACATCGCGGCGATGAGCCGTGACGACAAGATCAGGGCGGGCGCCTACGTCTACTTCACGTTCCTGCGGCCCTTTGCTGAGCTCGCGGGCGTGGCCGACCAGCTCGACTGGAGCGTGCCGCGCGATGTGCCCGAGCCGATCTACGCGCTGATGTCGGCCATGGAGGGCGACAACGGCGGCGTGCCCGAGGACGAGGCCTACTACGACCTCTACCCGGAGGATGGATGACCGATCTCCCGAACCAGGTGGCGCTGTCCGCCCGCGATGAGAAGGCGCACACGCCCGGGGACGAGCGCCTCTGGGGCGAGTCTTGGTACTTCGACTTCACCAACCGCGAGGGCACCCTTGGCGGCTACGTGCGTCTCGGGCTCTATCCCAACCTCGGCGTGGCTTGGTACTGGGCGTGTCTCGTGGGCGAGGGCCGTCCGCTGATCACCGTGATCGACCACGAGGTGTCGCTGCCGAAGGCCGGCTCGCTCGAGATCCGCGCCGACGGTCTTTGGGCCGACCACACCGTCGAGACGCCGTTCGAGCACATGAGTCTCGGCTGCGAAGCCTTTGCAGTCGGGGTCGACGATCCCTCTGAGGTCTACGGGGACCTCCGCGGCGATCGCGTGCCGTTCGGCTTCGATCTCGAGTGGGAGACGGATGGCGGCGTGTACCCCTGGATCGGGGCCACGCGCTACGAGGTGCCCTGCACGGTCCACGGTGAGATCCTCGTGGGCGACGAGGTCATCGACTTCGAGGGCATTGGCCAGCGCGACCACTCGTGGGGCGTTCGAGATTGGTGGAGCGTCGGCTGGATGTGGACGGCGGGCGGCCTCGACGATGGAACTCGTTTTCACACCACCCGCGTGCGCATCCCCGGGCTGGAGGACTTCGCTCCGGGGTATGTGCAAGCTCCAGGTGGCCGGCCCGAGCAGATCGCCTCGTGCACGGCCGACGAGGAGCTCGGCGACCACGGCTTCCCGACGCGTGCTCATCTGACCTGCGGCGAGCTCGACCTCCAGGTCGAGCCGGTGGCGTTCAGCCCCGTGCATCTGGTGGACGACGACGGCTCCGGACCACGCCATGCACGGTTCCCGCGTGCGCTGTGCCGCTTCGAGTGTGCCGATGGCCGTGCGGGTGTGGGCTGGACTGAGTGGAACCAACCGTCGACCTGACCGGGCCATCCCCCGAGACCTAGCCTCCCCGGATGCTCGCCCTGCTCGACTCCCTGAACCCGACGAACCTCATCGAGACGTTTGGGCTGCTGGGCATCTTCCTCATCGTCTTCGCTGAGTCTGGGCTGCTGATCGGCTTCTTCCTGCCCGGCGATTCCTTGCTCTTCACTGCGGGCTTCCTCGCCTCGAGTCCCTCCAGCGTGAGCGAGAGCCTGCACCTCTCGCTTGCACCGCTGCTCGTCGGCGTCTGGGTCGCCGCCGTCGTCGGTGATCAGGTGGGCTACATCATCGGGCAACGGGTGGGCCCGGCGCTGTTCAGCCGGCCCGATTCCCGCTTCTTCAAGCAGGCCAACGTGGAGAAGGCGCAAGCCTTCTTCGACAAGCACGGCCCTCGCGCCATCGTGCTGGCGCGGTTCGTCCCCATTGTGCGCACCTTCACGCCGATCACGGCCGGGGTCAGCCGCATGCGATACAGCACGTTCGTGCGGTGGAACCTTGTGGGAGGCACGATCTGGGCCTTCGGTGTCACCTTGCTCGGGTACTTCCTCGGCCAGGTAGATGTGATCGAGCAGAACCTCGAGCTGGCCATTCTCATGGTCGTCGCCATCTCCTGCATGCCCATCGCCTTTGAGCTGCTCAAGGCCCGCAAGGAGAAGCGCCACAGCATGCTGATCGACGTCGCTCACGACCTCGTTGAGCCACGCCTCCACGATGTGGTCGACGAGGTCATTCACCCCGACGGCAAGCTCTAAGGCCCGCGGCGGCGTCCCGTCAGTCCTGCGAGAGCAGCTTGCGGTTCTTGAGCTGTGCCTTCACGTAGTCGCGGTTCATGTAGGCGATGA
Organism: Actinomycetes bacterium; assembly: GCA_031422255.1. Classification (GTDB taxonomy): domain Bacteria; phylum Actinomycetota; class Acidimicrobiia; order Acidimicrobiales; family VFJN01; genus VFJN01. Next base: position 868 of record JANOQG010000354.1, on the reverse strand, counting down.
AGTCGATCGAGATCTCCTTCGGGCAGGCTTCCTGGCACTCGCCATGGTTGGTGCAGGATCCGAAGAACTCCTCCATGGTGTCGACCATGGCCTGCACGCGCTGATAGCGCTCGGCTTGGCCCTGGGGGAGCAGGTTGAGGTGGTTGATCTTGGCGGAGGTGAACAGCTGGGCGGCGCTGTTCGGGCAGGCCGCCACGCAAGCCCCGCAGCCAATGCAGGCGGCAGCGTCCATAGCTCCGTCGGCGACGTCCTTCGGGATCGGGGTGAGGTTGGCGTCGGGAGCAGCCCCGGTGGGTGCGGTGATGTATCCCCCGGCTCCGACGATCTGGTCGAACGCGGAGCGGTCGACGATGAGGTCCTTCAGCACGGGGAAGGCGGTGGCCCGCCACGGCTCGATGACGATGTCGGCCCCGTCCGCGAACTTCCGCATGTGGAGCTGGCAGGTGGTCACTCCACGTTCCTTGCCGTGGGGGATGCCGTTGATCGTGAGCGAGCAGGATCCGCAGATGCCTTCACGGCAGTCGTGATCGAAATGGATCGGCTCTTTGCCTTGGACGATCAGTCCTTCGTTAACGATGTCGAGCATCTCCAGGAAGGACGCTTCCTCAGGGATGTTGGACGCCGGATAGGTCTCGATGCGTCCGGCGGATTCCTTGCTGTCCTGACGCCAGACTTTGAGGGTGAGATTGAGTTGCTTGGACATGGCGGGTGAGGCGGGAAAGGTTTCGTGGAAAGGGATCAGGCGTAGGAACGGACGGAAGGCTTCAGCGTCTCGAAAGTGAGTGGCTCCTTGTGAAGGATCGGCGCGTTGCCGGCACCGGTGAACTGCCAGGCGGCGACGTAGGCGAAGGTGTCGTCGTGGCGCTTG